>CALXAA010000006.1 GCA_944386165.1 uncultured Clostridia bacterium
AAAATCCTTGCCATAGTTATACTTGAAAGGAGGTGAAAAAAGTAATGGCAGGGTATCTTGAAAAGAGAGGCAAAAACTCATGGAGATTAATTGTATCACATGGCTTTGACAGTTATGGAAATAGGATTAAGTACACCAAAAGCATCAAAGCAAATAGTAGACGTGAGGCAGATAAAGAACTTGTAAATTTTGTTTATGAAATTGAAAACGGTATTGTTTTACAAAACTCTTCAATGACATTTAAAGAATTTACAGATTTATGGTCTAAAAATTACGGTTCAA
The DNA here is from genome assembly GCA_944386165.1 of uncultured Clostridia bacterium. Classification (GTDB taxonomy): domain Bacteria; phylum Bacillota; class Clostridia; order TANB77; family CAG-508; genus CAG-269. The sequence goes on from CALXAA010000006.1 coordinate 283, forward strand.
AAGAATTAGCTCCAAAAACTTATGAAAGATATAAAGGAATGTTAAACACTCGAATTATTCCCTACTTTGGACATTTTAAATTGTCTAACATAAAACCAACTCACATTATGAATTTCTATGATTATCTTTCAAAAGATCATCAGTTAAAAAGATGTAAAAATAATAATGGAAAAACTGTAATGAAAGGACTATCTTCTAAAACAATATTGGAACACCATCGTTTATTACATGCTATGTTACAAAATGCAGTCTATTGGCAAATAATACCTTATAATCCAGCAGATAGAGTCAAACCACCTAAACACCAAAGACCTCAAATCAAATATTATGATGACATTCAATGTAAGCAATTATTAGAAGCTTTAGAGAATGAAGAAATTAAATTTCAAACTATTGTTATATTAACATTGTTTACTGGTATGCGTAGAGGCGAAGTATTGGGCTTAGAATGGTCAGATATTGATTTTGATAATGGTTTTGTACATATTACTAAGGCTAGTCAATATACATCTGAAAAAGGCATTTTCGTAAAAAATCCTAAAACTCAAAGTTCAATTAGAGAAGTTGGAATTCCAGATATAGTTATCAATATTCTTAAAAAATACAGAACTTGGTATGAAGCTGAAAAAGAAAAATGTGGTAACTTATGGATTAACTCTAATAGGCTATTTGTTACGTGGAATGGAAGTCCTATGCATCCTGATACAGTTACAGATTGGTTTCGTTCTTTTATTGAAAAAAATAATTTGCCAAAAATTACTTTCCATGGTCTTAGGCACACAAATGCTACTTTGCTTATATCTAAAAATGTAGATGTGGCTGTTGTAGCATCAAGATTAGGGCATGCTCAAATAACTACTACCTTAAACTTCTATGTACATCCAGTACAGTCACATAATAAAGAAGCAGGTCAAGTTTTAGAGAAATTGCTCGTATAAATCATTATAGAAATCTATGATTTTATATAATGATTGTATCAATAAAAACTCTTTTCAAAATTCTCAAAAATTACTTTTTTGAATTTTAAGTTTTATATAAATTAGCAATGCTTAAATATGCTATTTATTGCATAAAAATGAGGGGACTGTCCCCAAATTGTCCCCACTTTTATATTTTATATTAATTATATTCAAATTAAATTTCTTTCAATCCATTGCTACTGTAAGTTTAAATCATTTTAGTGTTTCACCTATTTATAGTAGATTTCAACGGGTTATGAGATATAATTTTGATTACTTTTTATTTTTTATAAAGCTATATTACTTCCGAATAATTTATTTATTGCTTTTTTTATATTCTTATCGTCAAGTCCAAATCTTTTTAATTGCATAATATAAACTAATCTTTCTAAATAAATAATTCCTACAAATCCGTCAGAATCTAAATCAATGTCCATATTTCCATGTGCGAAATCATTTCTTAACTTTTGTAAATTTGTAAATATTTTATCTTTATTTTTTATATGATTTAAACTACATAAATGTTGTAAGAATGCTTCAGATGCGTCTTTTAATTCTTTATTAGTATAGATAAGTTTACTTTCTAAGTTATCTTTTCCAATATTCTCTACTATTTTTTCTATTATCTTGCTTTTTGTTTTATCATAATTACTAGATAATTGTAACAAATCCTTTTTTATTTCTTCAATTTTATTTATTTTAGTATTTCTATGTTTCACACCATTAGGAAATAATTGACTAAATTCCCATTCAAATGCAGAAGAAATTACAACAAAGATTTGCGGTGTAATCTGATTTCTCTTTATTTCATTCTCTGGTATATGTCGTATAAAAATTTTCTCATCAATAATTGCTTGCAATATTTTATCATCAATTGTTTTTATAAAATCATATTCTATATAATGTTTTTTTACATAATCTTCTTCTGGATTGACCATATTATGTACCCAGATAGTCATTTGCCCAACCTTCAAATATCTGCCTTCTTTATCTCTTATAAGTAATTCTATACTGTTTAAATTAATATTTTGCCTATAGTATAAATAAGATATGAATGTATAACATGACATTATAATATCATAAATTAACTCATAATTAACTAATAAACTATTCCATTCAAATTTTAGAATAGTATTGGCAGAAAAAAATTATTAATATTTTTTTTGAGATTTTTCTTTTTATTTCAAAACTATAGTCAATTATAGTATTTTTTACCTTTATCTGCTTTTTTCTCGAATTTACTTCTTCAAATGGTTTTATTGAAATATCCATATTTCCTTTTTCATCATATTTAAATTCACTTAATACCCTTGTGGAATCATATATATAATCTAATTCCTTTGCATAAATGTTTAGAGCATCAATTCTTTGTTCTTCATGTTTAAATTCTATCATTCCAAATATTCTAAAAGTTGAAACTAAGCATATACTATCCAAATTATGATTATGAAATATAATAACATCATTCCAATTTGGAAACAATTTAACTTTTAACACTTGTATATTATAAGTTTCTTCATGTTTTTCATCTAAATTATCAGCAAATTTTTTCAGATTAACTTCATTTTCATTAACTACTGTTATATATTCATCATCTAACTCAAATCTATATTTTTCATTATTATAAATATAATATCCGCTTTTCATGTTCCTCCTATCTATCACAATTGATATAAAATGTTGTTTCTACCATTATATCACCATACATAAAATTCAGAATATAATATACTACTCGATGTTGCTGAATATTCTGCCATTTTTAATTTTATTATTAAATGCACATCTTGATAGCAATTCTAAAATGATGTATTGTCAATATATCCATTTTTCAAATAATTTTATTATGTATAAATATAACTAGATTATTTTCACTCACTTATCTCTTAAAAAACTTTTGTAGCTCGCTCTCTTTATAATAAAACACTTTATCTGTATCCTCTAACCTAACAGCAATCTTATTCCCAACAATATTAATAACTTCTCCCGCTTCCAAAGTTAATTTTACTCTAACAAAATCACCAATTTTAAATTTACTAAATTTAGAAGATGAAGAATTTAATAAGTCCTTAAAGAATCCCATAAATATTTCCTCCTTTTTACTAATACCTATTCTTTAATTTATAGAACCTTAATACAAATCACTTTTATACATTAAACTTTCATTTTCCGTGGCATTTTAATTTAAATCATTAAACTCCCACAAACTCAAATGACCTTTAGCCTCAATTAGTTCATCAAAAACTTCTACATTATCTAACTGCCAACCATAATTTTCTTGAAAAGAACTTTTTGTATAAATTTCACTATTTTCCTTCAGTAATTTTTCTTTAAAATCTGGTGACATTTTTATACAATCTACTAATGTTACTTTTCCAAGTATTTTTCCAATTGGCAACTCTTTTGGCAAATATTTTTCTAATCTCTTTACTGCCTCTTTATCAATCCCTTTGCCAGCATGTATTAATAATTCACCTCTATATTTTGTTTTCCAACTTCTAAATTCAAATCTTTTATCTCCTTGTATTATTAAAGTCGCCCATGGTTGTTTTATTGTTAATACTTTCATATTAAATTTCATTCCTTTCCAAGGCACAAATAGTTATAAAAGAATTTTCTTTCAAACTACCTCCCCAAAAGTTTGTATATATTTTTTATATCATATATTAAATATTTTCTCAATGATTATGTAGTACAATTTTATAACAAAGTATGTGTCAAGTAAATGTAGGCAAAATATAAAAAATGCCTACATTAATTTCACACTAACCATAACAAATATTATACAACATCAATTTTTATGCTAACATTACATTATAAACAAAAATCTTAATTTTAGGCAGTTTGCCAAGTGACAAGTCAATAAAAGGCTCTCTTGATAGTAATATGAAAAAAGGTGAATTTAATGATATAAAATATCTTTTAAATAAATTTCTAAGCATAAAAACTGTATTGGTAAAGTCAGAAATGGCATTTAAATAATATATAAAATACAATAAAATAGTTTATAATTATAAATATGTTCCTTCCTCTAGTAGTGCAAATACAAAATACTCTCTTTTAGAAAAAGTAGAATATTGGAAAAAAGCTATGTTTGAATAAACATAGTCTTGAACATCAATCAATTGTAATACTACCTTATAAAAATAAATTTTTACCAATTATTGTTGACAGCCATTAATAAATATGATACTTTCATTCTATACAAACCTTAAATATGGAGGATTCATGATGTATAATAATATTGATAAACGTTGTATTCTAATTTTTCCAAAATTCAAGAATATAGACTTAATTCAAAAAATAAGGAACAAATATGATCCATTAGCAAATTTAATAGCACCACATATCACTTTAGCATTTCCATTTTCTGATGATATATCTAATGAAGAGCTAATTTCAAAATTAACCAGTTTGCTAAAAAATTTTAAACCATTCACAATTAACTTTAAAGGAGTATCTTTATCTCATGATAATTATTTATTTTTAAATTGTGTTAAAGGAAATCAAGAAATTATACAATTACATGATGAAATATATAACGAAATATTACCAAATCATCTCAAAAAATCTATTAAATACATTCCACACATTACGCTTGGGCAGTCAAACAGTATTGAGGGACTAAATTCTTTTACATACGAATTTGAGTCAATTGTTGATGATGTTTCAATTGAATTAATAGGAAAAAATGAAGAATCAATTTTAATTAAAACCATAAATTTAGGAGGTTAATTGTAATGCCAAACCTATATATCATAACTGGTCCAGCAGGAGTTGGAAAAAGTACAGTTTCAAAAAAACTTGCTATAGCAAGTAAAAAATCTGCATTAATTGAGGGTGATGATATTTATCACCAAGTTGTTGGTGGATATGTACCAGCCTGGAAGGAAAAATTTGTTGTTTTATTGGTAGATGAAGCTACTTTGCTTTTAAGAGATAAATCAAGACCTGAAGATTGTCAAATGAAAGAACGTTGTATTACTTTATTAAATAATTTTAAAAATAGGAATTATAATCCTCAAAATATATTGGATACAACTAATTTGTCTGTTGAGGAAATAATTAATATTATCCAAAATGATAATAAATTTATTTTGTGAGAGGTCTCTGTATGAATAGTATAGAATTTTTGAATAAAATTTTAAATGTAAAAATTGATAGACCAATAGGAAGTAGCCATCCTGATTATCCTAATCATATTTATTTAGTTAATTATGGATATGTTCCAAATACAATTAGTGGAGATGGCGAAGAACTGGATTGTTACATATTAGGAGAATACAAGCCTTTAAAAGAGTATACAGGAAAATGTATTGCAATAATTCATAGATTAAATGATGATGATGATAAACTTGTTATAGCTCCAGAAAATAAGAATTTTACCAATAATGAAATCAAATTATTGACAGATTTTCAAGAAAAATTTTTTGAAAGTGAAATTATAAGAAGTTCAGATTATCTTGAGTTTAATAAAAATATTCCTGAATTATCTGTTACTAATTTAGAAAATAGTTTGAATTTTTATAAAACTGCTGGTTTTAAAATTGAGTATGATAGGTCTGAAAATAAATTTGCATTTATTAGTTTGGATGAAATACAATTTATGTTACAAGAAATTTCTACAAATGATAAATGGGATATTGCCCCTCTTTCCTATCCTTTTGGTAATGGAATAAATTTTCAACTGGAAGTAACTAATTTAGATAAAATCTATAATAGTTTTAAAAATGCGAATTATAAAATCACATTTGATATTGAAGAAAATTGGTATCGCCAAGATAATAAATTATTAGGAAATAAAGAATTTTTAATACAGGATCCTGATGGATTTCTGCTAAGATTTTCTGAAGATTTGGGTGAAAAGGATGTATGAAATATGGTTGAAATAATAAATTATGATAATAAATATGCTGAAGATATTTCGAGAATTATTATACAAAACTTGTTAGAAATTAATTCTAAAGATTATAGTTTAGAATTTGTTAAAAAAACATCTGAAGAATTTACTCTAGATGAAATTAAAAAGAATTTTCCTAAAAGAACAAAAGTATTTATTTCTTTAGAAAATGATGAAGTTGTTGGTACTACTAGTCTTGATAAGTCTTGGTACAATAATGATGGCGAATATTGGATTTTAAGTGTTTTTGTTGATATATCTCATCACAACCAAGGTATTGGTAAAATGCTTATAAATAAAGTAGAACAATTTGCCAAAACTATCTCAGCAAAAAAATTAGTAATTCCTGCATCTATTACTGGATGTGAATTTTATCATAAATTAGGATATGAATATAAAAATGGTAAAAAAGAATTAAATGAAGAAAATATGTATATAATGGAAAAATATTTGTATTAGTAATTATATTTCTAAAAAATTTAGGAGGTATCTTATGAACATAAAATTAGATTATTCTATTTCAAGTGATGAATTTTTAGAAATGGTTGAATCTGTTGGTTGGAAGACATATTCAAGGGAGCAAGTTGAAAAAGCTCTAAAAAATACAATGTATATGGTAAAAGCAACTATTGATGGCAAACTTGCAGGAATCGGACGAGTTGTTGGTGATAATAGCATTGTTTGTATGTTGACTGATATTTGTGTTAAGCCAGAATTTCAAGGACATGGTATTGGATTAAAAATTACGTTGGAATTGAAAAAATTAATAGAAGAAAATGTATCTACTGGAGAAAAAATGCAAATAGAACTTACCCCTACTGCTGGAAAGGAAGCTTTTTATCAAAAAGCTGGCTTTAAATATAAACCAGATAAAATAACTGGTATGTATTTATGGATTAAAAAATAATTTCATATAATTGACAAAAAATATAATCAATGTTTTAATATTATTAAATATCAAAATAATTAATTATAATACAGTTTAATAATAGTTTAAATTGTTGTAAATAAATAGAAAAGATATAAATATTAAAAAAATATATAGAAAGGGTTTTAATAATATGGATGAACAACAATTAAGTAATTTAAAAAATGAATTATCTAAAATAAGAGATAATATAGGACAAGTATATTCACAAGACAGCAACAATCAAACAAAAGAAGAAATTTCTAATGAATTACAATCTAGTTGGAGAAAATTTAAAGAATTACTACAAGATGCTCCAATTGAAAATAAAGATATTTTATTAGATGAATTAGGAACTGATTTCTTTAATGGTTTAAGTGATAGATGTGTTACTGATAGAGCAGATAATTTTATTATGATACTTGAGGGATATATTAGTGGAATTCAAACTCATTTAAATGAAAAAGATTATGATACTTTAAATCGAAGCAATATTAGAAGTGGCCTTGTTGGTTCTTTAGAAGAATATGGTGAAGATAGAAGTTCTGAGCCAATGATCGAAACTTATAGAGAAGAAGCTTATTATATTATAAGAAAATTAGGAACAAGAATTGATATAAATCCAGAGGATTTTATTATGCAATATAAAACAGCTTTTGATAGACTTCTAGAACAGAGTCATGAAAATATAAATGAACTATTGAAAAATGATAGAGTTAGTCTTATAAATGAAATTGAAAATTTATTACCAGAAACTGAAAAAGAAGCTTTTAAAAATTCTTTAAAAGAAGGTGCCCCTACTTTGGAGCAGCAAGAAGAAGATAGTAAAAAGTTTATGGATAGCCAACAAAATCAAGATGATTTAAAAGATATTAAGCCTTTAAATACTGATTTTAGAATGATATAGAAAATATTTTTGCCAACCACTGTTCACTGGTAAAACCTGTTGATTATTCAAGCTAAAGTGCCATTTATAAAAACCTTCCTTGATGTTTTATCATGGAAGGTTTTTTCATATTTTTTCTCTAATATCTTATATATTATTATCTTCAAGTTTTACAGTGGAGTGGATCAGCACTTTCTCCCCAAAACTAAATTCTCAACTCTATTTCAAATCATTATTAATTTTGTGTACAGGAAACTTGTTTTCTTTCAATATTGTTTTTGATACTTGTGGCAATAATGGATATTCATCTATTTTGTCTAAATCTAACCATTCGTATTGCAAGAAGTCTTCCCCCTCATTATTTTTTAATGTGTATTCTATTTTTTTGTCTTCCTCATTTACAAATTCTGCTTTATGTATAAATAGTATTTCATGAAATTTACTGCCTTTCATTTCGAAGAAATTTTCTATTGTTCCAATATATCCAGTCACTTCTATTTCTTTATTAAGCTCTTCTTTTATCTCTCTTTTTACAGTAGTTTCTGAATCTTCTCCTATCTTTACCCTTCCACCTAATAATGCATAATGGTCTGAGTTTATGTTTTTATGTACTAATATTTTATTATTGTGAATTATAACTACTACTGCTCTTATATTTAATTTATAGTCTTCTACATCTATTGTTAAATCCATTTTTGCTTTCCTCCCATTATAATAATTTTTTAATATATATAATCTTTTATAATGTCATAAAGCTTATGTGTTGGAAATCCTATTGCTGTTGTGTAATTTCCTTCTATTTTTTCTACAAATACGCAAAATTCATTTTGCATGCCATATGCTCCTGCTTTGTCCATTGCATTTCCTGTTTCTATCCATCTGTCTATTTCTTGGTCTGTCATTTGTTTTAAAAATACTTTTACTTCATCATGTGTTTTTATTTCTTGGTGATTACCGTCTTTGTCTATTATTACACTTAGTCCAGTAAATATGCTGTGTGTTCTGTCTCCTTCTAGTAATTCTTTTATCATTTGTTTTGCATGTTCTTTGCTTTTTGGCTTTCCATATATTTTTCCGTTTTTTGTTACAATGGTGTCTGAGCCAATAATTATTCTGTTTCCCTTAGTTTTTTCGTAAATGTCTTGTGCTTTTATATGTGCTAATCTTTCAACTTGTTCTTGTGGTGTTAATCCGTCTTTTAGTTCTTCGTTTACCCCGCTTACCATAATTTTGAATTCTGGTACTATTAGTTTTAATAGTTCTTTTCTTCTTGGTGAACCAGATGCTAATATGATTTTCATTTCTATTTTCTCCTATCAATTTTTTATTACTATATCATAATAATTTTCAAAAGTCTACAAAAATTTTGCATTTATCTTGTTATCTTTCTCGTTTTGTGATAAATTAAATTTAGATATTAATAAATTTATTGAGGTGATAAAAATGGAGTATATTTATAATCCTAAAGGTGTATGTTCAAAAGTTATGAAAATAGATGTTGAAAATAATGTAATTAAAAATGTTGAAATTATTGGTGGATGTCCAGGAAATACTGTTGGAGTGGCAAGATTAGTTAAAGGTATGGATATTGATGAGGCAATTAAGAAGCTTAAGGGTATATTATGTGGTAATAAGGGAACTTCTTGTCCAGACCAACTAGCAAAAGCTTTGGAGAATATAAAAAACACGCAAAACACATAAATTTCTCCTTAAATCTGTTTATTAAAAAACCTTTCTTGACATTAACTGTTTATTACTTCTTCAATTTGTTTGATTGTGATTGGACCTGGTCGTATTATTTTGATTTGTTCTAGTGTGCAATCTACTATTGTACTGGCTTTTCCAAATAATACTTTTCCTTCCATCATTCCGTCTAAATTTGGACATGATTTTTCTATTTCTTCTAAGTTAGTGCAAGTTGGTTCTCCACTCTGATTTGCACTACTCATAAAAATTGGGCTTTCTACTTTTCTGATTAATTTTTCTAATGCTTTTGAAGTTGCCATTCTTACTGCAATGGTATCTTTCCCATTGTTTACATATGCTGGTACTTCTGGTTTTTTCTTTAAAATTAATGTAATTGGTCCTGGCATGAATGCATGAATTAATTTTTCTGCTTTTTTGTCTACTAGTGCAATATTTTTTATCTGTTCTTCATCAGTACACATAATTGGCAATAATTTTGTAATTGGACGATGTTTGATTGATATTAATTTATCATGTGCTTTTACTGAGTTTATTCTTGCACATATCCCATAAACTGTGTCTGTTGGTACACTAATAACACCGTCATTTTTTAGTATTTTTGCTAATTTATTTATTTCATTTTGTTTATATCTTTTTATCATATTTATTTCTCCATTGTTTTAATATTTTGTAAACAGAATAAATTATAACATCTTAACAAAAAAAAGTATATAATTTTATTGACATTTTGTATACAAACTGTGTATAATCAATAGTGGCTTTTAAAGATAAGCTTTTTTATTCAATGTTCTAAAAAATTTTTTTCAAAATTAAAAAGGAGGCAATATGTTAAAAATATATAATATTAAAGAAAAACAAGAATTTCTTCGAGAAGTTGCCGAACTAACACAAAGAGAATGGGGTCATCAGACAAATTCTGAAGAAGAATTTGAAAAAAAGGTTCAAAATAAGATTCCTAAAATTGTTCAAAACTTTAATAATCCTTCATATTGCAAATTGATTTTACTGGAAAATAATACTTTAATAGGTTTTGTATCTATCTTCCCTACTGATGGAGATGAAAGAATTGATCTAACTCCTTGGTATGCTACTATGTTTGTTAAAGAAGAATATAGAGGCAACGGTTATTCTAAAATTCTTAATGATGCTATTTTGTCTGAGGCTCGAAAGAGAAATATCCCTAAATTATATTTAAAAACAAGTTTGAATAATTATTATGAAAAATTTGGTGCTACTTATTTGAAAACACTGCAAAACGTAGAAAAATTATATTGTTTTGATATTAAAACAAATAGAATTTCAATTATTGGAGGCTCTGGTAGTGGTAAAAGTACTTTGGCTAATATATTGTCTAAAGTATTAGATATTCCTGCTATTCATTTGGATGCTATTAATTATAATGCAAATTGGGTTGAGATAGATAAACATAAAAGAGATGAAATTATTTCTTCAAAATCTAAAGAAGATAAATGGATTATTGATGGCAATTATAATAAGACCTTAAAAGAACGTTTGGATAGAGCTGATTTAATTATTTGGTTAGATTATTCAACTTTTGCACATTTGAAAGGTGTTTCAAAAAGGATTATAAAGAATTTTAATAAGGAAAAATTTGAGCTTCCTGGTTGCAAAGAACGTCTTGATTTTAATTTTATCAAGTATGTCATTACATATAATAAAAAGAATCGTCCTAAAGTTCTGGAATTGCTTAATGATGTTCCTCATTATAAATTATTAGTTTTTAAAAAGCAAAAAGATTTGAATAATTGGTTAAAGAGTTTTTCTAAAAATGAAAATATATTGGATATGATAAAATAATTTTTAAAACAATGTTTACCTTGGAAAGGAGTTTTTTATGGATAAGTTTAAAGAAATAAGACCTATTGTTTTGGGGCTTGCAATTAAAAATAATAAATTACTTGTTAGTGAAGGATATGACAAAGTTAAACATCAAACATTTTATAGATGTTTGGGTGGCGGAATTGAGTTTTTGGAAAAAAGTTCTGATGCTCTAAAAAGAGAGTTTCTTGAGGAAATTAACGTGAATATTATTGTTAAAGATTTTTTAGGTGTTTCTGAAAATATTTTTACCTACAATGGTAAAAATGCTCATGAATTAGTTTTTTATTATTCTATAGATTTGCCTGATGAAGATTATAAAGATGAATATTCTGTTATAGATGACCACGGCAAGTGCACGGCTATGTGGGTTGATATTGATGAGTTTAAAAATAAAAACAAAATATTATATCCTGAAAGTGTTTTTAAGTATATTTAATTTTATGTATATTGTAACATTTTTCTGGGCAAAACAATAAAATAAATTGACATTGTAATTACTTTGTGTTACAATTTAATTATAAAGATATGGAGGTGTTTACAATGGCAAAAACAGATACAATAAATATTAGAATTGAACCAGAATTAAAAAAAGAGGCTGAAAAAACGCTTAATGACCTTGGAATGAATGTAGCAGATGCTGTAACTGTTTTCTTAAAACAAGTTGTATTAACTGAAAGCATTCCTTTTGAAATAAAAAAGCCAAAATATAATAAAGAAACTATCGAAGCTATTAGGGAAGCTCTAGAAATGATTAAAAGCCCTGAAAAATATAAATCTTTTGATACTGTTGATGAATTAATGGAGGAGTTGAATAGCGAGGATGAGTAAATATAAAATTGAAATGACAAATAAATTCAAAAAAGATTACAAAAAAATGCAAAATAGAAATAACTTTGACGATAAGGCTTTTAAAACAATAATTGAATTACTTTCAAATGGTGAAATATTACCTGAAAAATATTGCAATCATTTATTAGAGCCAAAAATAAATCGGTCTTTGGGAATGCCATATAAAACCTGATTGGCTATTAATATATACCAAAAACGATGATAAACTTATTTTAGTGTTAACTCGTACAGGAACTCATGCAGATTTATTCGAATAAACAGTAAAAGTCGCAGATTGCTCATCATCTGCGACTTTTATTATTATTTACCAATATCAAAATCTAAAGAATTTGAAATATGATACATACCATTATCAACACAAACAATATTTTCAAACCTATAATTTCCCTCTAAAGTAACTAGCAAAGGTATTTCCATTCTAGTTGTATTTTCATTTTTATAAAATGTCACATAATCTATTTGATTATTAATTAAGTAATATTTATTATAATCATATTCTTTTTCGGCTAATCTTAGTGAATTTGGAAGAGCAATTCTTATTTCACCCTCATATTTTTCATTAAAGTTTATTTCTAATGTAACACTATTTCCTTTCTTCAAGTTTCCTTTAAGATTTATATTAATGTCTTTTTTAATTTTATCACTTTCAATATTTTCTATTAGAGTTTGATAATAATATGAAACTACTAAATCATTACTTTCTGTTTCAAATTTTATTTCGTTTAGATCTTCACTATTAATTGTTAATGTTTGAACTTGCATTCCATTAACTGTTACTGTTTCATTAATATCACTACTTGTTATTTTTACTGAGTCTTGTTTTTCTATTTCGTTTGCATTGTTTTCAAAAAATGCTAATATTGCAAATCTTAAGTATTCGTCTTCTGGATCTTCTTCTATAAGTTCATTTATTTTTGTGATGGCATTATTATTCTCTATGTAAGTTTCAATTAAAGCAATTAATGATTTATATTGATTTGCTTCTTCTTCTGATAATTGAATAGTATTATATAAATCTTTTGCATTTTGATAATCTCCTAAAAATTCTAATGATAGTGTTACTAATAATTTGTTGTAATTTTCTATGTCTGGCTCTTGTTTTAAATATAATAAATCTGCTAAAACTGGTTCATTATTTGCTGATGATAGTAGATATATTTCAAATATGTTGTCATCTTTTGCTATTTTTGTATTAATACCATATGTTATTGCACTACTATAATATTCTTTTGCAAATTTACTTATTAAGGCTGTAAGAACAATGTTTTCTTCTCCACTTTTTAAGTTTTTGAAATATGAATCTCCTATATAATCAGATAAGTTAATATAGTTGCTTGCATTTTTGGTATTATAATATTCATTTTTTAAGTTTTGTACTTTATTATATGCAATTTGTGTGTCTAGTCTTTGTGTTAAAGTTTGTTCAATAAAATCAATGTATTCTAAATATTGTTTCATTTCTTTGTTGTAAATTTCTAGTACTACTGGATTTCTGGTTGGTTTTATTGTACTTTGATTTTTTATGTCCATAGTTTCTTTGTTTTGAATTTCTTGAGCTGATTCTACTATATTAAATTTGTATTCTATTGTATCTTCTTGATTTTCATGTTTTCCTCTTATTACTGCTGTATAGGTTCCAAATGGTAGTTTTCCAAAATTAACTGTTGTTATTTCATTTGTGCTTCCTGTTGCATTTAATGTTTGGTTTAGTTCTTTTATTGTGAATTCATATTCAACATCATATTTTTCTTCTGCAATTGCTGTTGCATTTAATACTAAATCGTCTGTAGTTTTTACATTTCTTGGTTCTGTATATTGGATAAAGAAGTCTAATTTAGATGTTATCTCTGTTTTGTCTACTCCTAAGTATAAGTCTTTATTGGCACTGTGTACTGTTACAATATATGTTGTTACATTGTCTGGCAATTTGAAGGTTACTGTTGCTTCTCCTTTCGAGTTAGTTGAGATTGTTTCAAAATAAGCTGTGTCACCAAAGTCTCCTCTTGGTTCACCATCTCCTCCACCACCTAATTCTGGCATAATTGATAAATAATCTCTATATGTTGAATATGTGTATATTGGATAATTTTTGTTTTGGTAAATTTTTTCTGCTATATTTGTTATATCTTGCTCTATTTCAAATACTGCTTTGTTTACAACACTTACATTTACAGTTGATTTTATTGGATTTCCTTTGTTTGTGGTTTTAATTTTTAGTGTTACTTCATCTCCTGGTTTGTATTCTTCTTTATCTGCTGTTATTTCAATATCTATTTTTCTGTCTTCTTCTTGGAAGTCGAAATAGTATATTGGCATTCTATAGAATTTTCCATTATATAAATATGCTGATGTTATTTTGCACCCTGGAAAGTCTTTTTCTTCAAATGTGTAATTAAAATTGTTGTCTTCTATAATGTCTGTTTTGGTTATATCTTCTTGTAATACAATTCTTAGTATTTTTCCTTGATTTTGTATTTCTTGTATTCCATTTTCTGTACATTCTGCTAGTATTAGATTTACTGTTTCTCCAATTGTAAATTCTTCTTTATCTCTTTTTAATAAATATCTGTATGTATAATATGAATACATGTCTATATCATAACTTGCTTCATATAACATATCTCCGGATTCGAAAGATTCATAAAAAACTCCTGAATTATCTATACTGTACTCATTATAAATGTATTCTGTTTCTATTACTTCATTTCCTTTTCCATCTTTATATTTGAACTGTAATTCATATTGATATCTTTTTTCTTCTGTATCTGTTTTAATATCTAAGGTGTTTGTATCAAATTCTATTTTTCCGTTTTGTGTAACCATTTTTGTTATATTTGTTGTATTCTCACTTATTTGTTCATATGAATATTCTTCTTCATTTTCTTTTGTGTATTTATTATATTGGTATCCAATCATATATCTTTGATATACAGTTTCTTTTAGGTTGATTTCTATTTCTGTATTATAAAATCCATCATAAATTTCTTGTAAATCATAGTCTACTTGTGTATTTCTATCTGTTGCTAATTTATATAATGTTACTTGATATTTGTTTCCTTCTGTTTTTTCTATTTTTGAATATGTGTTTTTGCTAATTACATATATTTCTAAATATTGTTGTGTTGTATTGTATTCTTCTAAATCTCCATTATATATTTTTATTGTGTCCATATATGGTATTGTACTTTCATTTTCTCGTTGGTTTAATGTTATAGTAAATTCAGCTATTCCTTCTTCATTTGTTGTTTCTCTATATGTAATATCATTGTATTCTATTGCTATTGTTTTGTTTGGTACATTTAATCCTGTTATATGTGTTACTTGTACTTTAAAGTTATATTCACTTCCTGAAAGAGCATAATTTTTGTCTTTTATTATTTCATATATATAATTTTGTAATTCGTAATTTTCTATTGTGATTGCTCTTGATGCAATTACTGTATTTTTGTAATATAGTGATATATATATATCTTCACCATCAACATGGTTTTCTAATTCTATTTTGTAGTTGATATTTCCTTCTTCATCAACTTGTACTTTTTGTTTTTCTTCTTCTCCAAGTTGAATATAAAATTCATCTTCTAATTCATCATAGAAAAGCTCTTTTGGAACAAATCCCCAAATGTTTATGGTGTCTGTATTTTTATATAATGGTCTGTCTGTATATAAATATCCTGTTGGATAATTTTCTAAATCGTAATTATATATTCCTATTACTAGTTTATTTTCAGTATTTCCTACTTTGACATATTTTACTGTTTGTGATCCATCTGAAATTCCTTTAAATTCTACTATTCCGTCTTTATTTGTTTTTTGCTCTTTTCCTGAATATTCTACATTGATGTTTTCTGCTAAATTATTTCCTTGTGCTACCCATACAATAACATCTCTTTCAGTTGATATTGCATATCCTGCTATGTCATTTATTTGTATAGGACAGTTAAATAATTCTATTCCTTCCTGTGTTTGTATGCTTGCTACATAATATCCGTCTGTTAGATTTTTGTTTAATTGGATATAATTATTTTTTAATTCATATTCATATTCTTCTGTTTCTAATGAATTTGTATAATTTCCTGTGTTTAAATATTCTAAAAATCCATCTGTTGAATTGAATTTACTTATTTCTACTTTTCCTATTTCACTATTACTTGTACTGTAATTTATTGTATAATATATTTTTATTTGTTCATCTTTTTTGAATGTGCTTATTTTGTCTATTGAATTTGTATTATATGTAAATTTAGGCATTTCATCTTCTGTGTTTACAGTAAAGCTGAATGTATAATCACTTTCTAGTACTTTGTCTTCAGCTTCTATTCCCTTAGCTATATTTATTATGTATTTTTGACTTTCTTTTAGTTCTTCACTTGGTATTAGTCTCCATATATTTCCATAATGTTCCCATGTTCCTTTTATTTCTGGTGTTATTGTTATATTATTTTGTATTTCTTCTATACCAGCATAAGAAAATTTAATTTCAATACTTGTGTTTTTAGAAACTGTATTTTCTCCATTTGCTGGATGTGTACTTGTTACTGATAGTTTATTTGATGTTTGATATGCCCAACTGTCTTCTGTTATTTTATCTTTTATGTACTGTAATTTTAATATTGTATTGTCTGGTATATTTTGCTTAAATTCTAGTTTATATTGTTCATCATTTATCTTTTTTATTTCATAATCAAGAGGTGGTTCTATGTATATGCTTCTTTGTACATCTTCTTTAGTTGCTTTTTGTCCATCTGTGTATATAATAAATTCTGTATCATTTGCTATTATTCCATTATTTATTTTTGTGGGTTCTATGGATTTTATTGCTACAACTGTTGTAGTTATTTCTGGTTCATTAAATAGATTTTTGTTTATTAACAAGTCTGCTGTAAATATTATTATTAATAATGCTACTATTGATATTAATGGTTTTAATTTATTATTTTTTTTGTTTTTGCTCTTTTTATAGTTTGATTTTTCTTGTTCTACTTTTTGTTTGATTTTTTCTTGCATCTCTTGTGGCATTTGAATTTTTCCTTTTAATTTTTCTTTTAAAATTTTATCTAATTCATTATTATCCATTAGCTTTTTCATCTCCTTTCTTTTTGTTTTCATTTAATATTGTGTCTTCTAGTTTTTTCCTTGCTCTTGATAGTCTTGTTTTTACCGTTCCTTCTGGGATTTTTATTATTTTTGATATCTCTTTAATACTAAAGTCTTCAAAATAGTATAAAATTACTATTTCTTTTAGTTCATCATTTAAGTTTCTAATTAGGTTTTTAAATTCTAATTCTTCATGTGTGTCATTATGTACTAGATTTTTTTGTTGTACATTTTCTAAATAGATTATTTTTTTGTTTTTATTACATATTTTGTAGCATTCGTTTATTAGTATTCTTGTTATCCATGTTTTGACATATTCTTCTTTTTTTAGTGTGTGGATATTTTCGAATACTTTTACTGTAGTTGCTGAAATTGCATCATATATTTCGTCATCATTTTTTAGTATGCCAAATGCTACTCTGTATAATGTTTGCATGTTCTCAAGTATGATTTGTCCAATTTTGTCTGCATCTCCTTGCTTGGCTTTTTTTATCGTTTCTTTATCCATCTTTCTCCCCTTTCTTTTTCTCTTTATTCTTTAGATTTTTTTAGCTGCTTTTTGGGTTCACTTTTTTCAATTTTTTTCTTTAAGTGTTTTATATAAAAAATAATCGATGTTTATTTATTAAGCTATCGATTATTTTTTTCATTATTTTATAAAATGTATATTAACTAGTTGTTTTTAATTTTAATGCTGTATTTTCATCTACCAAACTTGTTATTCTTTTATCTAACTCATTTAATTTTTGCTCTTGTTCTGATATTTTTTCTGCATATAAAGACTTTTCATTTCTTAATAAAATTGTTACTTGTATTAAATCTGTTATTAATAAATCATCAGCCTGTATTTTTCCACTTTTTAGATTTGCATATATTTTCAATATTCGTTCTTTTTCGTTTTCATATTGTTCTCTTTTTTTTCTTATATTACTATCTTTGACTTTATTTTCATTTGAGACATTTTCATTTGAGTTACTTTCATTCGAATTTTTTTCATTTAACAAGTATTTTTCTTCTTTGGTAAATATTTTTCGAAAAAGTTCTTTTATTTTACTAAAAAAATTTTTTATTATATTGTTATTTTCTTTCATTTTCAAAAATTTTCCTTCTCTAATGTGAATTTTTTATTTTACCTAAATTCTGTTAAATCTCTAATATTTTGTAAACCTTGCTCAAGCATTGCTTTTTCCTTTTCTAATTTTTGAATTTTTCCTTTTTTGCCTTTTACATTTTCATATAATTTATCTAATTGTTCTTGTTTTTCTTGTATTTCTTTCATCGTTTTTTCTATTTCATTCATTAAGTCTTGTTTTATTTGTGGATACATCTCTCCAGCAGCATATAATATATATGTAATTCTATATTTTTCTTCATCAGCATTTTTGTCTTTAAAACTTCGTAAATACTCTTGAGCTGATTTTAAATATTGATTGTTTTTTTCTGTTGATAACATTCCTTGTATATAATTTCTTGCAAATGTAATATATTCGTGTTCTTGTCCATTTCTCAATTTTCCATTTTCATCTACATGGTATGCATTATATCCATTGTAAAAAAACTCTCCTGTTTCTATATGTTTACCATCTTCATCAAAAAATTCACTGTCATATTTTGTTGTTATTTCTTTACCATATAATCTTTCAGTATTATTACCATCAATATCAAATCCTCTTAAATCTCTTTTCTTTTTTGTAATAATATGTCTTCCATCTATATTAAATTTTCTTTTATTGTATGTTAATCCTGTTTCCAAATAAGTTCCATCTTGTTTAAACCCATGTGGGTCATAAATTTGACCATCTTGATCATGATAAAATCCTCTTTTACTAAATCCATGTAAATCATATCCATTAATAGTATATCCTTCTGGATCTACTATTTCTTGTGTATCTATATATTTTCCATTTGATTGTAGTTTGCAATAATGTCCTAACCTATTAAATCCTCTTTCATTAACCCTTAAGCCAGTACTTTTTAATTTTCCATCTTCTTGTCTTTTATAGTAAATTCCATTTCTGTCAAAGTTATTTTCATCTAATCTACTACCTGTTTTTATATTTATTCCATTTACATCAAATCCAAAATTATCATACTTACCATATGGTTTATCTGAATATCTTCCTCCTCGAATTGGATAATAGTTTCCTTCTAAATCAAATCCATATTGGTTTTGTTTTATTCTAATTTGCTTTCCACTGACTGTTTTTCTAGTACATAATCCGTCTATTTCAAAACCATTATTGTCAAATTTTCTATCTGTTTTTTCAATTGTACCATCTTTTTTCTTTATATACCAATAACCATCTCTATCAAAACCTCTATCATTAATTTTTTGATGTGAATTAACATATTCTCTTCTATTTATAAATTTTCCACTTTCGCCTTCTTGAGCAGGTCTCCAATAATATCCATCCTTATCAAAAAAATTATTATCTACAATCCTTCCTTCATAATAATCTGAATAATAATGGGCATTTCTAGGGTACCAAAATCCATCTCTACTAAAACCATAATGATTTATTCCACTTTCTGTTTCTATATATGTTCCATCTTTTTGAAGTTCACAAAACATACCTTTTTTATTAAAACCATTATTATCTACTTTTCGTCCTGTATTAATAAAAGTTCCATCCTCTTGTTGTTCATAAAATATACCATCTTTGTCAAAATTATTTCTATCTATGCCATTTTTATTATAACCAGATCTGTCATAACCTTTTTTATTATAGCCATGTTCATCATATCCATCTACATCTATTCCTTCTTCATTCCAGTAAGTTCCTGTTTCTATATTAATATTACCATATTCACTTGGTCCATTTATAATAAAACCATCTTTTACTGCACATATA
The DNA here is from genome assembly GCA_944386165.1 of uncultured Clostridia bacterium. GTDB lineage: Bacteria > Bacillota > Clostridia > TANB77 > CAG-508 > CAG-269. The sequence continues at coordinate 20,279 of CALXAA010000006.1, forward strand.
AATCCTTTACCTTTTTTAAATTTTTCAAAAATACCACATTTTCTTAAAACATTAATATCATATTGTAGAAATTCACTTCTTCCATTATAAAATACTGTTCTAGCATATTGATATTCTTGTCCTATTGGATAATCCATTGGAAAATCTACTTCTTCTAAAATCAATTTTTTTATCTCTGGTGTTAAAGTTTCAAATATTTCTCCTAAAGTACTTTCTGGTTTCATACTATCATTATTAATGTCTATGCCATATTCTGATAATACATCTAATATAGAAATAATATTCCTTATTCTTAATTTTGGTCCTGGTTTTCTCTCTTTCTTTATTTCATTGGCTTTCTTAAATAAGTCTAGAAATCTTTTTTGTTCACCTACAACCTTAAATACATTATTTCTAGTAATGTTTTTTGCTCCTTCTTTAATAGGTATTTCTGGAATCTCTAAATTCCATAAGTCAATTGTTTTTCCTAATTCTAATACTTGTTCTATTTCATATATTTCTGTTTCACTTAAATTATGGTTATTTATTCCTTCAAGATATTTCTCATATTTAGTTTTTATTATTTTTAATGTTCTCGCTTTTTTAAATTCTTCAATATCTTCGCTTTCTATGTCTGGAATATATCCGTGAAGATTAACCCAATTTACTATTAATTGTAATCTTTGTAAATCAGATGTGGGTGTAGTTCTGTTTGCCTCTCTATCCATATTTTGTTCTAAATAATTGTTATATACATCAAAAATTATAGGTGTCTGATTTTCTTCTATAGGCTTTTGGGGGTCTACAGAATAAATACATCTTCCAATTTGTTGTAAATACAATATTTTATGTTCAGCACTTATTGGTCTTAACATTATAATTCCATCTATACCATCAACATGAACACCTTCATTTAACATATCTATTGCAAATATTAATTTTAAGTGTTCTGATTGTGATGATTCAAAATTTGATATTGCTGTTAAGTTTTCGCTTTTTCTTTCTCTATCACTTAGTAAATAGTCTATTTGTGGTTCTGAATCTATATTTTTTAAATTCTCTTTTATTTTTTCTATTTCTGCTTTAACATATTCTTCTGAACTCATATCAGTATTGTTTCTTGGTAAAAATACAATATATCTTCCGTGTTTGTTGTTTATATTTTCTTCAAAAATTTTAGACATACCTTCTAATTGAGATTTTTGTATAATATCTTTCATTTCATCATATATTTTTTTTATTTCCTCTTTTTTTTGAGGATTTGTTTCTTCTTCATACATCTTTCTAATTTCTTGATATTGTTCACTGTCTTGTAAAGAATAATCAAAAGTAACAACTCTTGGGCTAACAACAATTCCATCTTGCATTGCATCTAATAGATATATTTCAGATGCTAAATATCTTTTTTGTTTTAATTCTTCTATTGTATATTCTCCTGTAGCTTCTGCAATTTCTCTTGCCATATTTCTTTTATCTACATCTCTTACAGGAGTTGCTGTTATTCCTAATATTTTGGCATTTGGGTTACCTTTTATTAAGTTTCTTATTTTGCCATCCCACTTTGTAGCACCTGTTCTATGTAATTCATCAAATATGATTAAATCTGCATCATAACTTTCTAAGAGTTCCTCATCTCTTCTTGTTAGACCTTGATAACAAAACATTTTTAAGTGTGGAAAAGCTTCTTCTATATTTGCATTCTCATCTTCCAATATATTTTTAGCAATATGTCTTTTTAATTGATTTAGAATTTCTGTATTAGGAGCAAAATATAAAATATTTCCATTTTTATATTGCATCATTAAAGACATTGCTACAAATGATTTTCCCGCTCCTGTTGGTAAAACTGTAGCAGCATACCTTTTTTGTTGATGAATTTCGTTTACTTTATCAAGTGCACTTGCTTGATAATCTCTTAATTTGATTTTTGTTTCTGGTACAATATATGAATTATCTTCAATTCCTAGTTGTTTATCCAATCTTGTTGGTAGTATTCTACAATTTAGATTTGGAACATTCTTTTTTATTATATTTTCCAAATCTTCTGCTCTAGATAATTCAACAAAATTATATTGTTTATATCCATTGTCCATCAATAAATTTGTAATATAACCAGATATATTTTCTTGTTCAACTCCAGCATTTACAAAAGCGTTGTATAATCTTTTACAATCAGCTCTTTCTATTTGAGAAATTAACTTTTCTCTTTCTTCTTCTGTCATGTCCTTTTGTGTAATTGCTGTTTTATAAATTTTAGAAAAGTCTAATCCGTCTACTATAGTTTCTGCAAAATATCTATTTAATCTTTCTTCTCTTGTTTTGTTTATATCAATATTACTATGATTTAAATTTTCAATATAAATTTTTTGCTCTAATTCTGCTCCATTATTAGCTATTATTTTTTCAAGCTTTTCTGGTGAAAGACTTTTTACTTTTTCATATATTTTTCTTTGTTCCTCATCTGAAAATTGTTTTCTTCTTCCTCTATTCATATCAATATTTACAGATTCAGATATTTGTATTCCTCTTCCATTTTTTCTAGTAATTATTTTATCATTTATTGCAATTGATTTTTGGGCTATTTCATCTATAGTTGCATCTAATTTGCTATCATTTATAATTTGTTTTAAAACTTTTGCAAGTTCTATTGATTTTCTTTGTGCTATACTTAAATTATATACAAATTGCGTAGCATTTTGAGCTTTTGAATAACTTATACTACCATTTGTTTTATCAAATATTTCTTCAACAGAAAAGTTAGTATTGTTTTTCAAATTATTTTCATTTATAAGCACACTATCATTACTTAAATGTAAATCTATTGCTTCTCTACCATTTGAATAATATAGTTTGTTATCTCTTTCAATTAATTCATATCTTTGGTTTGTATATTCAATCAATTTGTTTTCTATTTTATTTATTGCTTGTTGTTCAATTCCTTGTTCTTTTGCAACTTGTAATAAAGCAAACATATCAAGGTTAATCTTGGATATTGGTACAAATTTATCTGCACTTATTTCTCCATAATGTACAAATTCTCTATTGGAAAATTCACTTCCTATTGTACTTGTTAATGATGATATATTTATATTGTTAAAAATTTCTGTTGGTAACATTCCATATATTTCAAGCAATGTAAGTTTACCAATTATTTTGTTGTATTCTAATTGTTGTTCTTCTGAAAAAGCTTGTCTTTTATTAAATCTTTTAAACATTGATTCTCGTGTTCTAATATTATTTGTAGTTGTATATCTTCCACTTAAACTTGTACATTTAACTCTCTCTACTATTAGTTTTTTTATATCATTATAATTTTCTTTGCTTTCTATTTCGTGTACTAATCTTACAATTTCAGAATCTTTAGGTATTTGAGATATTCTGTTTTCTAAAATTCTATTTAGTTCCGAAATCATATATTGCCCTGCATTATAGATTTGACTATTTTGTTCTTTTGGTACTTTTATCATTAAATATTTTTCACCATATTTTGAACCATAGTCTATAGAAACATTGGCATTTGAAGATAATGAAATACAATTAGTTCCTCTATAAAAATTTACACTTTTGGTATGATCCCATATCTCTTTTAATGAAATTTCTTTCTCATTTGCATATCTATCATTTTCTGGGTATCTTTGCTTATTTGTAATTACTTTTTGTATTTCTCCATTATTTGAATTTATTCCTTCACTTATTTCTCTTTGGTCATCTAAATTTAATGCTCTAAATAAGTAGTAGTTCTCTCCATCTTCTATTATATTAAAATTATTGATTGAAAATACATCCTCATTCATATTCATTTGTCCTTAATTATTTATTTTTTTATCATTTTATCATTTTAAAAAATCTTAGTCAATATTCGTTACAACTCAACATTATATAAAGTTTTTTTATTTGTTTTTCTTATATTTAGTATTAAAATTTATAATAATTCATTAAGTTGACTTTTTATGTAATTTTTGTTAAAATATAAATATAATTGCTTTGTACAATTATTTAGGCAATTCTGTTGAATTGTCAAGATTTGACCGCCGAACATTGAAAAAAAATGGAGGTAAACATTATGTCCCATATCGTGAAAAAAACCATCGAAGCCAACGCTATTACCCATGGCGGCGTATTCCACGCCGACGAAACGATGGCGACCGCCATCCTGAATAAGGTTTTTAACAACCTTATTCTCTGCCGGACTTTCAAAGTTCCGGAAGAAGTGGCCGCACCTGTTATCGTTTATGACATTGGTGGGGGCAAGTATGACCACCACCAGAAAGGCGGAAATGGTTGCCGTGAAAACGGTGTGCCGTACAGTTCCGCTGGTCTGATTTGGCGGGACTTCGGGCGTATGATTCCCGAAGTCTCGGAATCTGCCAATCCCGAGCTGGTATGGTCCTTGATTGACAGGGACCTGATCCAGGGCATTGACGCCATTGATAATGGCAAAATGCCCAAGACAGAATATGTCTGCAAGCCGATGACTTTATCGGCTGCCATTTCTGCCTTCAATCCCACATGGGACAGCCAGGAAGACTCTGACACAGCCTTTATGAAGGCTGTGGAGTTCGCAACTCTTATCCTTGGCAATGCTCTGGCAAATGCCGTGAGCAAAGCCAAGGCCGAATCCATTGTGGAGAAGGCTATTGACAGGACTGAAGGCCCTGTCATGGTACTCGAAAGGTTCGCTCCTTGGCAGGAATTCATCTTCTCGTCCAAAAACGAGAAGGCGAATGACATTCTGTTCGTTGTCTTCCCCTCTAACCGTGGAGGGTACAACTGGCAGTGTGTGCCTGCATCGTTGGGCAGTTTTGCCCAGCGTCATCCTGTTCCGCAGGAATGGAGAGGCCTTAATGGGAAGGCTCTTCAGGATGTAACTGGTGTTGCATCCGCAACGTTCTGCCACAACGCCGGCTTCATCGGCGGGGCAGATACTCTCGAGGATGCGATTCGGCTTGCCGAAATCGCTGCCAACAGCTAAAAAAAGGAGGTCAAAACTAACACAACGAGAAGCTGGAGAAAACAACTGTTTTCCCAGCTTCTCGCTTTTTTGTATTTAAATCATTTTCTCAATTTCATTTACAAATTCACTTTTACTATTTCTATTATTTGGAACAACTAAATAAACCTTGTTTCTTGTTCTTGTTAATGCAACATAGAACAATCTTCTTTCTTCAGCATAAGGTATTTTTTCTGTAATTGAGTCTAGTTTAAAATATTCAAATATCCAATGTGATGTTCTATTTTTACTAGGAAACACTTTTTCTCTAAGCCCAAAAACAATTACTTGGTCTGCAGTTAATCCTTTTGATCTATGCATAGTTAAAGCTTCTATTCTAGCATCTGGTAAGTCTTTACATATTAAAACATCTTCTATTCCTTTTGTAAAAAACTCACTTTTAGCCAATTTTTCTAAGCATCTATTTGTTCTAGCTAGAATTAATATTTTACAATTAGGATTTTCTTTATAAATTTTATGTACTAGTTCATTTATCTTTTTATATTCTTCCATCCATTCATATTTACACATTTCTATTGGATGATTTAAATGTTTTATAGATTTTATATTCTTAATAGTTTGTTCTTCATTTTTTAATATAAATTCACTTGAAATATTTGCTAATTCTTGCCCATATCTATATGTTGTTGATAAATACATATCATCTTTTGAATTTAAAAATAATTCACTAAATTTATTAAATAATTCCAATCTTGAACCAGCAAATGAGTATATTGATTGCCAGTCATCCCCTACTGATATTAGTTTTGCATCAAAATATTCTACTAATCTTTTTACAAACAAGAATCTTTGAAAAGTAATGTCTTGGTACTCATCAACAATTATATATTTAAAATTTAATTCTGGAAATCTATTTTTAACTTCTTTAATAATAAATTTATATGATAAATTAATCATATCACTGTAATCTATCATATTATTTTTGGTTAAATAATCTTGATAATAATGATAAATTTCTTGTAAATACCCTATAGCTTTAATTCTATACCTAGCTTCTTCCTGCTTGTTATTTGAAAAATATTTATATTTAAAATTTTCTTTTGCTATTTCTATTTTTCTTTTTTCAAACATATAATCTTCATTATCTACTAACATATTTTTAAAAATATCTATATAAGAAATTATTAAATTTGTGAACTTATAAAATTCTGCATTTATATTATTATCTAAAATTCTGTTAAAAATTTCATTATCACTTCTTGTTGAGAATTGTATTTTCCTTTTTAGCAATTCTTTTTCTAGTGTAGTTATAAAATCTCCATCAGGTGTTTGATAATCAAGGTTTATAAAATCATAATGATTTGCTTTTTGATAATTTTCTTTTATTTTTCTAATTTTATTATATCTTTTAATTTCTTGTTTTATAAGTTCATTGTTCTCATTATAACAAGATGATAACCCGAAATATTCAATATATATCTTTTTTCCTTGATATTCTATTGTAAAGTCTGGATTATATGTTGTGTCTTCATTTACTTTTTCTTCAAATATTTTTTCATAAGTATAATCTATGCCATTTATATAAAGAAAATTGGCTATTCTAACTTCTCCTAAAGATTTTACTTTTTCTCCTCTTATTGTATAAAGTGAACTTCTTGAATTAAGTCTATTTATTAAGTATTGATGTATGCCACCTTCTCTTTGATTTTCGATAAAATATTTTCTCCTTTTATAGTCTTGAAAATATTCTTCAAATGTTTTAAATTTTTCAAAATTTTCTACAAAACCTTTTGCAATATAGTTTTTCTGTTCACATTGTTTAAATAGTTCAATTAATTCTCTTAATTTTGCCTTATTTGGAAATAAGTCTTTTATATAATTACTTATAATGCTTTTTTGTTCATCTGGTCCAACTACTTTTACAGGAAATGGATAACATTTTTTTATGAATTTCATTCCTAATGAGTGAAATGTTGAAACAGGTACTCCTAAATCTAATAAATCATTTACTTTTTCATCTAAATCTTCACTGGATTTTTTGGTAAATGTTAGCATAATAATTTCTTCTGGTTTTACATTTAGTTTATCTACTAAATATTTTACTTTTCCAGCCATAGTTGTACTTTTCCCTGAACCAGCACCTGCATTTATTAAACAATATTCTTCATCTCTTAAAATTACTCTTCTTTGTTCTTCATCAAGATTTATCTTTTCTCCTACATCTGTAAACATATTGTCAAAATAGTCTTTATATTCTATTAATTTTCTTTCTATAAATTCTTCATTTATTTTATTTAATTCTTCTTCATCTATTTCTAGTTTATTTTCTTCACAATATTTTTTGTATTCATTATATGTTAAATATTTGTCTGCTTTTACTCGTTCTTTTACGTTTTCCATTTTAACTCCTAACATTTTTCTTTAAAAAATACGGTATTGACCGGACTTTTTTATATATAAAACCGGACTATATTAAATTATAAAATATTTTTACTTTTTTATTCTATCATTTCTCATAAAAACTGTAAATTATTTTTTGAAAATATTACCTATTTTTTATAGTAAATAACATTGATTTATAAAATAAATTTTTATATAATTAGGCTATACAAAAAAATTGGAGGTTTTATATGATAGTAAAAAAAGCTGGAACTATTTTGCTAAATTTACAAACGAAAAAAATTGGACTAGTTTATAGAGATTCAGAAAAAGACTATACTTTTCCAAAAGGACATCTTGAAGCCGGAGAAACACTTGAAAAATGTGCTGTTAGAGAAACTGAAGAAGAAACATTACGAGCTAATCATTTATTAATAAACAAAGAAATTTGCATAAATACATATACAACTCCATCAGGAGAAAATGTAGAAAATTATATGTATATAGCAATAGATGACGGTCCAACTTCTAAAAAAATAGATTTAAAAGACCAAGAAAATTTAAAGTGGATTAGTCTAAATGATGTTGAAAATATCCTTTCTTATGATAATTTAAAAGAATTTTGGAACAAAATAAAAAGTCCTATAAAAGATATTTTTAAAAATAATGGCAATATATCTCCTGCCATTTTAACTGATTTGGGAATATGCCCTACTTGTTATGATAAAGAAAATAATAATTGTTTATATGGTAATGTTTCTGATAGACTACTTTTTGAAAATAATGAATTTGAATGTTTTTTAGTAGATAACCCTAGAGCAGATGGTCATGTAATTATCTCCACTAAGAAACATTATAAAGATATGATGGAAATTCCAGATGATTTATGTTCAAAAATATTTATTTTTGCCAAAAACATGATGAATGTTTTAAAAGAAGTTTATTATTGTGAAAGCGTATATCTTTGCACTATGTGTGATGGTCTAATGAATCATTTTCATATTCAATTAATTCCTAGATATGATTTTGAAAAAAGAGGTTCTAAAAATTTTGTTAAACCAAGAAAAGAATATGTAGAAGATAAAGAAAAAATCAATAATTTGCGTAATTCTATAAAGTCAACAAATTTAAATTTTATAAATAACTTAATAATTCGCAAAGCCACATATTCTGATTGTAAAGAATTATCTTATTTAAAAAGAGAAATTTGGGAAACTACTTATAGAGGAATTTATCCTGATGCAAAACTAGACAGTTATGATTATTTAAAAAATGAAGAAAAGTTTAAAAATTATATTGATAATCCAAATCAACAATTATATGTAGTTACTGATAATAATGTTATTATTGCTTATATTGAATTTGGTAAACCTTTTAGACCATTTGAAAATTATGAACAAGAAATTGGCTTATTTTATATAAGAAAAGACTATCAAGGTTCAGGTCTTGGAAAAAAATTATTTGATTTTGCATATGAATATATAAAAATTACTGGTGTAGATAAGTTTTTTATTTCTTGTCATAAATATAATTTTAATGCTCAAAAATTTTATGAAAAAATGGGTGGAAAAATTGTTAAAGTTGATGATGATATGGCTAATAATGGACTTCCTCAAGTTAAGTATGAGTACAAAATATAAATAATTTAATTGGAAAGATTTCTTTTATGTGATAGATCTTTTGAAAAAAATTGAAGGTCGCAAGCAATAAATTGTTTGCGACCTTTTTATTATTAATGAATGTTAATATATCTCTTTTTTAGATATCAGCTTTAGCCCATATTATTAAACGTGCTTTACTGTCATCTGTACATGTTGTTAATGAAATTTCTGTTGCTCCTTGTGTGTCTCTTGTCATATAATCTGCATCTGTGTCTGAAGTTTCGTATTTGTTATAAATTGTATATGATAATCTCTTTCCTGTTAAGTCTGTTATGTATATTTTGTCTCCTATATTTAATTTTTTGTTATTTGAGAAGAAATTTCCATTTCTGTAGTTATGTCCTGCTATTGTAGTATTTCCTGGTTGGTTTAATCCTACACCATGTAAAACAACAACTGATGTTTCTAATGCTGATTTACTGTATTCTTCTTCTGCAAGCACTGGACAACTTAGACCTGTAGCTGGTATTTCTATTGTTCCTGCAACTAAATATCCATTAAATCTTTGCTCTTGTGCAGGTGCTTGCTGATTATCGTCTGTTGTATCTCCTGTGTTTTCTGGTTCAGTAACATCAACATCTAAATTATCATCAATTACTGGTTCTTCCTCTGTTGGAGCTGTATCTTCTTGTTTTGGGAATGTGTCTACAAAATTTTCAGCTTCTTTCTTACTATTTGCACTTGAGATGTATCTAAATCCTAAGAATCCTATAACTCCAAGTATTGCTATTATTATTATTACTAAGAGAACTGTTAAAAAAGTACTATATTTACTATTCATATTATCATCCCTTTCTATAAATAATTTTAAAATTAAATTTCACATCTATATATCTATTATAACATATTTTGTAGAAAAAAGCTACCTTTTTCTGTAAATTTATACTATTTTGTCCCCAAATTGTGTTCCAGCTAGTAAATGGAAATGTAAGTGTGGTACTTCTTGTCCTCCATCTTTTCCACAATTTACAATTACTCTATATCCTTTTTCTTTAAATCCTTGTTTTTCTGCTATTATATTTATTACTTGATAGATTTTTGAAATGATTTTTTCATCTCCTTCTTTCATTGTTGCTAGTGATTCAAGGTGTTTTTTTGGTATTACTAAAATATGAATTGGGGCAGCTGGATTTATGTCTTTAAATGCAAGTATTTCTTCGTCTTCATATACTTTGTTTGATGGTATTTCTCCTTTTATTATTTTGCAAAATGTGCAATTTTCGTCCATGGTTATTCCTCCTTATTTTTTATTCTAATATTGCTTTTATTCTTCTTACACCAGAAGAACTTGATTCTTCTTTTTTTATTTTGAAATGTCCTAGTTCTGATGTGTTTGTTACGTGAGGTCCTCCGCATAGTTCTAATGATACATCTCCTATTTTGTATACAGATACTATGTCTCCATATTTTTCAATGAACATTGCTTCTGCTCCCATTTTTATTGCTTCATCTTTTTTCATTTTCATATGTTCTACTGGAATTGCTTCTTTTATCCATTGGTTAACTAAGTCTTCTGTTTTTTGTTTTTCTTCATCTGTCATTTTTGATGGGTGTGAGAAGTCAAATCTCATTCTGTCTGCTGTTATATTGCTTCCTTTTTGATGTACATGTGGTCCTAATATTTGTTTTAATGCTGCATTTAAAAGGTGTGTTGCTGTATGGTATTTTGTTTCCATTTCTCCTGTTGATGCTAAGCCTCCTTTAAATTTTTGTTCTGAACCAGCTCTTGATTTTTCTTGATGTTCTTTGAATAGTTTGCTAAATTCTTCTTTGTCTATTTTCATTCCATTTTCTTTAGCTAATTCTTCTGTTACTTCTGGTGGGAAACCATATGTGTCATATAGTTTAAATACTATTTTTCCGTCTACTTTTTCTTTTCCTTGTTTTTTGATTTCTTCTATTTCTTTTTCAAATTCTTTTTCACCTTTTGTTAGTGTTTTTACGAATTTATCTTTTTCTTCTATTATTACATTTTTTATTATTTCTTTTTTATCTTCAAGTTCTGGGTACATTTCTTTTAAGTTTTCCACATTTAAGTCTATTAATGTTGATAATTCGTCAAGTGATATTTGTAATTTGTTCATATGTCTTATCATTCTACGAATTAGTCTTCTTAAAATATAACCTCTATCTATATTGCTTGGTCTTCCTCCATCAGCAATTATCATCATACTTGAACGTAAGTGTTCTGCTACTATTCTTCTACTAGCGATATTGTCTACTTTTTGTAATTCTACTAGTTTGTCCATTATATGAGAAAATAATTCTGTTTCAAATGGTGTTTCTTTTCCTTCAAGTATCATTGTCATTCTTTCTATTCCTAATCCTGTGTCTACATTACGTTGTTTTAATTTTGTGTATTTTCCTTCTGCATCTTTATAGAATTCCATGAATACATTATTCCATATTTCTACATATTTTCCGCATCCACATGATGGATTACATTCTGGTGAACATTTTGGCTTTCCTGTATCATAGAACATTTCTGTGTCTGGTCCACATGGTCCTGTTTCTCCTGCAATCCACCAGTTGTCATCTTTTCCAAAATAATATATTCTTTCTTCTGGTATTCCTGCTTTTTTCCAACATTCTGCTGTTACTTCATCTCTTGCACAGTCTTCGTCTCCAGCAAAACATGTTACTGATATTTTTTCTGCTGGAATTTCTAATTCTTTTGTTAAAAAGTCATAACTCATTTGAATTGATTCTTCTTTGAAATAATCTCCTAATGACCAGTTTCCTAACATTTCAAAATATGTTAGATGTCTATTATCTCCTACTTCATCAATATCATTTGTTCTTACACATTTTTGGTAATCTGTAAGTCTTTTTCCTTGTGGGTGTGGCTCTCCTAGTAAGTATGGTACTAATGGTTGCATTCCTGCTGTTGTAAATAGTACTGATGAGTCATTTTCTGGTATTAATGGTGCTGATGGAATAATGCTATGACCATGATTTTTAAAAAAGTTTAAATATTTTCTTCTTATTTCTATTGCTTTCATTTTTATTTCTCCTTTTATATAATAAATTTATTGATTATTAATATTTCTTAAAATACACCAAGTTCCATTACTTTCTGGTAAGCTTTTAAATGTCATTTCTTCTTTTGTTATAGGATGTTTAATTGTAAGTTCATATGCCCATAATGCTATTTGTTTACCTTGTCCTCTTGTCCCATATTTCTGGTCTCCAAAAATACTGTGGCCTGCATATGATAATTGTACTCTTATTTGGTGGTGTCTTCCTGTATGTAAATTTACTTTTATAAGTGATAAATTTTTTACTTCATTATATGCTAGAACTTGATAATCTAATTTGGCAAGTTTTGCGTTTTTTTTATCTTTAGAAACAACTTTACTCATATTGTTTCTTTCATCTTTGTATAAATAATCTTCTAATGTTCCTGTTTCTTCTTCAAATTTTCCGTCAACAACAGCTAAATATTTCTTTTTGAAAATTTTTTCTCTTACTTGGTCACTAAGCCTTGAGGCTGCTTTTGAAGTTTTGGCAAATACCATAACTCCTCCAACAGGCCTGTCTAATCTATGTACTAATCCAAGATATACATTTCCTGGTTTATTGTATTTTTCCTTTAAGTAATTTTTTATAATTGTTAACATATCTATGTCTTCTGTTTTGTCTGCTTGTGATGGAATGTTTGGTTCTTTTTCTACTACTATTATATGATTGTCTTCATATATTACTTTTAAATTTTGCATTTTTAATTCTCCCATCTGCCATAAATTCCACAAGGTAATACTAGTGAAGAGTTTTCCATTGGTAGACCAATTTCTCCTGATGTTGTTTTTCCTTTATATTTTTTATTAATTGTTAAATTTAAAATATTTTCTAATACTTTGCTTGATATTCCTGTTGTATATGAATTTATTAAGAAGAATAATGGATTGTCTGATAATACATTTGAACATAGTTCTACTAAATCATATATATTGTTTTCAAATTGCCAAACTTCTCCATTTGCTCCTCTTCCATATGATGGTGGATCCATTATTATTGCATCATATTTATTTTCTCTTCTTATTTCTCTATTTACAAATTTTACAACATCGTCAACTATATATCTTACTGGTTTATCGGCTAACCCTGATGATGCTATATTCTCTTTTGCCCAAGTTACCATTCCTTTAGAACTATCAACATGGCAAACAGAAGCACCAGCTGAAGCACATGCAACTGTTGCTCCTCCTGTATATGCAAATAAATTTAATACTTTTATTTCTCTATTTGAGTTTTTTATTTTATTAGTCATCCAATCCCAATTAACTGCTTGCTCTGGAAATAATCCTGTATGTTTAAAACTCATTGGCTTTATATTAAATGTAAGTTCTTTGTATTTTATTTGCCATTGTTCTGGTAATTTTTTATGATATTCCCAAGAGCCTCCACCAGTTTTACTTCTATGATATGTTGCATTTGCTTCTTTCCATTTGTTTGGAAAGCTTTTTTCTTTCCAAATAATTTGTGGATCTGGTCTAGATAAAATTATATTTCCCCATTTTTCTAATTTTTGCCCATCTGCCATATCTAATATTTTATAATCTTTCCAATCATTTGCTATATTCATTATAATTTTTTCCTTCTCTTTTTAATTATCGTTAAAATTATACTATATTTTTCCTGTTTTTTCAAGGTTTTTAAGTTGTTTCTTTGCTTGTTTATATCCTTTTTCATATAAATTATTTATTTGACTATTATCTAATAGAGAAATTTTCTTTAAATTAATTAATATTAAATTGTCAATTCCGTCTCTTTCATATGCCGAAAGTTCTCTTCCTTGTAATTCCATTGCTCTTGTTGCCACATCTATTAAATTTTGACAGCAGTGTTTTTCTTTATATATTGTATCAAATGCAATTCCATATATTTCATCTGCTCCAATTTCTCTTAATGATTTCCATGGAAGATTTTCACGTATTCCTCCATCAACTAATTGTACTCCATTGTATTTGCATGGTGAAAAAACAACAGGAAAGCTACAACTTGCTCTTACTGCTGTTCCAATTGGTATATCTGTTATAATTTTTGTGTTGTCTAATAAATTACCTCTTGTTTGTAGAGATGAGGCTATATATACAGTTCCTTTTTGTACATCTACCATTGAAATTAATAGTGGCATTTTTATTTGATTTATATTTGTTACATTGCTTTCTTTACAGATATTTTCAATAATTTTTTCAATTACTTTTCCTGTATTTAAACCATCAATAACTATTTCTCTTTTAAATATTAAACCTAAAATTAATTTTAGAATTTGCTTCCATTCAGCATATTTTATTTTCTTACTATATTTTTGAAACATTTTCCACATTTCGTCACTTGTATATCCTAAAGCATACATTGTTGCAACAATACTTCCAGATGATGCTCCTGATACACAATCAAATTTTATTTTTTCTTCTTCAAATGCTTTTAATGCTCCTATATGAGCCGCTGCTTTTACTCCTCCTCCAGCTAGACATAATCCTTTCATAATTTTATTTTCCTCCATATATTATTATATGTTTTAAATTATAAAAGTGATTATTATGATTTTTTACTTTCCTATACTTAATTTTACTAACTCAAAAATCATAAAAAAATTAACTCCTGATAAAATGAAAAAACTTGCAATCGCAAAAGAAAGCATTTTATGCTTTTTTAAAAATTTCATATACAAACCTCCCTTTAGTATTTTTCTATGCTTGTCTAAATTTCTTGTCCTTAATATGTATATGTTATATTTTTAAAACTATGCATATAATACTTTCTTTTTTCATCGCAATATATTACATTATTTGATTTTTCATAAATTTATTTATTTAATTGTTGTAATATAGTTTCTGCCAAATCCTCATTAATTCCTTTAATTTTTGTAAGTTCATCTATTTGTGCATTTTTTATTTTTTCTACACTGCCAAAATGTTTTAATAATTCTTTTTTCTTTGTTTCTCCAATTCCTTTAATATCATCTAAAGCTGATTTTGTTATGTCTTTGTCTCTTAATTTTCTATGATAAGAAATTGCTGTATCATGAACTTCATCTTGGAATTTTGTAATTAATTTAAATAAATTTTCTGATATTTCGAATTCTTCTCTATTTTCATTTATTAATGCTCTGGTTTGATGTTTGTCATTTTTTACCATACCAAATACTGGTATATCTAATTGTAAATCTTTTATTGCTTGTTTTATTGCTTTTATTTGAGTGATTCCACCATCTGCAAAAATTGCATCTGGTAATTTTCCAAATCCTGATGATGTTTCATTTTCTATTGAATGTTTTAATCTTCGTGTTACAACTTCTTGCATACATTTTGGGTCGTCTTGCGAAAATACTGTTTTTATTTTAAATCTTCTTGATAAGTTCTTTTTTATTGCTCCATCTACCATTACACACATTCCGGCAACCATGTATTCTCCTGAAATGTTTGAAATATCAAATGTTTCTATTTTTCTTGGTAGTTTTTCTAGTCCTAAAACATTTTTTATTTCTAGTAAAATTTCAGTTCTGTCTCTTTCTTTGTTTTCAAGTGTTATTTTTGCGTTGTTATCTGCCATTTCAACAAATCGTAATTTTTCACCTTTTTTTGGTGATTTGATTTCAACTTTTCGTCCTGCTTCTTTGCTTAGCCATTGTTCTATTGCATTTTTGTCTTCTATTTCTTCTCTTATCATTATTTTATTTGGTAAATTTGTGCTATCTATATAATATTGCTTTATAAAACCAGATAAAATTTCTTTGTCTTCCATTTCTTTTAAATCTGGAAAGAAATAATGTTCTCTCCCTACCATTTTACTTCCTCTAACAAAAAAGATTTCTACACAAACTTCTATTTCTGATTTTGCTAGTCCTATTACATCTATATTGTTTTCTGTAATGTTAGAAACTTTTTGTTTTTCATTTACTCTTTGAATTGCTAACATTCTATCTCTTATATAGGCTGCATTTTCAAATTCCATTTTTCCCGCTTCTTCAATCATTTGTTTTTCTAGGTCTTTTAAAACTTTATCTATTTTTCCGTCTAAAATGTCTATTATTTCGTCAATTTGTTTTCTATAATCTTCTTTGGAAATATATCCCATACAAGGCCCGGAACATCTATTTATATAATAATTTAAACATGCTCTTGTTTCTGACCTGAATTTTCTACATTGACGTATTTTGTATTTTTGTTTTATAAAGTCTAATAGTTCTTTGGCTGCTCCTGGGTTTGCATATGGTCCAAAATATTTTGAACCATCATTTATTATTTTTCTTGTTATTACAACATTTGGATAGTCTGATTTTACATCTACTTTTATATATGGATATGTTTTGTCATCTTTTAATAATACATTAAATCTTGGCCTATTTTTTTTTATTAAATTACATTCTAGAATTAGTGCTTCTGCTTCATTATCAACTACAATGTATTCGAAATGGTCTATTAATGATACCATTTTTTTTATTCTTTCTGTTTTGTCTGTTTTTCTGAAATATGATTTTACTCTTCTTTTTAAGTTTACTGCTTTTCCTACATATATTATTTTGTCTTCTGCATCATGCATGATATATACTCCTGGCTTTTCAGGTAGTAGTTTTAATTGTTCTTCTATGTTGAACATTGCTTTTCCCCCTTAAGCGATTAAGATGTTTTATATTATTTTTAGCAATTTTCAATTTTATAAATATAATTTGTTAAATAGTATATCATAGGACTAAAAAAAAATCAATATTATAGAACAAATTTTCGCGTTTTGTTAGCTTTTTGTAAATACTTTTACATACAAATAGTTTTACCTGCTGTCAGACAACAGCAGGTAAATGCACATTTTAACAATTTTGCTTTTTTAAAAAAAACTTGGAAAAAAGAATTATTTAGATATTTCAACCCACAATAATAACCACAGTTTTTCAGTTTTTGAAAGAGTTTTAATAATTTTTTTCAGAAATTCACAATCTAGTTTTTTTAAATCCTCCTTGAAATCATACATAATATCTACAACACTTTGTGAATTTTCAAGCATCCACTTCAATATGTCAATTGTATAAAATTTTGAATTTTTTACTGCTTTATATATAATTGACCAATTAAGTTGAAGCTTTATTATCCCAATCTCAATCGCTTTTTTAAATGTGGCTTCATCACAATTTCGATTAGCCATTATGGAAGAAAAGAATTTAACAAAGTACTTATAAACATATTCTCTTCTATAGTATTCATCATAATAATTCTCCATATCTGCCAGAAATTCACTCATTACCTTTGCTAACAACTCCGTTGAAGCAAACTCACACGCACTAATTGCATATTTGGGTTTCATGAAGAAATATTCATAATTACCTTGTATTTCATTTCTACTCGTTTTATAAATTTCTTCAAGTGTTCTTTGTTCTATCCAGCTATGTGATAAAACATTATATAAACATTCTTGTAACCTAGCAGTAGATTTCTCAAATTCAAGCTCTGCTACAATAAAATAATGAGCTAATACTCCAGTAACAAACGGATTTCTAGATAATTCAATTGATTCTTCATATCCAGCAAACTGAATAACCCAGTCTACTAAATATTTTTTTTCATATTCATTCTCAATAGGAATTTTTGGATTTGCCACCAACTCACTAAATTTTGTCCGATAAATATTCATTGCACTAATTGCAATTGAATAATCGCAATCATTGCAAACATGGTACAATAGCTCCCTTAGTTCTTCATTTGCCTCCATTCTGTTTAACGTTAATACAATTTCATTTTTTTGCTTGAAACTTGTGCTCAAATCATATATTTTTAATACTGCTTCAATTGGCACATCACTCCTGCTCAATACTTCCTTTCTAACCCTTGCAGAGTCATCACCTGCTAATAATATTAATTCTTCCATATTGTTCGTTGTTCTAGCTAAATCTCTCCGTGATTTCCAGTCCATTTTTTCAATGTGCATAATTTACCTCCATCATGCTATTCTATAATGCTTTCGTAAATTGTTTACAAAACATATTTACGTTTTATTTATTATACCACATATAAAATCAAAAATCAATTTTAGATTGTCACATTTTGTTGAGTTTTAGCATATTTTTATACTAGTAAATAGTCTATTAAAAATAATAGGCAGAAAGGATTTATTAGATAAAAATATGTTACATTGTGTTTTATTAGCAATATCTGTTAGTATTGATGCTTTAAGTTTAGGTGTTACATATGGTATAAAACAATCTAGAATAAGAGGAATAAGTAATTTAATTATTTTTACTATAGCTCTTTTATCTACAAGTATTTCAATACTTTTAGGAAGCAATATTGCAAAATTATTTTCCCAAGATGTTGCTTTAGCCTTAGGATCAAGTCTTCTTATAATACTTGGTTTGTATACCATTTATAAAAGTTTCAAAGAAACATCTACTGATTATGATTTAGACAATTCAAATTCAATAGAGAAAAAAGAGGCTTTATTACTTGCTCTAGCAGTTTCTGCTGATGCAAGTTGCGTTGGACTAAGTTGCGGAATAATTGGACTTGATAGTTTTATATATCCAATACTTGCTGCGTTTTTCCATATATGTTTCATAAATTGTGGGAATTTTATAGCATATAATGTGGCAAAAAAAATTAAGATTTCCAATAAATTATTATCTATAATTTCTGGTTTAATCTTAATTTCTATAGGTATTATTAGACTTTTATTTTAAGAAAGGTGGCTATAGAGCCACTTTTCAAATTTTTATGCTTGTTTTAGTTTTATAGAAAGTAATTTTGAAATACCTTTTTCTTCCATTGTTACTCCATAAACAGAGTCTGCTACTTCCATAGTTCCTTTTCTATGTGTTATTACTAAGAATTGCGTATCTTTTGAATATTTTTTTAAATATTCTGCATATCTATAAACATTTACATCATCAAGTGCTGCTTCTATTTCGTCTAGCACGCAAAATGGTGCAGGATTTATTTTTAGAATTGCAAATAATAAAGCTATAGCAGTAAAAGCTCTTTCTCCACCTGATAATAATGTCATACTTTGAAGTTTCTTTCCTGGTGGTTGAACATTTATTTCAATTCCACTTTCTAGTACATTGCTTTCATCTGTAAGGCTAACTTCAGCTTGTCCTCCTCCAAATAGTTCTTTGAAAACCTCTCCAAAGTTTTTGTTTATAATTTCAAATTTTTCTTTAAATTGTTGTTTCATTGTTTCTGTCATTTCTGAAATTACTTTTCTTAATTTTGTCATAGATTCTTCTAAATCTAATCTTTGCTCACACATGAAATCATATCTTTGCTTTAAGTTTTTATATTCTTCAATAGAATTTACATTTACACTTCCTATTTCTCTAATGTCTGTGCGTAAATTATTTACTTTTCTTTGACTTAGTTGAATATTTTCTGGCTTAGGAAATTCTCCTACATTATTTGGAGTTAATTCATATTCTTCCCACATTTTGTTGATTATTTCTGTAATTTCTTCTTGTATTTTGGTCTTTTTTATATCTAGTTTTGTTACTTGTGCTTTTAAGTCTTCAATTATTTTAAATTCATCTGTTTGTTCATCTTCTTTTTCAGATAATTTTTTATTTTTTTCTATTCTTTCTTGTTTTAGTTTTTCTATGTTTTCTCCACTGTTTGAAACTTTGCTTTTTATATCTTCTATTTGTTTTGTTATATCTTCTATTTGTTTTGCTAATTCAGTGTTTTCTTTTTCATCTGCTTCAATTTGTGATTTTTTACTTTCCATGTTTTTTGTATGTGTGTTAATTTCATTTTTTAACATTTCTGCCATTTCTTCAATTGACATTTCACTTTCATTAAATGATGTTACAGATATTTTTAAATTTGTAATGTCTTCATTTAAATTGTCTATGTAAATCTGGCTGTCTTTATTAGAATTAGAGAATTCATCAATTACCTTTTGATCTTCTTGGTTTTGAGTTGAAATTTGTTGAATTTCTTTTTCATCTTTTTCTTTTTCTTGCATTATTTCAGTTTTATTTTGTTCTGATTTTTTCTCTTCATCTTTTTGTTTGTTTATTCTATTTTGAATATTTTGGATGTTTTCATCAATTGATTGTATTCTTTGCTTTTCTGTTGCATATGTTATTTCTATTTCTTGTAATTGTTTTTCTAAATTCTCTGCTTCTTCTAAAATATTTTCTGACGAATTTTCAAATTCTTCTTTGTCTTTCTCTAATTTTTCTATTTTTTCTTTGATTTGTGAGATTTCTTGTTTTAAATGTTCTATTTCTTTGCTTCTTCCTAAAATGTTTACTGTTTTTTTGGTTATAGAACCACCTGTAATTGCTCCAGATGCATTAATTATATCTCCTTGTATTGTTATAATTCTAAATGAATAATTGTTCTCTCTTGCTAGATTTATTGCATTTTGCATATTGTCAACAATTATTGTTCTTCCAAGTAGATTTAAAATAATTTGTTCATATTTTTTATCAAATTTTATTAAGTCTGATGCAATTCCTATTACTCCAACTTTTTTTCCTTTTATTGTTTCTATTTTTTTACCTTTTATAGATGTTATAGGTAAAAATGATGCTCTTCCTAAGTTGTTTGCACGTAAATATTCTATTAGTCTTTTTGCATCTTCTTCTGTATCTGTTACTATATTTTGTAAGCTTGCTCCTAAACACATTTCTATTGCTGTTTCATATTGTTCTGGTACAGATATAATATTAGCAATTACTCCATGCATTCCTTTACTAAGTTCTTTGTTTTTTTCACATGCTAGTAGTAATTCTTTTACACTTTTGATGTACCCTTCTTTTTCTTTTTCTGTTTCTACTAAGAAATTATATCTTGATGTTTTTATTCTCATTTCATTTGTAGTATTTGCAATTTGTTCATCATATTTTTTTAGCTTTGTTGTAATTTCGTTTTTTCTTTTTTCATTTTCTTCTAAGTCTTTTAATATTTTATTTCTTTTTGACTCGGCTGAATTATACTCTTTTTCGATGTCTTCTTTTTTTATTCTAATTTTATCTACTTCAAATATTTGTGATGAAATTTCTTGTTTTAGTTGTTTTTGTCTTTTTTCTATGTTTTCTATATTTGCTTGTTTTTTGCTTATTTCTGCTTGTAGTTCATATTTTCTATCTGTGTTGGCTTCTACTCTCTTTTTTATTTCTTCAATTTCTAGTTCTTTTGAACTTAGTTTTTTGGTTAATTGTGCAAGTTCTTCTTCTTTTTGTTTTAATTCGTTTTCAAATTTTTCTTTGTTTTGTTTTAAGTTAGTTTTTTTAGATTCTTTTTGTTCTATATCTTCTTTTAATCCATCAATCTTTTTTTGCAAATCTATTATTTCTATTTTGTTTCGTTCTGTAATATCTTTATTGTTTTGTATTTTGGCTTTTGCAACATTAATATTCGAATTAAGTTGTTCTATTTGTTTTTGACTTTCAAACCCAATGTTTTGCATTTGTTCAATTTGGTTTGTTATTTCATCTATTTGGTCTTTTAATTCTTCTTTTAATATTTTTATTTTCTCAAGTTTTCCTTCTTCTTGATTTAATGTAGATTTCATTATTTCTTCATCATTTAATACTTCTTCTATTTCTTTTTTGTTTTTTTCAATATTATAAACAAATAATCCAACTTCTATATTTTTTAACTCTTCTTTTAAATTTAAGTATTTTTTTGCTTTATCTGATTGAATTTGTAATGGTTCTAAATTGCCTTCTATTTCTGATATAATATCATTTATTCTTAAAAGATTTAATTTTGTTTGTTCTAATTTTTTTTCTGTTTCTTCTTTTCTTGATCTATATTTTACAATCCCTGCCGCTTCTTCAAAAATATGTCTTCTGTCTTCAGATTTATTACTTAATATTTCATCTATTTTTCCTTGTCCTATAATTGAATAACCATCTCTTCCAATTCCTGTGTCCATAAATAATTCTACTACGTCTTTTAGTCTACATGGTGCTTTATTTATATAGTATCCTGTTTCTCCACTTCTATAAATTTTTCTTGTTATTGTTACTTCTGAAAATTCTATTGGAAGTGTTCCATCTGAGTTGTCAAATACTAGTGATGCTTCTGCAAAGCCTAACGATTTTCTGTTCTGAGTTCCTGCAAATATAACATCTTGTGTTTTATTTCCTCTTAGTGTTTTCATGCTTTGCTCTCCAAGTATCCATTTTATACAGTCTGCAATATTGCTTTTTCCTGAACCATTAGGTCCTATTACACTTGTTATTCCTGGCATTAGTTCTATTACTGTTTTGTCTGCAAATGATTTAAACCCTTGCATTTCTAATCTTTTTAAATACATTTTTTCTCACCTTTATATCCTACTGATTCTGATTTTTTAATAAACTATAATATATATCATATAATTGTTGTTTTTGTTCTTCTGTTAGTTCTGAATATTGGGTCTGTCCTTCATTTAAAGTTACTCCACTTATTCCTATTCTTTTGGCTAATATATTTCCTGCTTGTGTTTTTAATACTAAAGGCATTTGCCAAGATACATTTCCTTGCGAATTTTTAGTAATAACATTTTTCTCTACTAATTGGTCTAGTAATTCTTGTTTTTTGGTTTCATCTTCATAATTTATAACAGATCTTGTATTAAAATAATATAGTTTTTCAATTCCTAAATTTTGTGTAACTTCAAATAGTGTTGATACTATTGCTCTACAATAAGCACATGTTGGACTACTTATAAAAATATATGATTTTTCTTCACTATTTATTTGATTCACTAGTTGTTCTAAGTCTACATACACTATAGGGTTTTCTTCACTTATATTTACTGTATTATACTTTGTTCCATCATCTTGTATAGATGTGTTGTTTAGATCTTCATATTCTTTTTTAAACCTTTTTGAGTCTTCTGTTGCTGTATATGTTATTGGTTCTAATTTGCTTATATTTGTGTTCTCTGTTTTCACTATTTGATCATTTATATCTGCATTTTGGCTGTTATTTTCTGTACCCAAATTCTTGTTTTCATCTATGTTATAAATTATAAATGCTAGAGCAATTAATATTACTAAAATAATTAATATTACTAAAATTAAAATTATTGTTTTTTTCTTTTTCACACTAACTCTCCTAATCTAATATTTTTTCAATAAGTTCTTTTGCGAACTCTTTATTATTATATCATTTTTTTTCAGATTTTCCATTAAAAATATGAAAAAAAGCAATTTTTTATAGAAAATAAGAAGTATTGTTTTTGACTCATCAATACTTCTTGTTTCGTTTATGATATCTTAGTCTTTCAATAATTCATAATAATCATTGTATAATTCTTGTTTTTGTTCTTCTGTTAATTCTGAATATTTTGATTGTCCTTCATTATATGATATTCCTGTTCCAATTGTTTTGGCTAATACTTCTCCTGAACGTGTTTTGGCAACTAATGGTATTCTCCAAGATTCGCTTCCATCTTCTTTTTTGGTTACAAATCCTTTTTCTATTAGTATATTTGTTAGTTCTTGTCTTTGTTCTTCACTTTCGAATGTCATGCCTGTTTGTAAATCAAAATAATATAGTTTTTTGATTCCTAAATCTTGTACTACATCTAATAGTGTTCCTACTGTTGCTCTACAGTAAGGACAGTCTGCACTACTCATGTAAATATATGATTCTTCGTCACTATTAATTACATTTATGAATTGTTCTAAATTTATATATACTATAGGGTTTTCTTCAGGTATATTTACTGTGTTATATGTTTCTCCATCTGATTCTCTTGTTGTACCATTTAGTGCTTCATATTCTTCTTTAAATCTTTTAGAATCTTCTGTTGAGTTGTAAGTTATTTGATTTTCTGTTTCTGAATTTTTATTATCTTTTGGTTCTTGCTTCATGTTCCAAATAACACATGCTTGTACTGTTACTAATATAATTAGTACAGCTATGATTATTAATGCTGTTATTAAAACTTTTTTACTTTTCATTTGAATTCTCCAATCTTAATTTAATTTTAATTTTTTATATATCATGTATTAATTATATAATTAATAAAAATTTTTTTCAACATATATTTTAAATTTTTTATTCAAAAAAAGTACTCCTAATTACTGAACAGAACCCAAAATTATCTTTTGGGTTCAATTCAGCATGAAGTACCTTTTTTAGTCTTTTAGTAATTCATAGTATTCATTATATACTTCTTGTTTTTGATCTTCTGTTAATTCTGAATAGTATGATTGTCCTTCATTGTAAGTTACGCCCGTTCCTGTACTTTGTGCTAAGACTTTTCCAGAAAGAGTTTTGGCAATTAAAGGAATATTCCATGAATCACTTCCGTCTTCATTTTTTGTTATAATTCCTTTTTCTGCTAATTGATTCATTATTTCTTGTTTTTGAGCTTCATCTTTAAATGTTATACCTTCTCCTATATCTAAATAATATAGTTTTTCAATACCTAAATCTTGTAATACATTAAGTAATGGTTCAATTATTGCTCTACCAAATGGTGAATTTGCTCTACTTATATAAATATATGATTCTTCATCACTATTTATTACATTTAAAAGTTCTTCTAGTGTAACATATATTATTGGATTTTCTTTTGGAATATTTACAGAAATATATTTTTCCCCATCTTTTTCTGCAGATGTATTATTAAGTGATTCATATTCTTGTTTGAATTTTTTAGAATCTTCTGTTTCTGTATAAGTTACTTTATTTTGATTAATTGTATTTGAATTATTTTTATTATTTTGTTCTTGCTTCATATTCCATATTATACATCCCTGAACTGTAATTATAATAATAAATACAATTAAAATTATTAATGTTAAAATTATTATTTTCTTATTTTTCATTTGAATTCTCCAATCTTTTAAATAATTATTACTTATTTACATGTTATATCCCATCTGTATAGCTCTATTGATACATCACCATCATCATACATTAGTGCTAATTCTCCACTACTAAAACTTGTACTGTCTGTTGATATATTAAATTTATATGTTGCACTATTTTTATCTGCTACTTGAATATTATCTACATTTACTTCACTTATTCCGTTTTTTACCAATTTTAATTTACTTGTATCAAAATATGCTGATAATTTAAAGTTTATTGTAGCATTATCTCTAACTAATCTTTGTCCTGCATATACTTGTTCACATACTGTTTTATATTTTGTTTCATATACAGTATCACAAACATCATAGCAACTTCCAGGGAATACCGTTTCATGAACACCACATTCAACAGTTTCACATCTTTCGACAAAAGTATTTGCAATATAATCCCATATATCTTCACAATCATAATTACAATATGGTTCTGTAGATACATAGTCATCATCACATTCTTCATGACATTCTTCATGACTTTCTTGGTAACTTTCCTCGTGACATTCTGTTCTATAAACATCTTCATACCAAGCTTTTACTGAGTACTCACCATCTGTGTTTGAAACAATTGGTAATACTACTATTGTACATGTTGATTTTATTTTTCCATTTGTATTTTTTGCAGTTACTGTTACTTCGCCAGATCCTATTGTACTTACTGTTCCAGTTGTTTGATTGTCTCCACTTGATGTAATTTTTACTACATTTTCATTACTACTTGTCCAAATTACATCTTCTGTACATGTTCCATCATCTGGTTTTATATGTGCTATTATTGTTGATGATTCTCCTGGCTGTAATACTATTTTAGTTGGCTCAACAGATATGTTGGTTATTGTTGTTATTACTACTATATTACATGTTGCTGTTTTGCCATTTTCTGTTGTTGCTGTAATTAGCGTTGTTCCATTTTTTATTCCGAATACATATCCTGTTTCATCTACAGTTGCTACACTTGGGTCACTGCTTGTCCAAGTTACATTTGTTCCTACATTCGCCGTTGCTGGTGAATATGATACTACTTCTAATTGTAAATCATGTATTGTACTTCTATCTAGTACTGCTGAACTTGCATTTAGGTTAAGTCCCATTGGACTTGTTTGTACTGTTATTGTACTACTTGCTGAAACTCCATTTCCTGCTGTTGCTGTTACTGTTGCTGTTCCATTTGCAACTCCTGTTACAAGTCCTGTTTCATTTACTGTTGCTACATTTGTATCACTACTTGTCCATGTTATATCTGTATATACATTTGCTGTTTCTGGTAATATTTTTGCAGTTATTTGCACTGTTCTTGACATTGCAGATAAATCTATTGTATAGGTTGTTGGCTCTACTATTACTTGTTCAGGCTCTGTTTGTACTGTTACATAACATCTGTCTGTTTTGTTTTTATCTGTTGTTACAGTTACAATTGTCATACCATTTGCTTTTCCTGTAATTGTTCCATCATCTTCTAGTTCTGCTATTTCTTCATTCGAATTAGACCAAGTTATACTTGATGCTTCTGATGTATATTGTAATTTTACAGTTTCTCCTACATTTAATACTAAACTATCTGGTAATTCAATTCCATCTCTGTTTAGTTCTTCTCCTTCATATACCATTCCATTTTGGTCTACTGTATATTGGTTACCAGATACTTTAAATTCTACAAGGAAAATACCGTTATAACCGTCTTCAATTTCATATGCCATTTCTCCTTCTGGATCTTCTCCTATGTATGTTCCCATATAATGGTCTAAATTATCACTTGTTACTTTTCCTACATCGTTAACTGCTACTGATTGTGCTGCTGCCCATTCTACGGTTTCTATTTCTTCACTTCTATTTTTTTCCGAATCTGCATTATGAGCATTTTTTATAATACTATTATCGCCTGTTAGTGTCGAAATCGTAACTCCTGAAATTATTAATAAAACAACTACAGTAATAACTAGTGCAATTAATGTAAGGCCTTTGTTTTTTCTTAAACTTACCATAATATCATCCTCCTTTGTACAAAAATATAAATATATATACTTATATTATACCATATTTTCTATATTTTTGTAAATCGAAAAATGACAAGATTATATAAAATTTAACTTTATTTTTTATACTTAAAACCTACTATATTGGTAAGCTAAAATGTTGAAATTTTATTGTTTTTCGTCTATTTCTTTTTGAATTTTTTCAATAAAGTCATTAACTGACATTTGACCTATATCTCCAAGTTCTCTTGAACGTACAGCGACAACATTTTTTTCTATTTCTTTAGTTCCTATAACTAACATGTATGGCACTTTTTCTAGTTGTGCTTTACGTATTTTGTAACCTATTTTTTCGTTTGAATCATCTAGCTCAACTCTTATTTTTTTAGATTTTAATTTTTGCTTTAATTCTACTGCATAATCTATTTGATCATCTGTTATTGGTAATAATTTTACTTGTATTGGTGATAACCATGTTGGGAATGCTCCTTTTGTTTCTTCTATTAAGAAAGACATAAATCTGTCTGAAGATCCTAGTATTGCTCTATGAATTACAACTGGTCTATGTTCTTTGTTATCTTCTCCTACATATGTTAAATCAAATCTTTCTGGTAATGCAAAGTCTAATTGACATGTTGGGATTGTTACATCATGGTTTAATGCTGTTTTTATTTGTATGTCTATTTTTGGTCCATAGAATGCAGCTTCTCCTTCTGCTTCATAGAAATCTATTTTCATATCTTTTAATATTGCTCTTAATTGTTCTTCTGCTGTTTCCCACATTTCATCATTGTCTATATATTTTTGTTTATTGTTTTTGTCTCTTAATGATAGTCTGTATTTAAATGAACTTTCTGCAAATCCAAAGTCTTTTTGATATACTTCTTTAATTAGTTTTAATACATTTCCTACTTCTTCTTTTATTTGGTCTGGTCTTACAAATAGGTGTGCATCATTTTGGCACATTTGTCTAACTCTTTCTAGTCCACAAACTGCACCACTGTTTTCATATCTAAAGTCATTTGCAAGTTCTCCTATTCTAATTGGTAAGTCCTTATATGAACGTGTTTTATATTTGTATATTAACATATGGTGTGGACAGTTCATTGGTCTTAAAACCATTTCTTCATTGTCCATTTTCATAGCTGGAAACATATCTTCTTTATAATGATCCCAATGTCCACTTGTTTTATATAATTGAACATTTGCTAGTGATGGTGTATATACATGGCTATATCCTAATTCTATTTCTTTGTCTTGTATATATCTTTCTAAAATTCTTCTTATTGTTGCACCATGTGGTAAATACATTGGTAGTCCTGAACCTACTAATTCGTGTGTCATAAATAATTCTAAGTCTTTTCCTATTTTTCTATGGTCTCTTTGTTTTGCTTCTTCAAGTAGTTTTAAGTGCTCTTCTAGCTGACTTGCTTTAGGAAATGATATTCCATATATTCTTTGCATAGAATCATTTTCTTGGTTTCCTTTCCAATATGCAGCAGATGTTGAAAGTAATTTTAATGCTTTTACTTTTCCTGTTCTGTTTATGTGTGGTCCTGCACAAAGGTCTATAAATTCTCCTTGTTTGAAGAATGAAATTGTTTCTCCTTCTGGAAGTTCTTTTATTAGTTGGACTTTATATGGTTCATTTCTTTCTTCCATTAATTTTATAGCTTCTTCTCTAGATAGTGCACTTCTTTCAAGTACTAAGTCTTCTTTTACTATTTTTTTCATTTCTTCTTCTATTTTTGATAAGTCTTCTTCTGTAAATGGTTTCTCTACTCTAAAGTCATAGTAAAATCCGTTTTCTATTGCTGGTCCTATTCCTAATTTTGTTTCTGGATATAGTCTTTTTACTGCTTGTGCTAGTATGTGTGATGTTGTGTGCCAGAATATCTTTTTCAATTCCTCACTGTTTTCTTCTAAATCTAAAATACTTCCATCTTTTTGTATTGTTCTAATCATAATATCCCTCTCCTTTATTATTTATTAAAAAAAAACACTTCTATAGGTAATTTTTTACCTATAGGAGTGCTTTATTTTACACGGTTCCATCCTATTTTTTTACTTAATTTAGATTATAACGTGTCTTGAACGTCTAGCTTTTTCACTAGAATATTTAAGAGTTAGTTTTCAAATATGTTTATTCACAATTAGTTCTCAGCCTGTGACTAATTTTCTCTGTTGATAACCTTTATTTTACTTTTCTCTTATTTTATATCACTATTCTTTTTGATTACTACATATGAAGTTACTCCTACTACAACTAATAGAGCTATTGCTACAATTGTTCCTGTTGAGTCTTCAAGACCTGTGTGTGGTAATGTTGTTTGTGTTGTTTTTGTAGTTGGTTTTGTTGTTTGGGTAGTTTTTGTCGTTTGTGTTGTTGGAGTTGTTTGTGTAGTAGTTTGTGTTGTTGGAGTAGATCCTCCTGATAAATCTAAGATTTCATCTCCAAAGTCTGATGAATATCCGTTATCTGTTGTAGTTGTTGTACCTGCAGTTGTTGGTGCTGTGTCTGCATATACATTATTAAAAATTGCAAATGCAATTGTCATAATTACTATTAACATTAATACTTTTAAACTTTTTTTCATTTTCATCTTTTCCTACCTCTTCATTTATATTATTTATTAACTCATATATATTTATACCATAATTATTTTTTTATTGCAATACTTTTTAAAAAAATTTTTATGGTAATTTTATTTTTATTTGGTTTTTTTATCCAAATAAGCTTAGTTGGTTGCTTTGGCTCATTCCTTCAAGACATCCAAATTTTCTTAATAGTTCTGTTACTGAGTCTCCTATTTTTGAACGAATTTTCATATCATCTATTGACATGAATTTTTCTTCGTCACGGGCTTTCATAATTCCTTCTGCTGCAACATTTCCAAGTCCTGCTATACTGTTTAGAGGCGGTCTTAAATAATTACCTTCTACTTGAAATTTAGTAGCATGTGATTTATATAAATCAATTGGTAAAAAACTGTATCCTCTTTCGTACATTTCTAGTACTAACTCTAAATCGTCGTACATATCTTTATCTTTTGGTGTTGCATTATTTCCCATCATTTCAATTTCTTTTATTTTATTTTTTACTTTTTCTTTTCCATTTATCATAATTTCTGCATCAAATGCTTTTGCTCTTATTGTGAAATATGCTGCATAATATGCAAGTGGAATATGAACTTTAAACCATGCTATTCTGAATGCATTTGTTACATATGCTGCAGCATGCGCTTTTGGGAACATGTATTTTATTTTTTCACAAGATTTTATATACCAGTCTGGAACTCCATGTTCTTTCATAAGCGGTATATATTCGTCTTGCCATTTTGCTTCTTTTCCTTTTGCTACTTTTCCTTTACGTACAGATTCCATTATTTTGAATGCTTTGTCTGATGGGAGTCCTTTTTTTATTAAATATATCATTATATCATCACGACAACATATTGCTTCTTGTAGTGTTACTATTCCTTGCTCAATTAATGTTTGAGCATTTCCAAGCCATACATCAGTTCCATGTGATAGTCCTGATAATCTAATTAATTCATCAAATGTAGTTGGATGTGTATCTATAAGCATCCCTCTTGCAAATTTTGTACCATATTCTGGTATTCCATATGTTCCTACTTCTGAATGAATTTGCTCTGGAGTTACTCCTAGAGCTTTTGTTGATGAGAAAATTGACATTGTTTCTTTATCATCTAGTGGTATTTGAGTTGGTGCTATTCCTGTGATATCTTGTAACATACGAATTACTGTTGGATCGTCGTGTCCTAGTATATCTAGTTTTAATAGGTTTCCATCTATTGAGTGATAATCAAAGTGTGTTGTTATTATATCTGATGTTGGGTCATCTGCTGGATGCTGTACTGGTGTGAATTCATATATTTCTCTTCCTTTTGGAACTACTATAATTCCTCCTGGGTGCTGTCCTGTTGTTCTTTTTATTCCTTGGCATCCTACTGATAGTCTTGCTATTTCTGCTTTATTTATTGGTATATTTCTTTCTTCATAATATTTTTTTACATATCCATATGCTGTTTGTTCTGCTACAGTACCAACTGTTCCTGCCTTGAAGGTTGTTCCTTTCCCAAATATTACTTCTGTATATTTATGTGCTTTTGCTTGATATTCTCCAGAGAAGTTTAAGTCTATATCTGGCTCTTTATCTCCATTAAATCCAAGGAATGTTTCAAATGGTATGTCCATGCCATCTTTTGCCATTTTTGTTCCACATTTTGGACAATCTTTGTCTGGTAAATCAAATCCGTTTCCTACTCCATAGTCTTCAAATTCAGAGTATTTGCAATTTGGACATCTATAATGTGGTTGTAATGAGTTTACTTCTGTTATACCTGTCATAAATGCTACAAGTGATGATCCTACAGAACCTCTTGAGCCTACAATATATCCATCTTCATTTGATTTCCATACTAGTTTTTGTGCAATAATATACATTACTGAGTATCCATTGCTAATTATTGAGTTTAGCTCTTTGTCTAGTCTTGTTTTTACTATTTCTGGTAAGTTTTCTCCATATAGTTCATGTGCTTTTGCATATGCTATATTTTTTATATCTTCTTCACATCCAGGAATATGTGGTGGGCATTTTTCTGGTGAAATTGGACTTATTCTGTCACACATGTCTGCTATTTTATTTGTATTTGTTACAACAACTTCATATGCTTTTTCTTCACCTAAATATGAGAATTCTTTAAGCATTTCTTCTGTTGTTCTTAAATATAATGGTGCTTGTTGATCAGCATCTTTATATCCTTGTCCTGCTTCTAATATTCTTCTATAAATTTCATCTTGTGGATCCATAAAGTGTACATCACATGTTGCTACTACTAATTTTCCTAATTTTTCTCCAAGGTCTACAATTTTTCTGTTTATATCTTTTAGATATTCTCTGTCTGGAACTTTTCCTTCTCTTACTAGAAAATCGTTATTTGCTATTGGTTGAATTTCAAGATAGTCATAATCTCTTGCAATATTTTCTATTTCTTCATCAGATTTTCCAAGTTCTATTGCTTGATATAATTCTCCTGCTTCACATGCGCTTCCCATTATTAGGCCTTCTGAGTATTTTTTGTATATGCTTTTTAATATTCTTGGTTTTTTGTAAAAATAATCTAAGTGTGATATTGAAACTAATTTGTATAAGTTTTTTAGTCCTACATAATTTGTGGCTAAAATTATTGCATGATATGGTCTTTGTTTTTTGAATTCTTCTTTTTGTGATTCTTTGTCTTTGCCTATTGTATCTATCTCATCAACAATTTTTACTCCTTTATCTCTTAGTTTTTGTAACATTACATTAAATACTTTTACTGTTGTGTCTACATCAGCTAAAGCTCTGTGTGCTACATCTACTTCTATTCCTAGACTGTCTGCTATTTTTCCTAATTTGTATTTTTTTAGGTCTGGGAATAGGTCTTTGGCAAGTGGCAAAGTATCTATATATGTGTAATTGAATTCATAACCTAATTGTTTTGCTGTGTGTTTTAAAAATCCTACATCAAAGTTTGCATTGTGTGCTACAATTATTGAATCTCCTAAAAATTCTAATACTTTAGGGAATACTTTGTCTATTGTTTCTGCATCTTTTACCATTTCATCTGTTATATTTGTTACTTCTACAACTCTTTGTGGAATTGGTTTTTCTGGGTTTACAAAACATTCAAATTCATCTATTACTTCTCCGTTTTTTACTTTCATTATTCCTATTTCTGTTATTTTTTCAACTGTAATAGATATTCCTGTAGTTTCTAAGTCTAATACACAATATGTTACATCATCTATATTTTGCCCTTGAGGATTTTTTACAGATTTTTCTTTGTCTGGTACTAAATATGCTTCAACTCCATAAATAACTTTCATGTCTGGATTGTCTCTTCCAAGTAGTTTGTGTGCTTCTGGAAATGCTTGTACAACTCCATGGTCTGTTATTGCTATTGATTTCATTCCCCAGCTCATTGCTCTTTTTATTAGGTCTGTTGCTGATGTCATTGCATCCATTGCACTCATTTTGGTGTGCATGTGTAGTTCAACTCTTTTTACTTCTGCATTGTCTTGTCTTGTTACTTTTGGTAATGGTGTTGATTCTATTATTGTATTTGCCATTATAGTTAATTCGTTTGAAAATGTATCTAACTGTGCTTTTCCTGCAATTTTTACAGCTTTGGTTGCTACTAGTCTTTTTATTATATTTTTTGCATTTTTTCCAGGTAAAAATGCTTTACATGTCATTGTACTTGTTCCGTCATAAATGTCTATACTTAATATTACTTTCCCTGTTTTTGTTTCTTTGTCTTCCATTCCAAGTATTTCACCATCTATATATACATTTCCTGATTCTGCATTTAGGTCTGCTATTTTTACTAGTGGTTCACTTATGTTCATTGAGTTTCCTAATATTAGTGGTGAACTGTTATCTTCTTCTGGTAATGGTGGCATTCCTTCATCTGGTATTTCTATTATGATATTTGCCATTAGTGTTATGTCTCCAGCATATGCGTCCATTCCAGATTTTCCTGTTACTTTTATTGCTTTTGCTTGTTGGATTTTTTCTGATATTTCATTTCCTTCTGTTATGTCTTTTGCAAATGCTTTGCAGTTCATTATTCCTGTTCCATCATATATTTCGAATATTAACATTCCTTTTCCTGTTTTGGTTTCTTTGCATTCACAACTAACTACTCTTCCTGAAAGTGTTACTCTACTGTCGTTTGATGTTATGTCTTTTATTTTTATGGTATTTTCTTTTGCTTTTGATGGTTTTCCAAATATGATGTTTGCTGGTTCTTGGTCTTCTATTATATTTTCTGTTGTGTATTGCATATCATATTCAGATGGCATTGCATAATCTGCATCATTATAATATCCTTCTGGAACTGGTGGCATTTCGTTTGGATTGTGTTGTGGATTGTTACTTCTTTCAGCATTATTTGTGTGTTGGATATTTTCTCCTTGTTTTTCTGCTATATGTTTTTGTGCTTCCATTGATTCCTTGATTACATTTTCTATTGCCTCTTGCTCTATTTCTTTTGCTTTTTGTTTTTGTTTTATTATGTCTTCTTGGTTTATTCTTTCTTCTATATTTACTGAATATTTTTTGCCAAATAGGTTTGCTATTACGTTTTCTAGTTCTCTATCTAGTTTTCTTGCTTTTAAAAAGTCTGCTCCTTGTATTT
Organism: uncultured Clostridia bacterium; assembly: GCA_944386165.1. Taxonomy (GTDB): domain Bacteria; phylum Bacillota; class Clostridia; order TANB77; family CAG-508; genus CAG-269. Next base: position 54,235 of record CALXAA010000006.1, read on the forward strand.
TCATATATACATTTATTTTGTTTTCGGTGACTTCTACTTGGCTTTTTAATAATAGTAGTGGCTTCATTAATGGGTATTTGTGTGCCATTAAACATACAATGTTTTCCCATTCGTTTGCTATTGGCTTTTTTCTTACTCCTTCTGCATATGTGATTTTTATATGTACTTGCTCAAATTGGAATCTTTGTCTTAAGAATTTTTCGAAATACCATATTTCTTTTATTTCTATGTATTCTTTTGATTGCATGTCTATTTCTAGTGTATTTACTTTTTTGTATAAATGCATTTTTGATATTTCTGCATCTGTTATATTGCTGTTTGTTTTATAATCACTAAATAAATCTCCTATTTTTCTGCTTTTTGGTTTTTGTGTTTGTTCTTTTGTTTCTGTTTTTTGGTTTGTCTGTATTTCTGGCACTTTTTCACCTTCTTTTTGTATGTTCTTTTTCGTTTTAAATCTTGTTTTATGCTATCATATTTTTCGATTATTTTCAACTGTATTTTTTAATTTTTGATAGTAAAAAATTTCAAAACAGCCATTCAAACGAATGGCTGTTATTTATTCATCTTTAGTTAAATCTAAGCAAAAATAAAATTCAACTCCATCTATTTTATTTTCAACACCATAATCATTACCACTATTATTCATAATAGCTTTAACAATAGAAAGCCCTATACCACTTCCTCCATCTGCTCTATGGCGTGCTTCATCTGCCTTAAAGAATCTATTCCAAATACGTGGCAAGTTTTCTTCTGAAATGTTTTCTCCTGTATTAAATACAGTAATTCTAACTTTATCATTTATTATTGTATTTGTAATTTTTATGTATTTTTGACCATCAATTTCTTTAGTATTCTTTATGGCATTTGTTAGATAATTTGTTATTATTTGGCTAGTATATGTATCATCTGCATAAACATTTATAACATCTTCTGTTTCGAATTTTACTTCAACTTGTTTTTCTTCAAGCATAACTTTTGAACTTCTACATATCTCTTTTTCTAGTTCTACAATATTAAAGTTACTTCTATTAAATTCTCTTTTTTCATATTCTAGTTTTGTAAGTTCTATTAATTGTCTAACCATTTTGTCCATTTTTGTGGCTTCATCTAAAATAACTTCAGCATAAAATTTTCTGCTCTCTTCATCTGTATTTACATTTTCTAAAAGTCCCTCACTATATCCTTGTATTAAAGCAATTGGTGTTTTTAATTCATGAGATACATCTGAAATAAAACTTTTTCTCATTTCATCTATTTTAGATTTTTTCTCAATGTCTTTTTCAAGTTCTACGTTACTGCTTCTTAATTGGTTTATCGTTTTTTCTAGTTTTTCTGACATAGTGTTTATGCTTTTTCCTAATTCATTTATTTCGTCGTCTCCTTTGACTATATATTTTTGGCTAAAGTCTAAATTAGACATTTTTTTTGCAATTGTACTTATTTCGGAAATTGGACTGCTAAACTGTTTTGATATATATAGGGTTACAATTCCTCCTACAACTATTACAATACTTGCTATAAAATATAAAAATTTATTTGATATTTGTACGCTTTCTGTTATTGATGACATTGGTAATCTTATATATGCTACATAATCATTGTCTAATATTCCTGTTAACAACATATAATTCATTTTAGTTTCATTGTCTAATATTTTCTTTATTTCAAAATTATCATTTTTTTCAATAATGCTTGATTCTTGATTTCTATCCATTCCCCAAAAACTTATTATTTGTCTTATATTTGATAAGAAGTTTTGATTTGACATATATACTACTACATTTTCATTATCTTTTACTATTATGTCAAAATTGTTTCTGATTGAAATTTTGTCTAATTCATCGTTTATGTTATCTACCTGTATTTTTCCTGTATAATAAGAGTTTATTGTTCCATATGCTACTTTTAGATTTTTACTTTTGGTATATTGATAATATTTTTCTAGAACAAAACTATTTACCAAAATTAAAAATACTATAATTGATATTACTATAAAGCATAATGTCAAAAATAATTTTACTCTTACTGATTTGGCTTTTTTTGTTAAATTTTCCACATAAATTTCCTCATTTCTTTATTTCAAATTTATAACCTATTCCTCTTACTGTTTCTATGTATTTACCTTTTTTACCCAATTTATGTCTGATTTTTTTTATATGGCTATCTATTGTTCTTGAGTCACCATAATAATCATAGTTCCATACATTATTTAAAATTTTATCTCTTGATAGTGCAATGTTTTCATTATCTAGTAAATATTTTAGCAACTCATATTCTCTTAAACTTAAATCTATTGGCTTTCCGTCAATTTTTACTGTGCGTCCTTCTTGGTCTATTGTTATTCCTCCATAGTCTTTGATTTTTTTAGTATCTCCATATACTCTTTTTAGAATTGCTTCAACTCTTGCTACTAATATTTTTGGACTAAATGGTTTGGAAATATATTCGTCAACTCCAAGTTCAAATCCAAATAGTTCGTCTTGTTCTTCTCCTCTTGCTGTTAACATTATTACAGGTAAATTTGACTCTTGTCTTATTTTTCTTAAAACAGACCATCCGTCAAGTTTTGGCATCATTACATCTAATAGGATTAATTTGATTTTGTTTCTGTTTTCTTCAAATACTTCTATTGCTTTTTCTCCATCTTCTGCTTCTAATATTTGATATCCTTTTGCTGTTAAAAAGTCTTTTAGTAGTTTTCTCATTCTTGATTCATCATCTACAACTAAAATATATGCTCCATCCATTTTAAATCTATCCTTTCTATTTTTATAACTATGCCTTATTATAACTTATTTCTATGTCTTTTTTGTGAAAATTGTATAACCCTTATTACAAATATTTTCTTTTGAAAAAAACTGAACTTTAAGGAATGTTTTCCTAAAAGTTCAGTTTTTTATTTCTTTTTAAATATTCCTTTTATTAGATTAAATAGTTTTGTTAAAAATCCTTGTTCTTTGTATAGTGTTAAGTCTGTTTCTTCTATATTTTCAAAACTTTTTTCTTTTCGCTTTTGAAATATGTTGTCAATGTCATATTGTTTGTTCATTTCTTCTTCTACTTTTTTTATTTCTTCAGCATCTTTTAGTTGTAATTCTTCTCTTTCTTCTGGGTCTGCAAAAAAGTCTCTATATATTAGTCCTAGTATAACAATTGTTTCTTGTTTTAAGTCTTTTTCATTGAATGGTTCTGCTAGTTGAAATCTATAGTCTTTTGCTCTGTTGTCTTCTATAATTTTTCTAAACTTTGTTGGTATTTTACTTGTTAATTCTATTGGTGTAACTTTTAAAATTTCATATACTTCTGTCATCGCTTCCTGCATATTTCTCTCCATTTTCTTTGTCACATCCTTTCGTCATTTGTTCTAAAATTTTTGCTATTTTTGCTCTGTCTGAAAAGTCTTTAGGTCTTAAACATCCTTGATATCTGCTTTTCCATTTTTCGACATTTTCTTTTGTATTGTCTAATGAAATGCTTAATTCTAAAAAAAGTGCTCTTTTGTATTCTATTGCTCTTTTTTGGCTTTCTTCATCTAATGTGTTCATATATTGACTGGCTTGTGCTTGACATCTTTTTGCTTTAGATATTTTTCCTGTTTCTAATGCTTGTTTTTCTGCATCTACAGCTCCTCTATAAGCTTCTAATGTTTCGTTATAACTGAATTTTTGGTCGTCTTTGTCTGTTATAGGTGCATCTTTGTTTGATCCAGAGTTATTGCTACCTCTATTTACTACATCATATCTTGCAGACATTGTTGCTTTTAGTTCACTTGCTAGTTTTTGTAGTCCGTTTTCTTCTGCTATTGTGTCCATATTTTTTTCTAACATGGATAATGCTGTTCTATCTTCTTCTGATAGTCCACCTATTTTTAAATAGTTGTTTATTTTTAGTTTTTTTATTACTTCTGCAATTTGTTTTACTTTTTTGCAGGCTTCTTCTCTTCCTGTTAATTCATTTATATTCTCATGTTCCATATTATGAGTTCTCCTTTGTTTATATATACATATTTCTTACGTTTTCGTTATTTTTATACAATTTTATTATAGCAAAACAAATTTTTTTTGTAAATATTTTTATGAAATTATTTTTGTTAATTTGTTGAAAATTTGGTGTTTGTTTTATAAAAGAAAAAGTTGATGTTTTAATGATGTTTTGAAATCAACTAAAAAATCAACTTCTATTATTTTATTTAATAATATTTTGAGACTATGTTATTCTATTTATTGTATATAATTTTTATCTTCTGAATATGGAATATCTTCTTTTGAAAAATTCCAAGGTTCTTTTGATGTGAGCTTTCTCCATAAAGAAGCATAAGGTTCTAGAGTGAATTCTGCTGTTAAACTATCTAAATCTATTTTAGGTAATACGTCTAAAGGATTTATTGTATAATCTAATCCTGTTTTTTCCGTGTTTTCTTTTCTAATTTCTAAGTGAAGATGTGGAACTCTTGAACCACCACTTGAACCTGTTTTTCCAATTATGTTTTCAGTTGTTACTCTATCTCCTGGCTTTACTAATATTTTTCTTAAATGTCCATAAACAACTCTTCTTCCATCATCATTTAAAATTTCTACTTTATTACCATATCCGTCATTAAAAGCATCAAAACCTTCTGTTGTAGTTCCATCAAATTCTGCTAGTAGTACAGTTCCACTCATTATTGGATGTACTTCTGTTCCTATGTCTGCTGTTATATCAAAACCTGAATGTGCTCTTTCTTTAAATAATACATAATGGTTTTTTCTAATTCCCCACTTGTCATGTTCTGCAACTTTATATTTTGGCGTAATTGGCCATATATATTTACTTTTTTCTGTATTCATGTTAATCTTCCTCCTTGTATAGGTCTATGTATTAATATTCCGTAAAATATAATTATATTCTACTAGAAAATAATGTATTTTTGTGTTTTTTTATTTTCACCCTCATAATAAGTAAATTAATGCACCATTGTTTTTTATTATAGCAAATTTATTTATGTTTTCAAGTTTGATTTTTGCTTCTGATTTCCTTTTGATTATAATTTTTGGTTTATTTTTATTGGTATTTTATTTGTTTTTCTACTTATTTGCTGTTTTTTGCTCTGTATTTCTCGTATTTTTATACTTTTACATTTTCTTTTACTGCATATCCTGAATATTTTACTATGTATTCTGGTTTATAGTAGATTATTAAAAAGTAGATTAAAGTTACTATTATAATTAGTAATAACATTCCACACAGCATAAATGTTGATAGTTTCTTTGGTGAGTTGTTTTTCTTTTTGTTTGATATTTTGTTTATATTATTAGTTTTTTTATTTATTTTACTATTTAAATTTTTGTTTTCCATTGTATATTGCCTCCCATACGTAAATTTTTTTCATTCGTTATAAATTAATTATATAACAATATGTTTTAAAAAAACAATATAACATTTTGTTTTATTTTATAATTTTTTACAGTTATTTGTATAATTTAATAACTTTCAATATTTTTATAAAAAAGGAAGTAAAAACATGGAAACTCGCATAAAAGATCTTAGAGAGGATAATGATCTTACTCAAAAACAAATTAGTAAATTTCTTAATATTTCACAAGTTGCATATTCTTATTATGAACTTAATAAAAGAAACATTCCTTTAGAATCGTTGTGTAAATTAGCAGATTTTTATAATACTAGCATAGATTATCTATTATGGAGAACTGATGAAATAACACCTTACCCTAAAGAAACAAAGTCAAATTCTAAAGTACATATTACAATATAAAAAAAATCACTATATAGTTTGTTTATATAGTGATTTTATTTTTTTGGTTTTATTCAAATTTTACTACTTCTAATCCTTTTATTGCTGGTTCATAAATATTTTTTCCCATGTAGTCAAATCTGCTTCCATGGCAAGGACAATCCCATGTTTTATCTGTGTTATTCCAACTTAGTAAACAACCTAAATGACTACATATTGGTTTTACTGCATATACTTTTCCGCTTATATCTTTATAAATTCCTAAAATTTCATTGTCTTTTTCTATTATTGCTCCATTATCTTTTTCTATTTGGTCTATTCCAAAAGGCTCTATTCTAAATTTGTCAAATACTAAATTATTTACCGTATTTTGTAACATATTTTTCATTTCCCATCTATTTTTTATTGGTTTCATTCTTTTGGAGTTAAATATTTCTTCATATTCGTTTTCTTTGCCTAGAATCTTGTCTGTTACTATACATGCTGCAACATTTGATGATGTCATTCCCCATTTTTTAAACCCTGTTCCTACATATACTTTTTTCATAAAGGTAGAGAATTCGCCTATATATGGTATTTTGTCTAAGCTTATACAGTCTCTTGTGTTCCATTTAAATAATACATTACAGTCTTGGTAATATTTTTTTGCGAAATCTTCTAGTTCTTTGTATTTTTCATTTGTAGCTACCGCTTCTCCTGTTTTATGTTCTGAACCTCCTATTAGTAAAATATCTTTTCCATTATATTTTGCTATTCTAAAAGAATAATGTGGTTCTTCTGCTCCTATAAACATTCCTTCTGGAGTTTTTTGGTTTGTTTCTATTGCTATTAGATATGAGGTGTTTTGATACATTTTTGTGAAATAAAAACCTGGAAAGTTTAATATTGGAAAATGTGTTGCAAGTATTACTTCTTTTGCAAAAATTTCTCCTTTATCTGTGTGAACAATATATCCATCTAAACTTTTTTCAACTTCTATTGCTGTGGTGTTTTCATATATTTTGTTATTTTGAGCTAAAATAGATTTACATAGTCCTATCATATATTTTCTTGCATGGAATTGGGCTTGGTTTTTAAATTTTATTGCTCCTTTTATTTTGAATGGAAAATTTTTTATTTCTGTTACAAATTCAGCTTCTTTTCCTATTTTCTTTACTGCTTCTACTTCTTTTTCTATGTTTTGAATTTCATCTTGTTTTGTTGTGTATACATATGCATCTTTTTCTTCAAAATCACAGTTTATTTCTTCTTCTGATATTATTTTTTTTATGTTTTCTATTGCTTTTTCATTTGCTTCTAAGTACTTTCTGGCAAAATCTTCTCCATAATCAGAAATTAAATGGTCATAAAATAATCCATGTTGGCTAGTTATTTTTCCTGTTGTGTTTCCACTTACTTTTTCTCCTATTTTTCCTTTTTCTATTACTGTAACTTTTTTTCCGAATTTGCTTAAGTAATATGCTGTTGTTAATCCAAATAATCCAGCTCCTATAACACATATGTCTGTTTCTTCATTTTTGTTTAATTCATTTAATTTTAAATCATCTTTTGTGTTTTCTATCCATAATGAACTCATATTTTTATATCCTTAATAATATATTTAGGTTTTTATTGGTTACACCTATAAACCTTTATTATTTTAACCATTATTTTCTATTTTATAAAATTTATTTGTATATTTTTTTTGATTTTATGGAAAAATATGTTTTAAAGTGATATACTAAGAAAAAAGTTAATGGAAAGGAATGATTATATGGAAGAAAATTTGAAAGAAAAACTTTTTAATAAGAGAGATTTTGGATGGAAAAATATTGATTCAAATGAAAAAGATGCTATTTTTTCTTTTTCAAATGGATATATTAGTTTCTTGAACAAATCTAAAATTGAAAGAGAAGCTGTAATTTCTGCTAAAGAAATTGCTGAACAAAATGGTTTTAGAGATCTTTCTACTTTTGAAACTTTAAAGCCAGGTGATAAAGTTTATTTTATAAATAGAGCTAAAAGTATGTATTTAGCTGTAATTGGTACAGATAAATTAGAATATGGTGTTAAAATTGTAGGGTCTCATATTGATTCTCCTAGATTAGATTTAAAACCAAATCCTCTTTATGAAGATACTGGTTTAGCTTATTTTAAAACACATTATTATGGTGGAATTAAAAAATACCAATGGACTACAATTCCTTTAAGTATTCATGGAGTTATTGTTAAGCCAAATGGTGAGAAAATTACAGTAAATATTGGTGAAGATGAAAATGATCCTATTTTTGTAATTACAGATTTATTACCACATTTAGCTCAAGATCAAATGGAGAAAAAGTTAAAAAACGGTATTGATGGAGAAGATTTAAATCTATTGTTAGGTAGTATTCCTTATGATAGTAAAGAGACAGAAAGTGTTAAGTTAAATATTTTAAATATTTTAAATCAAAAATATAATATTACAGAAGCTGATTTATTAAGTAGTGAACTTGAAGTTGTACCTGCTTTTAAAGCTCGTTCTTTAGGATTTGATGCTAGCATGGTTGCTGGATATGGTCAAGATGATAAAGTTTGTGCTTATACTTCTTTATCTGCTATGATGAGTCTTGGAGATATTAAGACTACTGCTGTTTGTATTTTGTCTGATAAAGAGGAAATTGGAAGTATGGGTAATACTGGTATGGAATCTCATATGTTTGATTATTTTATTTCAGAATTGCTAAATAAAACAGGTGAAAATAGACCAAATCTTTTAGATAAAGTTTTCTGTTTCTCTAAGATGCTTTCTGCTGATGTTGATGCTGGTTTTGATCCATTATATGCAAGTGTTTCTGATAAAATTAATGCTGGCTTTTTGGGAAAAGGTATTAGTTTAAATAAATATACAGGTGCTCGTGGAAAATCTGGAGCTTCTGATGCTAATGCTGAATATGTAGCATGGGTTAGAAATGTTTTAGAGAAAAATAATATTAGATATCAAGTTGCAGAATTAGGAAAAGTTGATGTTGGTGGAGGAGGCACTATTGCTTATATTTTAGCAAATAAAGGTGTTGATGTTATAGATTGTGGTGTTCCTGTACTTTCAATGCATGCTCCTTATGAGGTTACAAATAAATTTGATATTTATTCAGCTTTCAGAACTTATAAAGCTTTTTGGGAAGAATAATTAATATATAAAAAGACATGTTTGTTGTTCATTTGTTTGAACATCTGACATGTCTTTTTTTTGTTATTTTTTATTCTTTTATTGAGATATGTACATCATCTAGTTGCTCTTTTGTAACACAAGATGGTGCTCCCATTAATAGATCTCTTGCTTTTTTGTTTTTTGGAAATGCTATTACTTCTCTAATATTTGTAGAATCTGCTAAAAGCATTATTAGTCTGTCTAGTCCTGGTGCTGCTCCAGCATGTGGTGGTGTTCCATATTGGAATGCTTTGTATAATGCTCCAAATCTATTTTTTACATCTTCTTCTGTGTATCCTGCAATTTCAAATGCTTTTACCATTATCTCTGGGTCATGGTTTCTTACTGCTCCTGACATACTTTCATATCCGTTACATACTAAGTCAAATTGATATGCTAAAACGTCTAGTGGATCTTTTGTTTCTAATGCTTCTAATCCACCTTGTGGCATTGAAAATGGGTTATGGCAGAAGTCTATTTTTCCTTCATCTGATAGTTCATACATTGGAAAGTCTACTATATAACAGAATCTGTATACATTTTTTTCTAATAGATCTAGTCTTTTTCCTAGTTCTATTCTTATTAGTCCTGCAATTTTTTGTGCTTTATGGAATTCGTCTGCTATAAATACTATGCTGTCTCCTGCTGTTACTCCAAAGTCTTTTTCTAGTTGTTCTTTTGCTTGGTCTGTAATAAATTTTGCAATTCCTCCTTGTATACTTCCATCTTTTTCGAATTTAGTCCATGCTAATCCTTTTGCTCCAACTTCTTCTGAGATAGCAAATTCTGTCATTTTGTCAAAGAATTTTCTTCCTTGTTCTGCTCCATTTGGTATAACTATTGCTTTTACTGTTTTGTCTTTAAATGCATTAAATTCTGTTTCTTCAAATACTTTTGTTACATCTTGTATTATTAATGGATTTCTTAAGTCTGGTTTGTCTATTCCGTATTTTTCCATTGCTTCTTTATATGGAATTCTTAAAAATGGTCCTTCATCAACTTTCCAGTTTGTGAATTTTTTGAATGTGTATGGTATTACTTCTTCAACTACTTTGAATACATCTTCTTGTGTTGCAAATGCCATTTCAAAGTCTAATTGATAGAATTCTCCTGGTGCTCTGTCTGCACGTGGGTCTTCATCTCTAAAACATGGTGCTATTTGATAGTATTTGTCAAATCCTCCTACCATTAATAATTGTTTAAATTGTTGTGGTGCTTGTGGTAGTGCATAAAATTCTCCTGGATGTAATCTGCTTGGTACTAAATAGTCTCTTGCTCCTTCTGGTGATGAGTTTGCTAGTATTGGTGTTTGAATTTCTGCAAATCCTAATTCATCCATTTTGTCTCTTATTGTTTTTAAGACTTTTGAACGTAGTAATATTGTGTTGTGTAATTTTTCGTTCCTTAAGTCTAAAAATCTATATTCTAATCTTAAATCTTCTCTTACTTCTTGGTCTGTGTTTATTTCAAATGGTAATACATTTTTGCATTTTCCTAATATTTCAAATTTGTTTGCAACAACTTCTATATCTCCTGTTGGCATTTTTGAATTTTTGTTGCTTCTTTCCACAACTTTACCACATATGTGTATACATGTTTCTGTTGGTATATTTTTTACTTCTTCTTGCATTTTTTCGTCATTTATAACTATTTGTGTTATTCCATATTGGTCTCTTAAGTCAATAAAAATCATTCCACCTAAATTACGTAGTTTTTGTACCCATCCAGATAGTTCTACTTCTTCATTTATATTTTTTTTTCTTAATTCTCCTAAATTGTGTGTTCTGTACATTTTATTCACTCTCTCTTTCTGCTACCTATGCACACTTATTTTACTATAAAATAAAGAAAATATCAAGGTTTAGTTGATATTTTCTGTTCCATTGTCTATTTTATTGTGTAATGTTACTTTTGAGTCTTCTCCAATTGTGTAAAATGGTTCTCCATTTATTTGAACTCCTTCGGCATAATAAATACGGTGACTTTGCCCATTTATTATATATACATCTGTGATTTTTTTTGTGTCATCTATTGTTTTTATATCGAAAAATCCTTTACCATAGTTTAATGTCATTCCACCTAAATAGTTTAAATTTATTACATAATATGCTCCATCATCATTTGGTTGTTGTTGTCTTTTAAAATTAGGGTTTCCACTATATAGAACTGATTCACCATTACTTTTTAGTATAGGTAGTTCTCCTCTTTCTAGGTAAAATGCCTCAACTTTGCTTGTTAAAATTTCTATATCATTTTCTAGGTTTTTGTAATTTCTTATGGCTATACCATCTTTGGCATTATATACAAGTACTGATGTAACAACACTCATTACTAATACTGTAATGGTTAATGCTAATAGAGATATTCCTTTTTGGTTTTTGTGTATTTTTTTTGTATATTTTTTCATTTGCAACACTCTTTCTTTTATAAAATTCTTATAATATCATTATAAGTTACTATTAAAGAAATTGCAAGTAAAATTGAAAATCCTATCATTTGGATTTTTGCTTCTGTTTCAAGTTTCATTTGTTTTCTTCTAAATACTTCTATTATTAATATTAGGATTTTTCCTCCATCTAGTGCAGGTATTGGTAATAAGTTGGTTATTCCTAATGATATTGAGATTACTGCCATTAGATAAATATAATTTATTATTCCTGATGTTTCAACAACAATTTCTGATATTCCTACAATTCCTACCATTTGGTTTGTTGAGAAGCCTCCTGTGAATAACATTTTTACACTTTCTAAAAGTGATAGTATAAATTCACCTGTTGCTTTTCCTCCATATATTATTCTATTTATAAATGTATCTCTTGCAGGGTCTGCAAATTGTAATCCAACTGTTGATATTAATATGAAGTATATAAATATACCAAATACAATGTTTACGATTGGTCCGGCAAATACTATTGCCATTCTCTTCCATACACTCACTTTTGAAAAGGCTCTTTCGTCTTCAGATTCTTCGTCTTCGCCTTCCATGCTACAAAATCCACCTAATGGGATTAGTCTAATAGTGTATTTGGTTTCTTTTCCTTGTTTTTGCCAAATTACTTTTCCAAATCCGTATTGCAAATTCTTTTACTTTTACTTTACAAAGTTTTGCAACACAGAAGTGTCCTCCTTCGTGTATAAATATTAAAAATCCTAGTAAAAATATTATTTTTATTGCATTAATTATAAAGTTAATCAATTCTACCTCCAAATATTTTTAAATTATTGTTAGAAAAACATATGCAAATGGTGATAAAAACATTAGGCTATCTATTCTGTCTAACATTCCGCCATGACCGGGTATTAAATTACTATAGTCTTTTACATCTACATATCTTTTTATACTTGATGCAGCAAAGTCTCCTATTTGTCCTATTATACTTAGAATTGCAGTAATTATTGTAATATATATGTATGAGAAGTTTAATGATGTTATTTCATTTACAGCATATGTGTATATTAATGCTACTATTACTGCTCCAATTACACCTGCTATACATCCTTCTACTGATTTTTTAGGACTTACTTTACTAAATTTGTGTTTTCCAAATCTTTTTCCTATAAAGTATGCAAAAGTGTCTGATGCCCATGCTGCAATTATTGCAAACCATACTAACCAATTTCCGTGTTCTAACCCTCTTATTTTAGCTATAAAGGCAATACATGTTACTATATATACAATTCCAAATAAAGTGTATGAAACGTCTTTAAAATTGATTCTCATGTTTGTGGCAACTATTGTAGTAAATAATACGAGTAATAGTATAGGTATTGCTAATATTATTATGTTATTTAAAATTGGTTCTGGTATATATTGCGGAATAATGTGTATAAATGCAATAAATATACATGATATATATCCTAACCATCGTATTGGTTTTGCATCTTTGGATATTGCATTCATATATTCTTGCATTGAAATACATGCAATAATTGCTAAAAAGATGTCTACTACATATTTATTACCAAATGTTAATATTATTACTACTAATGGGAAACCTAATAGTGCTGAAGTTATTCTTTTTACATCTATTTTTAATTTGTTATTTTCTTTTTCCATTTTAATTCGCTCCGAAATTTTCTAGTTCTTTTTTGGTACTCTATTATCGCATTGTCTAAGTCTTCTTCAGAAAAATCTGGCCAGTTTTTATTAATAAACAATAATTCAGAATATACTGATTGCCATGGTAAAAATCCACTTAATCTTAATTCTCCACTTGTTCTAATAAGTAGGTCTGGATCAGGTTCTCCAGCTGTATAAAGGTTATTTGATATTAGTTCTTCATTTATATCGTCAATTTGTATTTTTCCCGTTTTAACCATTTCTGCTATTTTTTTTGTAGCTTTTACTAATTCATCTCTTCCACCATAATTTAATGCTATGTTAAAAGTTACTCCTGTATTGTTTTTTGTTCTTTCCATACATTCTTTTATACTTTTTTGCATTCCTTTTGAAAGTGCTGTTATGTCTCCTAATATTTTTACTTTTATATTTTCTGAATCTGCTCTTTTACTATAATCATCTAAGTAACTTTGTAGTAATAACATTAGTGTTTTTACTTCGTCTTCTGTTCTTTTCCAATTTTCTGTAGAGAATGCATAAACTGTTATATATTCTAGTCCTATCTTATTTGCATATCTTACAATTTTTTCTAGAGTTTTTGCTCCTTCTTTATGTCCAAAACTAGCTGGCTTTCCTTGTGCTTTTGCCCATCTTCTATTTCCATCCATTATGATTGCTATGGATTTTGGCATATTTTGTTTATTAATTTCCATTTTATTTTTCCTTTTATTATATACTCATTATTTCATTTTCTTTGTTAGCTAATATTTTGTCAATTTCTTCTATGTTTTTGTCTGTTATTTTTTGAATTTCTGTTTCTGCTGATTTTAATTCATCTTCTGTTATTTCACTATTTTTTTGTTTTGCTTTTGCTTCATCAATTCCATCTCTTCTTATTGCTCTTACTGAAACTTTAGCTTCTTCTGCTATTTTTCTTATTTCTTTTACAAGTTCTTTTCTTCTTTCTTCATTTAGTTCAGGAAATACTAATCTTATTACTTTTCCATCATTGTTTGGATTTAGTCCAACATCTGATGCTAATATTGCTTTTTCTATATCTTTTAAAATACTTCCATCCCATGGTTGAATTACAATTAGTCTTGCTTCTGGAACAGAAATTCCTGCAACTTGATTTATTGGTGTTGGTGTTCCATAATAGTCTATTTTTACTTTGTTTAGTATTGCTGGATTTGCTCTTCCTGCTCTTATTTCTGATAATTTTTCTTTAAATGATTCTATTGATTTTTCCATTCTTTCTTTTAAATTTGTATAATCCATTTATTTTCTCTCCTTTTTTATTTCTTTTTTATTTTTGTGCAAACCTCTAATTTTATTATGATACAATTGTACCGATTTTTTCTCCTTTAACTGCTTTTACAATGTTTTCTGGATCTGATATTCCGAAAACTAATAGTGGAATGTTATTGTCTCTACACATTGCTGTAGCTGTTGAATCCATTACTTTTAAATCTTTATTTAAAACGTCTAAATATGATATTTCTTCAAATCTAATTGCATCTGGCTGTACTTTTGGGTCTGCTGAATATACTGCATCTATTGCTTTTCCTAAAAGTATGATATCTGCTTTTATTTCTGTTGCTCTTAGTACTGCTGCTGTATCTGTTGTAAAATATGGATGACCAGATCCGCATGCAAATATTACAACTCTTCCTTTATTTAAGTGTTTTTCTGCTTTTCTTTGGATGAATGGTTCTGCAATTTCTCTCATTTCAATTGCTGTTTGAACTCTTGAGTGTAGTCCTCTAACTTCTAATGCATCTTGTAATGCTAATGCATTCATTGCTGTTGCAAGCATTCCCATATAGTCTGCTGTTGTTCTTTCCATTTGAAGTCCATTTCTTCCTCTCCAGAAGTTTCCTCCTCCTACAACTATTGCTACTTGAACTCCCATTTCTACTACTTCTTTTATTTTGTCACATATGTTTCCAACAACTTCTGCATTTACTCCAAATTTTTGGTCTCCTGCTAATGCTTCTCCACTTAGCTTTAATAAAACTCTCTTATACTTTGCTTCTGACATTTTATTTCTCCTTTTCTAAATATTCTATAAGTTCTATGTTCTTATATATTTTATACAATTCATACTTTTTTATTTATCTTTGATTTGCACTCTTACTATGTTTCTAATTGTATCATACATTTAGGAAAAAGAAAATACTTTGAGTTAAAAAAAGTCCATTTAGTATTTTTTCTTATACTAAATGGGCTTTTTTTATTATTGTAGTTCAACTACTGCTCCAACTTCTTCAATTTTTGCTTTTAATTCTTCAGCTTCAGCTTTAGCTACGTTTTCTTTTAATGTTTTTGGTGCTCCATCAACTAAGTCTTTTGCTTCTTTTAATCCTAATCCTAATGCGTTTTTAACAGCTGTTATAACTTTGATTTTTTGATCTCCAACTTCTTTTAATACAACATTGAATGAAGATTTTTCTTCAGCAGCAGCAACTGCTCCAGCTGCTGGTGCTGCAGCTGCAACTGCAGATACTCCAAATTCTTCTTCTATAGCTTTTACTAATTCTGATAATTCAACAACAGTCATTGATTTAACTGCTTCTATTATTTCTTCTTTACTCATTTTTAAATCCTCCTAAATTTTTTATTTTATTTTTATTTTGCGATTTAAGCTCGCAACTCTGTTTTGTAAAATTATTATATTACTATGCAATTTTATGCATTTTCTTTTTGCGCTTTAACTTGATCAAGTGCAACTGCAAGTTTTGATATATTTGCAAGTAATGCACCAGCAAGCATTGATAATAATGTTTCTTTTGATGGTAATTTTGCTAAAGTGATTATTTCTTCAGCTGTCATTACTTTTCCATCAATAACTCCACCTTTGATTTTATAGAATTCATTATCTTTGCTGTAATTATATATTGCTTTTGCAGTTTCTAAATAATCTTCATTATTCATAATAACTGCTGTTGGTCCTTCTAATAAATTTTCTAGACCTTCTATTCCAGCTTCAGCTAATGCTCTTCTTGTTATATTGTTTTTTATAACTTTATATTCAGAGTTTGATTTTCTAAGTTCTGCTCTTAATCCTGTAACATCTGAAACATTGATTCCTCTGTAGTCTGTTAAAAGTATTATTTTAGCTTCTTTCATTTTATTAGCTAATTCTGTTACTTCTTTTTTCTTTTGGTTTATGATTTTTTCACTTGCCATTAGTTTCACCTCCTGAATTTATTTATTTAATTTTTAATTCTTTTAAAATTTAAAAATCTCTACACCAAATGGTATAGAGATTGCGTTTTACAATTCTTATACCTCGGTAGGGCTTATTTACAATTTGTATTGCCTACTTTCTTTGGCATATATTTATATATATTATTTTTGGTTAATATAAAGTCCAGGTCCCATTGTTGTTGATATAGATACACTTCTAATATATTGTCCTTTTGCAGCTGATGGTTTTGCTTTTATTATAGCTCCCATTATAGCTTCATAGTTTTCTGCTAATTTTTCAGCTCCAAATGAAACTTTTCCGAATCCTAAGTGAATGATATTTGTTTTGTCTAATCTATATTCAACCTTACCAGATTTGATTTCTTTTATGGCTTTTGTTACATCCATTGTAACTGTTCCTGATTTTGGATTTGGCATTAATCCTTTTGGTCCTAATACCTTTCCTAATCTTCCTACTACACCCATCATGTCTGGTGTTGCAACAACTACATCATAGTCAAACCAGTTTTCATTTTGAATTTTTGGTATTAATTCTTCTGCTCCAACAAAGTCTGCTCCTGCTTTTTCTGCTTCTTCAGCTTTTGGTCCTTTTGCAAATACTAAAACTTTTAGTGTTTTACCTGTACCATTTGGAAGTACTACTGTACCTCTTACTTGTTGGTCTGCATGTTTTGAATCTACTCCTAGTTTAACATGTAATTCAACTGTTTGATCAAATTTTGTTTTTGGCATTTTTTCGATGATATCTAATGCTTCTTTGATATCATATTCTTTGTTGGCTTCTACCAACTTTGCACTTTCTGCATATCTTTTTGACATTTTCATTTTTTCCTCCTTTGGTTTTAACGAATATGTATTTTACATACTCTCCCATTTTTATTTTTTTATTAATCTACTACTACTACACCCATAGATCTTGCTGTTCCTGCAACCATTTTCATTGCAGCTTCTAATGATGCAGCATTTAAATCTGGCATTTTTTGCTCAGCTATTGCTTTAACTTGTTCCTTAGTTATTTTTGCAACTTTTTCTTTGTTTGGCTTTCCAGATCCTTTTTCAATTTTTATAGCTTTTTTTATTAATACAGCAACTGGTGGAACTTTTGTTATGAATTCAAAAGATTTATCTTTATATACTGTAATTACTACTGGTATTATAAATCCTGCTTGATTTGCTGTTCTATCATTGAATTCTTTTACGAATTGCATGATATTTACACCACTACCTCCTAATGCTGGTCCAACTGGTGGAGCTGGAGTTGCTTTTGCTGCTTCTATTTGTAATTTAATTATATTTGAAATTTCTTTTTCTGCCATTTTCTATTTCGCCTCCTTTAATCTACTCTTTCTATTTGAGAAAAGTCAACATCAATTGGAGTTTCTCTTCCAAACATAGATATTAAAACTTTTGCTCTGCGTTTTTCCTTGTCAATTGATTTTACTGTTCCTATATAGTCTTTAAATGCTCCTTGAAGCATTTTTACAGAATCGCCTACTTCATAATCTACATTTATTGCAGATTCATCAAATCCCATTGCACGAATTTCTTCATCTGTTAATGGAATTGGATCAGTTCCAGAGCCTACAAATCCTGTTACTCCTCTTGTATTTCTTACTATGTACCATGTTTCTTCTGTTACTATCATTTTTATTAGTACATATGCAGGAAATACTTTTCTTAAATTTGCTTTTTTCTTTCCATCTTTTATTTCTATTTGTTCTTCCATTGGAACAACTATATCGAAGAAGTAGTCTTCAAGTTCTCTATTTTTTACTGTTTTTTCAAGGTCAGTTTTTACTTTGTTTTCATAACCAGAATATGTATGTACAACATACCATCTTGGTTTCATATCATAATCTTTTTGAGACATTTTTTGACCTCCTCTTATTGTTCTACATTTGTAGCTTCACTTTCAGAATTTGTTGCTTCTGTTGATGAATCTCCATTTGTGTTTTCTGTTGCATTAGATTGATCACTAGAATTGTCTGTGCTTTCACTATTATTTGTACTCTCTGTGCTTTCTGTATTGTTTGTGCTTTCAGTGTTTTGTTCTTCACTATTGAATTTTTCATTTACTATATTTTGCAATTGACTAATTCCATATTTGTTTCCTAAATCAAACAAAACGTCTAGTGCAAAGACTATAATTCCTGTAATTATAACAATACTTATTACTGCTGTTGTATTGTTTAACAATTGTTTTGGTGTTGGCCAAATTACTTTTTTTAATTCTGCCTTAAAATCTTTTAAAAAATGCTTTTTGGTTTTGTTATCATTTTTATTTTCTTTTTTAGCCATTTTACATCCTCCTAAAAATAGCTCTATAAACTATTTTGTTTCTTTATGTGTAGTACGTTTTTTGCAGAATTTACAATATTTTACTAATTCTAATCTATCAGTATTATTTCTTTTATTTTTTGATGTCATGTAATTTCTATTTTTGCATTCTGTACATTCTAATATAATGTTTTCTCTTGGTCCTTTTGCTGCCATTTAAATACACCTCCGACTTTTTAACCTTTTCTTTTTTGAAACGATGTGAACATATGTAAATTACATATGCTTAAGTATTTTACCACTTTTTTCTAGGAATGTCAATGAATTTTCTCACTTTTTTCTGCTTTTTTTATTTTTTGTTTGTTTTTTTTGGACAGAAAATCCAAATTTCCCAATTTTTTTTCCTAATGAGTAGTAATTTCCATTAGAGTATGCTATTAAATCGCATTTTGAAATGTCAAATGCTCCTTTTTCGTCTATGTATTTTTCGTCTGCATTTATTGCTAATACTTCTGCAACAAACATATGATGACTTCCTAGTTCTTTTATTTCTTTTACTTTACATTCAACTGAAACAGGGCTTTCTTTTATCATTGGACATTTTACAAATTTTGCTTTTTCTTTTGTTAAATGCATTTCTTTGAATTTATCAATATTTGCTCCTGTTTTTACTCCACACCAGTCTGTTGCATATGCTAATTTTTGTGTTGTTAAATTTATTACGAATTCTCCTGTTTCTTTTATTAGGTTATATGAATATCTTGTTGGTCTTACAGAAATATATACCATTGCTGGATTTGTGTTTATTATTCCTGTCCAAGCAACAGTTATTATATTAGATTTTTCCATTGTACCACAAGAGACCATAACAGCTGGTAATGGGTATAAAAATGTTCCTGCTTTCCATGTTACTTTTGACATAATTTTTTACTTGTATTTAATACAAGCTTTCCTCCTTTTTATATAGTATTGTAATTATATTGCTTTTTTTATATTTTGTAAAGTTATTATTGACATTTGTTTTTTTGTGCTATAATATTTAAACAAATTTATTTTTATGTGAGGCAATTATGAAATTAGAAGATTTAAGTTCAAAAGAACAATTATTTAATGATTTTTTTACATGGTTATTTGATGATAAAAGGGTTGTAAATAAAGAAATACAGCTAGAAAAAGAAGTTGATATTTCACTAGCTCCTTTTTATTTAGATCCAAATATTTATTTTCCAAAGCAATTTAAGATTTTTTTCGAAACTAAAGCAATGCAACGTTTAGGAAAGGTTTCTCAGGTTTCATTAGCAGTTGATTTACATTCTAATCTATATCATAATAGATTAGAACATTCAAAAGGTGTTTATTATAGAAAATTAGAAGAAATGGTTTATAATTTTCAAAATCCTGAGTGGATGAAAAAAGTTGAAAAAGAAAATCTTAAGCTAAGCTTAATTGCTGAATTGATAAAAATGGCAGGTCATGATATTGGGCATTTTCCACTATCTCATGTAATGGAAGAACAATTATATACTTCACATGGTGCTCATGAGATAATTGGTAAAAGAATTATGTTAGAAGATTCAGAAATTAATCAAGTTCTTTCTAAGATTAGTCCTGAATTACCTAATACACTTAAAGAACTATATGAAAATAATATATGGAATTTTCATGAACATGATGAAAGCAATTATGATGTTGATAGATTAGATTATTTACAAAGAGATAATCTCTATTATGGAACTCCAATACATTTACCTAATTTAACTTATGAGACTATTGGTGTAGAAGTAGATAGTGATAATAATCCAAAGAAAAATTCTGATGGTAGTATAAAAAAATCTGATTCTTTAGATAATAGTATTGATGTTTATGATTTTGAAAACTTACATGATATTGAGTATTTCTTAAAGTTAAGAGAAAATGGTTACAAAAATAAAATTTATATGGTTCCATATTGTCATGTTAGAGAATCTACAATAGGTATTTTTCTAAAAGCATTTTTAGAAAAGCCATCTAATTGCGGAAATGAATTAAGAAATTATATTACTACATTACAAAATCAGAAAATTGAAGATGTTGATTTAAATTTAATTTTAGAATGGGATGATATAAAATTTTATTCTGAAATTTTTGATATAGCAGAAAATCATGAGGATCAAAATATAAGACAATTAGCAACTTTAACTATTCCTAAATTGTCAGGTTTTTTAAATACATTATATTCATATCTGCATTTAAAGGATAAAAATATTCCATACTCAGAAAGTGAAAAGAACTTATTAAAAAAAATAAAACATGTAATATGTGGAAATGATGAATTGTCAAAAGATTTAAAAGATGCAGACTTCATAAAAAATAATACACTATTTTTAGAAAATGTAAATGGTGTTTGTTTTGATAAAAGATTTCAAAATTTATTAACTCAAAATTTATTATTAAAGCAAAATACTACAATTAGATCATATAATCCAGAAGAACCTATTTATATAAAAAGTTCTGATGGTAAAATTTATGATTTAGCACATCACCCTGAAAGAAAATGTGATTGGGATACAAAAACTTCTACTCTACAAAATATATATACTTATATTCCTTATTTAAGGTATTGTGGATTAAGTGAAGATAAAATAGATTTTATTAGAAGTAATTTTAGCAAAATGGGACAACAATTTAATCCTCCAACTCATGCTTATACTGTAAATATGCAACCTTTAAAAGTTGGAAATAGCTTTAAAAAAGTCTTTGATGAACTTGAATTATAAAAAAAAGAGGTATTTTAAAATAATGCCTCATTTTATTTTTTAAACAAAAAAAACTGGCAACAACCTATTTTCCCAGCAGGGTAACCCGCAAGTATTTTTGGCACATTGGAGCTTGACTTCTGTGTTCGGTATGGGAACAGGTATTACCTCCATGTTATCGTCACCAGAAAATTATTTGTGTAAAAGCACACTCAAAAATACATAGATGAAATTTTTATTAGGATTAATTTTTTATAGTTAAGCCCTCGATTTATTAG
>CALXAA010000007.1 GCA_944386165.1 uncultured Clostridia bacterium
GGGATGTTAATTAGTCTTAAAAAACTTTTTATTAAGGTATTATAATATTGATTTTTTCTTTTTGTTAAATTCTAGTTTCTTTACTTGTCATTATTCTATCCAAGTGCAACATCTAATATCATCATTATAACAAAACCTATTGCTACACCAATCGTTCCAATATTAGAATGTTCTCCTGCTTGAGATTCAGGGATTAATTCTTCGACCACAACATAGATCATTGCTCCTGCTGCAAAAGAAAGTAAATAAGGTAATATATGTGTTACAATACTTGTAAGCAAAATAGTTATAATAGCTCCTATTGGCTCAACAACACCTGATAATGTTCCGTATAAAAATGCTTTTGGTTTTGAAATTCCTTCATTTTTTAATGGCATTGATATTATTGCTCCTTCTGGAAAGTTTTGTATTGCTATTCCTATTGATAATGCAAATGCTCCAGCTAATGTTATTGTTGTATTTTGAGCTAATACTCCTGAAAACACAACGCCAACTGCCATACCTTCTGGAATATTGTGAAGTGTTACAGCTAATATCATCATTGTAGTATTTTTTAACTTTGCTTTTATTCCTTCTGGCTTTTTTGAGTTTAAATGTAAATGTGGTATAAGACTATCTAAAACTAATAAAAATGTAATACCTAATAAAAAACCTATTGAGGCTGGAATCCAGGAAATTTTCCCCTGTTCTTCTGCCATTTCTATTGACGGTGTTATAAGCGACCAAATAGAAGCTGCTATCATTACTCCAGAAGCAAAACCTAATAATAGTTTTTGAACTTTTGGATTTATTTTATCTTTCATAAAAAAACCATTGCTGAACCTAATGTAGTACCCAAAAAAGGGATTAACAATCCTACTAAGACATTTTCCATTGCATTTCCTCCATTTTAAATAACTAATCTAAGTTCCATTCCAAAGATTCTTGTTGTTTTTGAACCATATCTTTAAAAATACTATCTTTTTCCAATAATTCTTTTGGATTTCCTTGTTCTTTTACTACACCATCCTTTAATAAAACAATTTTATCTGCGTTTGTAACTGTTCTCATTCTATGAGCGATAATTAAAACAGTTTTATTCTTTACTAATTTTGATATTGCTTCTTGTATTTCTGTTTCATTTTCTGCATCCAAAGAGGCTGTTGCTTCATCTAATAAAATAACTGGAGAATCTTTTAATATAGCTCTTGCAATAGAAATTCTTTGTCTTTCTCCTCCTGATAAATTGCAGCCGTTTTCTCCAATATAAGTATTATATCCATCTGGTAGTTTACTTATAAATTCATCACATTTAGCTTGTTTAGCTGCTTTTATTACTTCATTATCTGTTGCACCTTTTTTTCCTATTCTGATATTTTCCATTACGGTATTATCAAACAATGTTACATCCTGAAATACTATTGAGTAATTATTTAATAATGTTTCTGGATCAACTTTAGAAATATCTATACCTCCTAAAGTTATTTTTCCTTTTGTTGCATCCCAAAATCTAGCACATAATTTCGATATAGTTGTTTTTCCTCCACCTGATGGACCAACTAAAGCAGTTACTTCTCCTTGTTTAGCTGTAAATGATACATCTTTAAAAACTGTATCTCCTTTATTGTATTCAAACTCTACATTTTTAAATTCTATATCATATCCATTCGTTTTCAACTTTTTGCTTCCTTCTTGTAGAGGATAATCATAAAATTCATTCATTCTTTCAATATTTAACCTTGAGGAAATTATTGCAGCTAAATTGACTAATGTATTATTCATAGGTTCATATATTCTTGAAACAACTAATAAAAACATAAAGAATGTTAATACTGTTATTTGATTATTTAGTAATAAATATGAACCAACTAATGCAACTGTTCCTATTCCAAATTTTAATAATAATGATGAACTAATGACAAATATTGCTACACCTAATTCAGCAAATATGTTTTTCTTTTCTACTTTTTTTATCTTTTTTGTTAAACCTTCTAAATATCTATCTTCACTATTTGTTGCTTTTAAATCTCTAACTGTTTCAATACATTCTTGTATTCCTTCCGTACAATCAATTACTGCTTCATTTTTCTTTCTTGTGAATATATTTTGTACTTTTCCTGATGTTCCAACTATTATTAATGCTACTGGTAATACCCATAACGCAGCTAAAGCCATTCTCCAATCGAAAAAGAATAAATTTACTGCTATAATACAAGTAGAAATAATTGAGCCATAAAATTGAGGCATTATATGAGAAAAATTATGCTCTATTCTTTCGCAATCTGTAAGTAACACACTTGTTAAATCTGATAAATCTCTTTTTCCAAAGAAAGATAATGGTAATTTTCTTAATCTTTCAGCTAGTGATATTCTTCTTTTTCCACTTTCAATATAGGTACTAAAAAAAGTTGCATTATATTGAAAATAATTACTCACATAAATTAATACTAATATTCCTATAATTCCAAATCCATAAATATAGTAGTGTGAAACTGGTATTATTCCATTTAATAAATCACTTACTAATAAATATAGTAAACCAACTGGTATCATTAAAATTAAATTTGTTATAGTACAGCTTATTGTAGCTTTCACGAAGTCTTTTGCTCCTTGTTCTGTCAAAGCATATTTTTTCATTAATCTTTCTATCATACATTTTCACCTACCTTCCAAGAAATTGAAGTCTGGTAATTATCCCACATCTCTTTATATAGACCATTCTTTTTTAATAATTCTTCGTGTTTTCCTTCTTCTTCTATCTTACCATTATTTAAAACATATATTTTGTCTACATTTCTTATGGTAGATAACCTATGTGCTATCATAATTACTGTTTTATTTTTAGATAATTCTTCAAATGCTTTTTGTACCTGTATTTCATTTTCTGGATCAGCAAACGCTGTTGCTTCATCCAAAATAACTACTTTTGAATCTTTTAACATTATTCTTGCTATATTTATTCTTTGTTCTTCTCCCCCAGATAAATATACTCCTTTTGTTCCAATTACTGTATCTATTCCATTTGGTAATTTTTGTACTATATTATCACATTGTGCTAAATGTAATGCGTGTAAAACTTCTACTTTTGTAGCTTCTGGTTTTGCCATTTTTACATTTTCATAAATACTTGTTTTTAATAATTTACTATTTTGAAATACAAAAGATATTGTGTTCATAAGTTCTTTCTTTTCTATATCTTTTACATTCACATTACCAATTAAAATTTTTCCACTATCTATATCATAAAATCTTGAAATAAGATTTGCGAGTGTTGACTTACCACTACCAGAAGGTCCAACTAATGCTACTGTTTGATTTGGCTTTATTTTTAAAGATATTCCATCAATAGCATTAGATTTGCTATTTTCATATTTGAATTTTACATTTTTTAATTCAATAGAATTATCTTTGATATTTACTTTATTTTCATTATTACTTAGTGGTTTAATATCTAAAATACTATGTATTCTCTGCAAACTATCAGCAACTAACATTTTATTTTCACTCATAAACATTACTTTACTTAATGTTGTACTAATTACTGGAGTAAAAATAATATAGAATAATAGATTTAGGAAAAATGTTTGATCTATTGTTCCTCTACCTACTATTATTAAGGTAACTGCTATTAGAAATGCAAATACACTATTTATAAAAGTTTGAAATTGTAGCATAGGCTTTCTTGCTTTTTTAGTGTATGATATACAAAAATTATCATAATTATCAATAGAACTCTTAAATTTTTTAAATGTATATACACTCTGTCCAAAAGTTTTTACAACAGGCATACCTCTTACATACTCTACTGCTTGATTATTCATATCCTCCAATGAGTCTTGATAGCTTTTCATATCGTCTTGCATTGCTTTTCCAACCATTTTTGACATTGCTAAAAATCCCAAAACTGTTGGAATTAAACTTACTAGCCCTAACTTCCAATCAAATATAAATAGTAAAACAATCATACATATTGGAGTTGCTATTGCTACTGACATATCAGGTAATTGATGAGCTAAATATGTTTCTGTTGCTCCAGTTGCTTCTGATACTATTTTTCTTAACTTTCCTGTGCCAATATCGTCAATTTTTCCGGTTGGCAATTTTGTTATGTGTTTTAATAATTTTATTCTCATATTTGATGCAATTCTAAATGCAGACAAGTGTGAACACATTAGAGCAGAAAAATTTACAATCATTGCAAGTAAAGCAAATATAACCGCCATCCAACCATTATGTATCATATTCGTTGCATCTGTGAAGTTAGGCATAACTTCTATGACCTCTTTTATGATAAGCCATATATAAATAAATGGTACTAATGCTAAAATTCCACTAATAGCACCTAAAACAAGTGATAAATATGTTAGTATTTTATACTTTCCAGCATAAGACATTAATTCTTTAAAATTATTGTTTTTCAAAACTCTCCCTTCTTTCTAACACCTATTTTAATCACAAAAAATAGGTGTATTATTAAAATATCACCTATCTTTATATAACTTTTATTGTTTTATTTCTACCCCAAACAGTCTTTGATGCTCCAAATGGACTTTTTGTTTTTTATATTCTGTTGGTGTGCATCCCATTTTGTCTTTAAATACTTTTGCAAATTTGCTACTATTATCATATCCTACTATTCCTGCAATTTCACTAATACTTTTGTCTGTTTCTTCTAATAAATGTAATGCTCTATGTATTTTATAATCTTTTAAATATGTATAAATTGGTTCTCCATATATTTCTTTAAAATATATTTTAAGTGGTGTTGTTCCTATATTATATTTTTTAGAAAGCATCTCTATTGTTATTTTTTTATCTAAATTTGAAATTAACTCATTGTGTATTTTTTTTATTTTATCTACCTGTTCTTTTTCTATATATCTTTTTTTCTTATTTTCATTATTGATTGGAATGGCTGTAAATACCAATAACAATTCCAATACTTTTATTTGTGCATATAATTTATTTTCATCTGGATTTATATAATATAGTTCATCAAATATATGGATCATTTCTTTTATTGGTTTTAAAATTACTCCCATTTCATTATTCAGTAATATATTTTTTAATTCTTTTATATTGTTTATTATCGGTTTAAATATTTCAGGAATATTTTTTTCAAATTCATCTATATCAATTAAAATTTCAGTTCCTTCATAATAACCTTTTGTAAAAATAGATTTTAATCTTTGTATTTTATTGATGTTAGCTGCAATTTCACCTTCTCCTAAAAAAAGTAATTTATCTTCTGGCATAGTACATTCAAATACTCCTCTTTTACAGTAATTAATTTCAACATATTCTCTTTCTATATCATTTCTGCTTGTTGGAGAAATATTTGTATTAAACTTATTATATATTAAATCCAATCCAGGAAATATATGATAAAAGGTCATTTGGCTCAATTCTTTTCCATCATACATAGTAAATATACTTTTGTATTCATCACTATATTTCATTTGCATCTGTTCTGGATATATTTCTTTCATTTTCATCTCCTACAACTTATTTATTTTCTTTTAAATAATAATGTGTAATTGGTTTTAAATTATCATCTAACTCATAGCAAATTGGATTTCCTGTTTGTAATTCTAATTTTATAATATCTTCATCACTTATATTGTCTAAATATTTAATTAGCCCTCTTAAACTATTTCCATGTGCTGCTATAATTACTCTCTTTCCTTTTTCTATTTCAGGTTTAATATCTGTATTCCAATATTCTAAAACTCTTTTTATAGTGTCTAACAAGTTTTCTGTTTTAGGTAATTCATTTTCTGTTAAACCTTTATATTTGGGATCATTGCCTGGATACCTTTCATCTGTTACCTCTAATTCTGGTGGTCTTACATTTGTACTTCTTCTCCATAATAATACTTGTTCAGCTCCATACTTTTCTCTTGTTTCATCTTTATTTAGTCCTTGTAATGCCCCATAATGTCTTTCATTCAACTTCCAACTTCTTTTAATTTCTATATTTTCTTCTCCCATTTCTTTTAATATATAGTCTAAAGTGTCTTCCGCTCTTTTTAAAACTGATGTAAAAGCAATATCAAAATGAAAATCTTTTTCTTTTAATATTCTTCCAGCCTCTTTTGCTTCTTCAATACCATTTTCTGATAATGGTACATCAGTCCATCCAGTAAATTTATTTTCTAAATTCCACGCACTTTGTCCGTGTCTTACTAAAACTAATTTAATCATAAACAATACCTCCTATAACTTTTTTATTTTTTCTAACTAAAATATTATCATAATTAAATTCTTTTTTCAAATTTATTTAGAAGCTAAAAGAGAATCACTATTTCTAATGATTCTCTCTCGAAAATAAAAGGGGATGTTTTGTGTGCTAATTGCTTCATCTACAATTAGCACTATACTAATTTACGGTTTTTGCATTTGAATATATTTGCTCTAACTTTTCATCTGGATAATATTCATCAAAAAAATTATCTATATATCCATTAGCTGCAATATTATTTTTTCTTTCTAATTGCCTTGATCCAGCCATACCTGACATTACTATATCAAATGTTATAAACAATACTAAAAAAGCTGTTATAAATCTAAAATTTGTATTTTTACACCATTCATTTAAGTTACAAATAAGTGGTAATATAAATCTTACAAAAAGAACTCCACCTACTCCCCAATATAAACAATGTAATAAACTTGTTCTTCCATGTATATTAAATAATAAATTGCTATAATCCCAAGATATTGTTCCAAACCAAGTTTCTTGTAAATAAGAAAATAGATATTCTACTATTCCTCCAAGTAACATTGTTATAAAAAATATTTTAATGTAGCTTTTCTTTTTTATGTTTGATATAACTAAATAATAAGCGACAAGACCTACTCCATATACTTGTATGAACGGTCCAAATAATAACCCCTGTCTTGATACAAAATGTCCGTTTTGTACTAAACCAACAATCATTTCTAAACCATAGCCTATTATACTACCTATTAAAAATATCCAAAATATTTTTGTTAGTTTTTGTATAATACTTTCTTTATCTACTATCATAATTGAATTGCTTGTTTCTTCCATACTCCAATTTTTTCTCCTCTTTATCTATTATAAATTACAATTCTTATGATTCTTTTTATTAATTCTTAATTTTTTATAAATTTTACTAGAGGATGTCTGTGCTAATTGCTTCAACTACAATTAGCACAGCTATTCTATTCTGCTTGTTTTAATATTTCATTTGCTTCATCTTCTGTTAAAAATTTATTTTCTATCATCTTTTCCATCACTTGCCTTTGTCTTTGTTTTGCTAAATCTGGATTTTTAGTTGGTGCATAAACTGATGGTGCATTTGGAATACCTGCAAGTAATATACATTCATAGTCAGTCATTTCGTCTAATTCTTTATTAAAGTACCCCCTGCAAGCCTCTTTTACTGTATAATAGCCATCTCCAAAGAAAATGTTATTAACATACAATTCAAATATATCTTCTTTTGAGTAATGTGATTCTATGTTCCAAGCCATAAATACTTCAGCAATTTTTCTTTCCATTTTCTTTTCTTGTGTAAAGTACATATTTTTTGCTAATTGTTGTGTTATTGTACTTCCACCTTCTACATAAGACATTGCTTTTATATCATTTATTGCTGCTCTACCTATTGCGATTATATCTATTCCATTATGCTTATAAAATCTTTTATCTTCTACACTTATTACTGCATTTACATACATTTGTGGTAATTCTGAAAACTCTGCATAATTTTCTTTTGACCTAATTTCTTCTACTTTTTCTTCAAGAGGCATATTTTCTATTGCTTCTTTATACATATTATAGCCATTACCAATAAATAATAGTGCTATACTCATTCCAATTAGTAACAAGAAAATTAATACTTTTAATATTTTTTTCATCTTTTACCACCTCATTTCTTTTTACATTTATTTTTTCTTATCCTTCTACATTCATTGCTGTTTTAACATCTTCTGGTAATTCACTTTCTTGTACTTCTTTCCAATTTACAACTCCACGAATTTGCATTACTTCTAATTCCAAATAGGCATCTTCTCTTAATTCTCTACTTGTTTTAAATTTGATTTCTTTTTCTTTTCCATTTTTGTTATATGCTGTTAATGTATATTCGTACTTCATACCTCCTGATTCGGTAATTTCTTGTATTTTTGTATTGTCTATTTGTGTATAATATAATTCTTTATGTATTACTAAAAAGTAGTATGCTCCAACCATTAAAGCTATCACTATAATTACTGCTATTATCATTGGTAATTTTTCTTTAAAACTTTCCATTTTCAATACCTCCTACTCTGATACTATATCAATATTTCCAGTAAAGTTATTGGTTTTTATTATTAAATAATAACTTTTTTCTTTGACATCAATAGTTTTCTCTATTTCTCCAGTATCATTTATTAAAATTTGATTTTCAGTTCCTAGTTTGTTTATAATTTCTATATCTCCATTTTGTTTATCTACTTTTATTTTAAGTTTTATTGTATTTCCATTTTCTCTATTTAAAGCAGTACCACCAAATATAGTTTCTTCCTTTGTTGTATTATTGTAGTTTGCTTTGTATGTTCCAACATATTCATCAATTCCAAATGTTCTTTCTCCTTGTATTTTGTTATCGCTTGTAATTCCTAAACTCGAAACATCTTGTAAAAAGTTATTATAAGTATTCATAGCACTATCTTTTGAAACTGTACTATTCGTAAAAATGCTTGTAAAAAAACTAGCTCCTAAAATTATTAGTCCAACTATAAATACTATAATTAATTTAAAGAAACCGAACATAGCTCTATTCCTCCTCTTTAATTATGTTTTTACTTCCGAAATATGTTGCTAGGAAATATAATCCATAAATTGCTCCAATGATTACTGCTGTTACAATAATTGATGGTAGTAATTCATCTGGTGATGCAAGTGCTGCAAGCATTGACAATATAAATTTAATCCCAAATATTGAATGTATTATTGCTAATAATAGAGGCATCATAAAGAATATAAATATTTGTCTAAATAATGCTTGATTTATCATTTTTTCATCACAACCAATTTTTCTTAATATTGTATATCTTTGTTTGTTATCAGAACTTTCTGTTAATTGTTTTAATGCTAAAATAGCTGAACTTGCAATTAGGAATATAATACCTAGATAAATTGATATGAATATAATAATTGTTGACAATCCTTTACTTGATTCTATTAGACTGATTCTTGTCATTCCTTCAAGATCAATTCCTTTTTCTGATAAATTGTCAAATAATTCACTATCAACTTCACCTGCAAGGACTTTTTCTAATTCTACTTTTTCTTCTTCTGTTTCTGCGTTATAGTTAGCTGCTAAAAAGTATTGTTCAATATTTTCATCTTTAAATTCAAAGCTATCTGGTACTACTATAATTCCTCCATTCATCTCACTTACAGACATCATTATAAATCCATATTGACATTCATTATATTTAGCATGATAAGTTTTTCCATTTATTTCTATATCAGAATCTTGTTTTAATGCTTCATTTCTCATATTTAATAATTGTTCAAAATCGCAAAGTACCATAAATTCATCATCATTTAATGAATACTCTTCTTCTCCATAAAGTTTTGCAATTTTATTATAATCAGAAATTTTAATAATAGTTTCTGGTAAATCATAAGATAAATTTACATATTGTGATTTAGCAGTTTCAAAATAACCTCCCAAACTATATTCAAAAGTCCATTCTGGTATTGTGTAAATTGGTATCTCTACTATATCTTTCAAATTATTCATATCATATCCATTTGTTTCAAGTGTATAACTTACTGGATGTTTTGAATCTTCTATTTGTTCTTCTGTATTATATATTGTTTTACCACTATATGAACTTACATAGCTTTCTGGCAAATATGCTGTTTTATATAAATTGACATCTACAGGTGTAAATTTATTTAATTGAGAATCTAATGATGATTTAATTGATAAACTGCTAGATAATACACTTATTGTCATAAATAGCATTAAACAAATTATACTCATACTTACTATATTTGTATTGATTTTATTATTTAGTTGTCTTAATACAAACATATTTGTTCCTTTTAAATAAACACTTTTTCTTGTTTGTATAAGTCTTAATATAAAGCCTGATAATGACCAGAACACTCCAACTGTTCCTACTATTCCCATAATTATTGGAGGTAATAATTTATCTGCTGTACTTAAATTGTTTGCTCCTCCAGTTACTTGATAATAAGCATATCCTAATATTACGCTTGATGCTATAAATACAAGTATTGATATAATAGGATTTTTCATTTTTATTTTTTCGTTTTTTCTTACTGCTGTTAATAAATTGATTAGTTTATATCTTGATATGGTTAATGTGTTAAATATGATTACTGCTACATACATTACTGCAAAGTATATACAAGTCTTTATACAAGCATCTTTTGAAAATACAAATGTAAATTCGCTCATATCTGCTTCAAATAATTTTGCAACTAATATAGACATAAACTGTGATGCAAATACACCTATAAATAAACCAACTGCTAAAGATAATATTCCAACCAATATAGTTTCTAATAATATAATAGCTGATATTTGCCTTCTACCCATACCAAGTGTCATATATATACCAAATTCTCTTTTTCTCCTATTTACCAAAAAGTTATTTGCATATACTATTAAAAAGCCTAGTACAATAGCAATAAAAACCGAAAGCATACCAAGCAACTGAACTAATAGTTGAATCATATCTCTTGTTGATTGTGATACTTCGAGCATTGCTTGTTGACTATCTAAAGAGTTAAACATATAGAATATTGCTACACCTAACACTAATGTTAAAAAGTATATTGCATAATCTTTAAAACTCTTTTTCATATTTCTAAAAGATAACTTAAATAACATCGTTCAAATCACCTCCAAGAAGTGTTTGCACCTCGATTATTTTTTCAAAGAATTGTTTTCTTGTGTCCTCACCTTTTACTAATTCATTGAATATCTTTCCGTCTTTAATAAATATAATTCTTTCTGCATAACTAGCTGTAAAAGCATCATGAGTTACCATTAAAATTGTAGCACCTAATTTTTGATTTAAGTGTTCAAATGTTTCTAATAGTTGCCTTGCTGACTTTGAATCTAATGCTCCAGTTGGCTCGTCTGCAAGTACCATTTTGGGATTTGTTATAATTGCTCTTGCACTTGCAACTCTTTGTTTTTGCCCTCCAGAAATTTGATAAGGATATTTATTTAGTATTTCTGATATTTCAAGTTTTTGTGCTATTTCTTTTACTTTCTTATCTATTTCGTGTGAATTTGCTTTTTGAATTGTTAAAGCAAGTGCAATATTTTCATAAGCTGTTAGAGTATCTAACAAGTTAAAGTCTTGAAATATAAATCCTAATTCTTCCCTTCTAAATTTGTTTAACTTATTTCCTTTTAATTTTGTAATGTCTTGATTATTTATAATAATCTTTCCTGCTGTTACTCTGTCTATTGTTGAAATACAATTTAATAATGTTGTTTTACCTGATCCTGATGCTCCCATTATTCCAACAAATTCTCCCTCTCCAACATTAAAACTAATACCATCTATCGCCTTTGTTAAATTTGATTTATTTCCATAGTATTTTTCAATGTTTTTTACCTCTAATACATTACTCATTATAAAATCTCCTTTCCTATGTTCTAACTATATTATAAAACATTCAATATTTCCTTGCCATTTTTTAATCTTACATTTGTCTTACATTTTTGTAAGATAAGAAAAAATAGCCCCTATAAAAAGAGCTATTAAAAATTTGTATAACTACTCTTTGGAAAGATTATTCTAACTTCTGTTCCCTTATCTTTTTCTGAATTTAATTCTATTCCTAATCCTAGTCTATCACATAATTTTTTACATAGATATAGTCCAATTCCAGTTGATTTTTGACCTATAATTCTTCCATTTTCTCCAGTAAATCCTCTTTCAAATACTCTTGTTATCTCCCCTTTTTTTATTCCGATTCCATTATCTTTGATATATAATATTACTTTATCATTTTTTTCTTGTGAGGAAATTTCTATTTTTTTATTTTCCTTTTTAGAGTATTTTATAGCATTTTGTATGATCTGATTTATGATAAATACTGCCCATTTGCTATCTGTATATACTTCTTCATCTTTTAAATTTGAAAGTTCTATTGATACTTTTTCATTTAAAAGTGTAGTTTTATTCTTTAAAATTGCTCCATTTACTATTTCTTTTAAGTTTGTTTTATTTATAATATAATCTTTTTCTACTGCATTACTTCTAGCATAGAATAAGGCTTGTTCTGTATAATTTTCAACTTTATCTAATTCTTCATCTATACTTTTCGTTATTGAATTTTTGTTATTTTCTATAATTAATTTACTAGCTGCAATAGGTATTTTAACCTCGTGAATCCATAGTTCAATATATTCTTTATAATCTTCTTGAATATTTTTATAGTAATTCACATTTTCTAACATTGATTTACCTGTATCTTGCAAAATATCTTTTAATATTTTTCCCTCAATAAAATTTGGTGTTCTTATTATTTCTGAAATCAAATATTTTTCTCTTAAATCTTCCATATTCTTGATTAATTGGTCATAGTAAACTTTTTTCTTTTTATATTCAGTTATTATAGCGAGTGCTACTACAAAAACAATTATAAATGCACAATATAGTCTTATTATTATACTAATATTATAAGCAAGTAATAAAATTTCTACACTTGAAATTGCTAGTATTGTTCCTATTATTAATATCATTTTTTCTTTTATATAATCTTTAAATCTCATTTTAATAAATACCCTTGACCTCTCCTAGTTTCGATTTTATCTACAAAACCTAATTCTTCTAATTTACTTCTTAATCTTTTTACATTTACACTTAAAGTATTATCGTCAATAAATTCTTCACTTTCCCATAAATAATCCATTATCTCATCTCTTGATACAATTCTTCCTCTATTGATACATAAGTAATATAAAATAGTGTATTCATTTTTAGTAAGTTCAATTTTTCTATCATCTTTTTTAATTACTCTTTCTGCAATGTTTAGTTTAAAACCATCACACTCAATTTCTTGCATTTCTTTATCTGACTTTTTGTTTCTTTTTAGTAAACCATTTATTTTAGCAAGTAATATTTGTATGTTATATGGCTTTGTTACATACTGATCTGCTCCATAATTCAAGCTCATTAATTCATCTATTTCATTATCTCTACTTGTTACCATTATTATTGGTACATCTGATGTCTTTCTTATTTCTTTACATACAAATTCACCGTCTGTATATGGCAAATTTATATCTAATAATATTAAATCTGCATTTTCATTTAATATGTCTTGAATTGTATTATCAAATTTTTCTAATCCTTTTGCAATAAAACCATGTTTAGTCAAAAATGTTTCTAATTCTTTTCTTAATTTTTTATCATCTTCTACTATCAATATTTTTTGCATATTTTTGTCCTCCTAAAAGCATTATACCATACTTTTGAAAATTAAAAATGACATTTTTGTAAGATAAACCAAAATGAGAGTTACTATCTCTAGCAACTCTCTATATCAAATAAAAGGGGATGTTTTGTGCTTAAAGGCACTTTTATTGTGGTATTATAATATCATTTTTACATTTTGTCAAATTTTAATTAATATAATGTATCATCCTTTAACATATCCACAATATTTTTGTTCAAAATCTTTTTTCCACCAATATAATAAGCTATACTTACTGCCAATAAAATAAATATTATATAGCAAAGTATTGGTATTATAGGCATATTATTTATATAATCAGACAATAATATTTGACTAGCGTTTAAAAATAATAAAACAATCGGAACATTTATTATTAGGCTTATTATAATAGGTTTTAAACTTATTATTAATGCCTCATAAGTTAAAATCTTTTTTATACCTTTGCGTGATAATCCAATAGACATATATCTAGCAAATTCTCTTTTTCTTAAAGAAATTTGTGAGATACAGTTTGAAAATACATTTACAATTCCAATCAATGCAAGAATTCCTGCTAAAGTCCAAATTATAATTCTTAATCCACTTCTTATATTCTTGTCAGAAGTCTCTTCTTGTATTCTATTTTGTATTTGATATTCAATTCCAGTAATTTTCTGTTCAATTTTATTTTGTATATCATATATTTCTGATATATTATTAATTTTTACATTAAAATATGTAGGATTATTCATCATATTACTATTAATTTTATTAGCATAACTTTCACTAATTATTAAAACTAATTCGCATTCATATCTATTATATTCTTCTTTTAGATTAGGTAATTCTTGTGCATAATTTGTTATATATATAGTATATTTCTGTGATTCATTATTTTTCTCAAATATTTCTAATTTTAAATTGTCTATTTCTTTTAAATAAGGAATGTACTCTCCTTTTAAATTGTGATTCTTACTTTTCCATATCTTATTTATTGCAACGCATTTTTCTTGTGCAGATAAATTACTACCGTTATTATTTTGCAAAGAATTATAATATTCATCAAAACTTACGTCGTCTAATATTATAATTGGAATACCTATTTGATATTTTCCCTTTTCATTCTCAGTAATATTCTCACTAATTACATCTAACCCCCCTGCTACATTTAGTTCATTACTAAAGTATGTAGAATCTATTTCAGCATAAAAAGTACATTTTTTATAATTAATACAATCTTTAATTCCAGCCATATCTCTTATTTCTTGGGTAAGTTCATTTCTATTATTCATATCTGGCATTTGGAACATTATATCCCATTTATCCCTATATCTTTCAAAGAATGTTTTATTAGTTGATAAATCTGATACTGTTTCAAAATTTAGAAATGTAATTAAAGCTAATGATGAACAAATAAATGCTCTTGTTGCTGTACGAAAACTTTTTTTTCGTGAATATATTGACTTCCTTGCTATTTCTCCTTCTATTCCAAAAATTTTAGAAAAAATCATAAATTTTTTCATTTTTTTAACTTTTGTATCATCTCTATAGAATATTGCATCCATAACTGAAACTTTAGCAATTTTTCTTGCAGGAATAGTCGCTGATATCCAAACTGTTATAAAAGAAATAGCAGCAGAAATAATAGCAACTAAAATATTATATCTAAAATATAGTTCAGAATCTCTTGCAAGCTCTGTTGCTTTAATTATAAATTGCATAAGAATATATGTTGTTCCTATACCCAACAAGGTTCCGAATTACGATTGGAACTAAACTTAAAATTATAACTTCATACCTTAATATTTGCTTAATTTGTTTTGGCGTTGCCCCTACACTTTTTAAAATTCCTAATTGATGTAATCTTGAATTCATTGACATAGCAAAAATATTATATATCATTAAGATTAACGAAAACATTGCCATAAATAATATAAATAGAAATGCAAAGATTTCCACTGTTGTTTGGGTTTGTCCTCTAGCAATATTATCGGCATATAGATTGTAAAATATTCCTGTCAATAATGAAAGGAGCAATGAAGCAAGAAATGAAGTTATTGCTATTGAAACACTTGTTGTTTTATTATTTCTTATATGATTTATAACATATTCTTTTATCATTACATTACCTCCTTATCTTATATACTCATCTGATATAATTTTTCCATCTTCTATTCTAATGATTCTGTCTGCTTGTAAAGCTATGTTTTCATCATGTGTTATTAAAACTAAAGTTTGATTATATTTTTTATTAGAATACTTTAAAATTTCAATAATTTCTTGTCCATTTTTCTTATCGAGATTTCCAGTAGGTTCATCAGCTAAAATAATAGATGGTGCATTTATAAGAGCCCTACCGAATCGCAACTCTTTGTTGTTGACCACCAGATAATTGATTTGGAAAATGTTTCTTTCTATTACTTAATCCTAACATATCTAGGAGTTCATTAACTCTATCTTCATTTATTTTTTGTTTATCTAATTTAAGTGGTAAAACCATATTTTCATAAACATTTAATATTGGTATTAGATTATAAAATTGATAAATTAGTCCAACATTGCGACGTCTAAAAATAGCAAGTTCTTCTTCACTTTTTGTATATATTTCTTTTTTATCTACATAAATTTTACCGTGAAGTAGGAATGTCTACACCTCCCAACAAATGTAAAAGTGTTGATTTTCCAGAGCCAGATTGCCCTACTATTGCCACAAATTCTCCTTTTTTAACAGAAAAAGAAACATTGTTTAAAGCCACAACTTCATTTTCTCCTTTATAAATTTTAGTTAAGTTTTCAACTTTTAATATTTCCATATAGATTACCTCCTAAATTTAATATAACACAAGTTTAGTGACACATCAGTGACTTTATTATTACAAATATGTCACTTTTAAATAAATATAAAAAACGAAACATTATGACTTCACATTATGCTTCGTTAAAAAATTTAATATTAAATTCTGCACCTTTGTTTTCTCTATTTTTGGCAGTAATAACTCCATTTTGTTTTGAAACAATCATTTTAGTAAGGTACAGTCCAATTCCTATACCTTCACTACCACTATTGTTTCCTCTATAAAATCGCTCAAACAAATGTGGTAAATCCTCTTTACAAATTCCTTTTCCCTCATCAGTTATAATTATTTCTGTATATATCGGATTGGTTTCTGATATAATTTCTATAATACCTCCATTTTCCGAATGTTCTATACAATTCTTTATTATATTTGAAATAGCTTCAACTGACCAATAATAATCTCCTTTATAATTCGTATTTTTTTCTATTTTTAATTTCATTTTGATATTTTTGATTTCAGCTTGAATTTTTAACGGTTCTAATGCTTTATTTACAACTTCTTCAACATTTGTTTTTTCTTTTTTTAACTTTACAGTATCAGATTCCAATTGAGCTACTTTTAATAATGCTGTAATAAGCCACTCAATTCTTGTTAATAACTTACTTATTTCTTTTATCATTTTAAATCGATCTTCAAAAGTTAACTCCTGTCTTGATAATCTCGATATCATTATATTTATGGAAGTCATTGGAGTTCTAATTTGATGTGATATATTTGCTAAATAATCTTTCAAATAATTTTTTTCGTTTTCTAACCTTTCTGTTTGTTCCCTTAATCTAACTGTCATTTTATAAATTTCACTATTCAGAACTGCAAGTTCTCCCTCTTTATTCACATCAAAATTTGTATAATCATTATTATGTAATATTTTATCTATTTTATAAGTTAATTCACTAATATCATTATATCTTTTTTTCGTAAAGAATAACGAAATAAATTCAATGACTAAACAAACTAATATAATATATATTGAGCAAATAATATTAATAAATAATGCTCCCAAAAATACAATAATATTAAATATAACATATATAATTATCTGTTTTTTTATTTCTTCATTTCTAAAAAGACTCATAACATTCTCCAATTTTATAACCTATTCCTCTAACTGTTTTTATTATAATAGGATTTGTAGGATTATCTTCTATTTTTTCTCGTAATCTTTTTATATAAACAGTTAGAGTATTATCATTAACAAATTCTCCTGCAATATCCCAAATTTCTTCTAGTAATCTACTTCTAGACATAATTTCTCCCTGATGATTTATAAATAGTAAAAGTAATTTATATTCTAAAGCTGTCAATACAACTTCTTTGTCATTCTTTGATACACTACCTTTTATAGTATCTACCTTTAAATTTGTAATTTTAAAAACTGATGGAGATTTTTTATATCTTCTTAATTGATTTTTTATTCTTGATATGAGTTCTAAAGGCTTAAATGGTTTTGAAATATAATCATCAGCACCAACATCGAAACCTGTTACAATGCTATACTCATCTTTCATTGCTGTAAGTATAATAATCGGAATATCAATTTTCTTTTTTATTGAATTACAAATGGAAAATCCATTTCCATCTGGCAATATTAAGTCTAATAAGATTAAATCAAATTTATTTTTTTCCAACATTTTTTCTAGTTCTGATTGTTTAGATATCGATTCTATAGAAAATCCATTTTCTTTAAGTAAAAGAGTTAAATTTTCAGTTATTTCTTTGTTATCTTCCACTATTAAAATATGATTCATATCATTTTTTCCACCTTTATTTATTACTTCTTATTTTTTACTTTTTTAAGCATATTTCTAATATCTTTCTCATAGTATTAGCTGTTCTTATTGTTATTGAATTACTAATTTCTGTACTTGCTGTTTTACTCCACCAATTTGATTTTCTGTAATTTTTTAAATCAAAAGACCAGAAAATATTATTTTTATATTCTTGTATTTTTTCGTATTCATTTGGAGAACCTATTGTTTCAAATACTTCTTTTGAGGTTGTTGGTGGTATAACAAATATAATATTATTATATATTTCTTTATCGTTCTTTCCCCACCATTCTGGACTATGTTCTAATATTTCTTCTAATTCTTGCATAGTTAAAATAAAAATAGGTATATCTAAATTAAATTTATTTTTTATCATTAAATGTATGTTATTTGCAATTATACCCTTATCTTCTATATTGCTTTTGAAAATAATATTTCCACTATTTAGATATGTAATTACTTCATCAAATCCTAAATTTTCAATTTCTTGTTTTAATTCTTTCATGTCAATTTTGTTTTTGCCACTTATATTAATTCCTCTTAATAATGCTATATATTTCATAATTCCTCCATTAAATTTGAATTATAATTCTACTAAACTGTTTTCAAAATCTTTAACATAGTATTTTATGTTTTTCGTACCTTTTGTGATTATAGTATGTCCTTCTTCTTCAAGTAATCTTCTTTGTAATTCTATTGCTTCAGGATATTTTACATTTAATTCACCATCTGATTTCAATGTTCTCCAGTATGGTGTAATATTTTCGTTTCTTTGATAACTAGCCCAAGCTACAATATTAACAAATATTCCTGCCGTCATAGGATCAGTAAAATCTGCATTATTTTGTTTTGCAAGATAATCTCTCATTTGTCCTACTGTAATTAGTTTTCCTTTTGGTACTTTCTTCATTAGTTCATCATAGTAAATTGGTGGTGCAAAAAACATTTTAGTTCCACCATATTTTTTGATTGTTCTTTCATCTGAAACAATTTGAATTTTAGGCATATCCTTATTATTATTCATCATAGCATTAAAATCTTTTTTACTTTCATTAGCCATAATATTTTATCTCCTTTTACAAATTAGTTGCCAACATAATACCATAAAAAGCAAAAATATTCTATACTTATTTCTAAATATAGAATATTTATAATTTTATTTTGCGAATAATACTTTTTCTGATTTATATTGTTTTATAATATGTGCAAATACTAGACTTATATAAACTATTGTAGATACAGCCATTAATCCAATATTTAATAAATCTATTGTTCCATTGTTTATATCTGTAAATATCAATGTAAAGTTTAAGAATGGTACTATTGAAAGTATTGGTGTTGTTGTTATGCCCATCATAAATGCAATCATACCTGGGAAGAATGATATAAATGTTAATGGTGTTAAAGCACTTTGAGCTTCTTTAAATGACTTTGATGTACTTGCAATCGCAATACATAAACCACTAATAAAGAATGAGTATGCAATTATTACTATTACTGCAAATAATATTGTTAGTGGAGAAAACATTACATCTACTCCTTCATAAATACTAAACATATTCTTTGTAATTATCAATGAAAGTATTGCTAATACTAGACTGATTATTCCTGTGATAATTGATGATACAGTAACACCTAAGAACTTACCTACAATTATATCTTTACTTTTTATTGGAAATGTAAGTAGAGTTTCTAATGTTCCTCTTTCTCTTTCACCTGCTGTTGTATCTGTAGCTGGGTATGTTGCTGAAACAGTTATTGCCATCATTATAAATAAGAAAGCATAGTTTTTAATATAATTTGCAAAGTAATTGTCTTGTTCTATAACATTTTCTTCGACTGTTATAATATTTAATACTTCATTTGGATTTATATTGTTCTCTTGTAAATAGCTTTGTTGTAAATATTGTTTATATGTATTAAAATATGTATCCATTAAACTACTTGCAAATGTACTATTATCAGAACCGTCTGTATTTATAATATATTTGTTATCTTGTTTTGTTATATATAGGTTAATCTCACCATTATCATACTTTTGCTTTAATTCTTCATTTGTTCCATTTATAATTTCAATATTCATTTCTTCAGCAATGCTTTTTTCTGCTTCTGACATTTCATAAGCAAATCCTATTTTGTTATATTCACTTACATCTTTACTTACTTGTGATTCAAATAAAGCTGACATTCCTATTACTAAAAGTGGTATAAATATTGGTATTACAAGCATCATTGCTAATGATTTTTTATCTCTAAATAATTCTCGCAATTCTTTTTTAAATATATTCCATAAATTATTCATAGGCTGAAACACCTCCTATTAATGTAAAAAATGCATCTCTTAAATTTGTAGTATTTGTATCTCTCTTTATTTCATCTGGAGTTCCAGTTTTTATAATTTTTCCTTTATTTATCATAATTACTCTATTACATATATTCTCTGCCTCTTCCATATAATGCGTTGAATATAATATTGTTTTTCCTTTATCTCTTTCTTCTTTTATGAAGTTTAATATAATTTGACTAGATATAATATCTAATCCTGTTGTAGCCTCATCTAAAATGTAATATTTAGGATTATGTACTAAACATCTTGCTAAATTTACTTTTTGAGTTTGACCTGTTGATAGGTTTGCAATTTTGTTATATAAAAATTGTTCCATTCCTAATACTTTTGTAATTTCTTTTATTCTTTTTTCGCTATTTTCCTTATTCACTCCATATATATCACAACACATTTTTAATAATTCATAAGTTGATAAGGTATCATATATCTTTGTATTTCCTGATAAATAAGCTATATTTTGCTTGATTTCAATTTCATTATCCTTATAATTCATACCATCAAAACTTATTTTTCCTGTTGTTGGTTCTAATATTCCTGCTATCATTCTTAATAGTGTTGTTTTTCCTGCTCCATTTGGTCCTAATATTCCTATAATTTCTCCGTCATTTGCTTCAAAGGTGATGTCATTGTCTGCATAAAATTCTTCTTTTTCTTTTTGGTTTCTGTTTCTAACAAATTTCTTTGTTATATGCTCTACTGAAATCATCACTTTTCTCCTCCCTCTTCTTATTTTCACAGCAATATTATGGCATATTATAAAATAAAAAACAAGATATTTGACTAACTATTTTAATGTATTAAAATAGACCAGTTCGTGCGAAACTGATCTATAAAAGTTATATTATTTTATTTGCCAATTCATATTGTTTATTATATAAATATTTATTAGTTATAGCTGTTAATACTATATATAGTATTCCTAATATTCCAGTTCCTAAATATACATTTATATCTTTTAGTAAAAAAACTGTTCCTACAATTATTGCAATATTTATCATTGAAAGTAATACCGGAAAAACTAAATTTAAGTTCTGTTTTACTACTGCATATTCAGAATCCCAGTTTAATTTTGGTCTTTTTAAATCTACTATAATCATTACTAGGCTTTGGAATACCCCCATTATAGTTGCAATAATAAATAATGCAATTAATGTTATGACTGGTAAATGTAAAATATACCCAGCTATTCCCAAAGTGATAATAACAGTTATAATATTCATTATAATATTAGGAATTATTTTATAAATATATTGTTTATATAATGAGACTGGAATATATTTTATAAATACAGCATTTTCACCATCTCTTGATATTGCTGTAATTGAAATATATATAAACATTGTAAAAAATTGTATCACTCCTAATATTACACAAACTATCATAAAGGTATTTGTAGGCATTTGTTGTAACATTTGTGTAATTTGTTCTAATCTCATTTTATCACTATTAAATCCTGCATAAACTACTACTACCATTAAAATTGGTATTAATATTGCTGGTAATAAACATTGTACTAAAAACACTGGATTTCTAACCAAGTTTTTAAATTCTTTTCCAATATAACTTTTATATAGTTTGCTATTTCTATATTCCTTTTGATTTATTTCTTTATTTGAATGAGATGTCCCTCCTCCAAATAAATTTCCTACTAACCCTTTAAAATATATTTTTTGTGCAATTATCATATATAAAATAAATCCTACTATTGTAATACCTATTGTTTTTAATACTTCTATTATTGTTGTTAATAAAGATTTTGTTGTTAATGCTTCTATCAAATAATCTACTGTTGGGATATATCCTTTAACTAATTCTATCATTCCATTTGCTTGTACTACCATTTGTGCCATTTCTTCATTTGTTAAATCTTGTTTCATTCCACTTGTTGAAATTGCTAATCCCATTATGATTGCTAAAACTAATAATGTTGCAATTAGTTGAAATTTATTTCTGTTTTTTGTAAGTTTTGCAAAACTCATTATAATCATTACTATTATACTAATTAATAATACTGGTAAAATTGGTATTAAAATCACTGCAAATATCATCGTAAAGTAATAAATAATTCCTGCTTTTGTTAATATTCCATACATTACAAGAGGAATAAGACCTACTAAAAATATAATTAAATATTCAGCAATTAACATTACATTTGTTCTTGCAAGTATAATTTGATAAGGTTTTAAA
This sequence comes from uncultured Clostridia bacterium, assembly GCA_944386165.1. Classification (GTDB taxonomy): domain Bacteria; phylum Bacillota; class Clostridia; order TANB77; family CAG-508; genus CAG-269. The sequence continues at coordinate 22,594 of CALXAA010000007.1, forward strand.
GGTAATGGTAATAAATATTCACTATCTTTTGTAAAATATAATACATTTATACTTGAAAATATAGTTTGAACAATTGTTAAACCAAATATCATAAATAAGACCATTCCAACAAATACTTTTTCTTGATGTATTGCAATTAATCCATCAAGTAAGTTATATCCTAAAAAGATAATAAGTCCTGCAAAATATAAAAATAGCAGTCCATATATTATAATTTTGCTTTTTGATTTTGTAGAAATTCCCATTCTTGAATCTATATTAGAAAAGGAATTTTTAAGAAATATCTTTGTTAATTTTATTACTTTTTTCATTTTACACTTCCCTTCTAATATTATTTTTCTGTTATTTCTAAGAATAGTTCCTCTAGTGATGCATTTTCTTTAAATTTTTGCTTCATTTCGTCAAATGTTCCTACAAATACTAATTTTCCTTTATTAATAATTCCTACTCTATCACATAACTTTTCTGCCACTTCTAATATATGTGTAGAGAAAAATACTGTTTTTCCTGACTTTGCGTGTTCTCTCATCATTTCTTTTAAATCATAAGATGATTTTGGATCTAATCCTGTCATTGGCTCATCTAATATCCAATTTTTAGGTTCTGAAAGTAATGCACCACATATTACTATCTTTTGTCTCATACCATGTGAATAACTTTGTATTTGATTATTTAATTGATTATATATTTCAAATTTTTTTGTAAGTTCTTCTATCTTTTCTTTTCTCTTATTTTGTGGTACATCATAAACATCTGCCATAAACATTAAATATTCTATTCCTTTTAATTTTAAAAACATATCTGGACTATCTGGTACAAATCCAAAGTTTTTCTTTGCTTCTAACGGTTCTTTTTTGATGCTTTTTCCATCTATTAAAATATCACCTTCATCAATATTTAATATTCCTGTTATCATTCTTATCGTTGTTGTTTTACCAGCACCATTTGGTCCTAAAAATCCAAATATTTCTCCATTTTTAATTTCAAGATTTAAGTCATCTACTGACTTTTTTCCTTTCACATAAGATTTTGAAACATTTTTTATTTCAATCATTTTTTGTACCTCCTATTTTCTATCTTTATAAAATAAATATAATGAATATATTGTAATTAAAACAGCACAAATTATAAGTATTATCATTAATATAAAAGACACTATTGAATTTAGAAATGCTGAAATTATAAATAGTAGCCCCATTATTACAAAGAAATATCCTGCTGGTCTTTTTACTTTTTCCCAAAAGTCATTTCTCACATAGTACTTTTGTAGTTTATTAATTTCTGTTTTAGGCATATAATTTCCTATAATCATAAAAATTATCCCCAATGTTATACATACAATTATTCGCATATCCAGTTCAATTCCTGCTCCATAAGCTAACATTGTTAAATAACATACCATTCCTATTATGGGTATTATCCATTTATACATTGTTATATATTTCTTGTTTTGCCTTTTTTGTTCCATACAATCACTTGATATACAACAAATTATTTGTAATACTGTCATAAGTAGTGGAATACCAAACAAAGCAAATTCTTTTGGAGCAAAACCATTAGGTTCATTGTTTAGTCCAAAATGTACTGCCATTTGTTCTGGTAATTGATTATATAAGATTACTCCAAATATTATTGGTGCTATGCACATTAAAGTTGTTATAATTAAAATTTTCCAATCAATCTTTTTCTTCATCATTATTATCCCCTTTCATATTTTCTTTTCCAAATTGATAAATCCATACCATTATTTCTTCAAATACTGATGTGTTCAGCTTATAATAAATATATTTCTTGTATTTTTCTTCCTTTACCAAATCTGCCTTTTTTAAATATGATAAATGATAAGAAACTGTTGAGTTAGTTAAATTAAATTTATTCGCTATATCTCCTGCTGTCATTTTTTCTTTTTTTAACATTTCTAATATGTTTCTTCTAACAGGATCTGATATAGCTTTTAATGTTTCCGACATTCCCATTATATTCACCTTCATCATTTCGATATTTCTCGAAATGATTTTACTATTTAATTTTAATAATGTCAATAGTTATTTCGATATTTATCGAAATATTCTAAAAAAATAAAACAGTTATGTTTCAAACTGCTTTATAAACATTTTTTTCATTTTCTCTCTGCAATAGTATATAAATATTTTAAAAAAATAATACTATCTTTCTAATTCTTCTTTTTTGACTCTTCCTAGTCTTTTAATTATTTCTTCTATATCGCTAATAAGTAAACCTTCTCCAAGCCCTCTACCATTTCCATTTGAAATTTTTACTAATTTTTTTAATAATTTTTCATCATAAGATGGATAAATCTCATCATCTAATATAATAAAATCTTCAACATTTTGATTATCTAATATCCATTGTTTTATTTCTAAACCTCTTTCGCATTGGATTAATGGAGTTGCTCCTACTAAATAAATTCCATATTTTTCTAATAACTGCTTTAGATATTGTTCATTTTTTGTAAATCTCCATGAAGAACTTAGTACAACTTTTGCACCAGTTTCATCTATTGCTTTTTTTAATAATTTTATTTTTTCTACATCTATATGTCTTTCTATACCTTGTATTTCCTGTTTTTGTGCTCTATCAATATATTCGTCTGAATTTAACACTCCATCAACATCTAAAAAAATAACTTTCATAAAATTCCTTTCTCTATTTGCTTAAAAACATACATAGAAATATGAGAATCCCATTTAAACTGTGGCATATTTTATAAATTGTAATATTATATTCCAAATTCTTTTGCATATTCTACTACACCAGTTATTTCTACATCTGTATTATTTAATTCTATTGCCATAAAATTTTCATTTGGTACTTCAAATGGTGCTTTTATTCCATACTGACTTGCTGGTACATATCCTAACTTTGGATAATACCTTTCACTACCTAAAACAATACTATATTGATAGCCTAATTTTTTAGCTTTTTTGTGTCCTTCTTCTATTAATTTCTTTCCTATCCCTTGTTTTTGATATTCTGGTAATACTGCAAGTGGTGCTAATGCTAATTCCTCATATTTTCCTATTCTTATTTTTGTAAATAATATGTATCCAACTATTTTGTTGTCATCTATTGCTACTAATGATAGTTCTGGAATGAAATTATTGCTTTCTCGTAAATTTACTACTAAATCTTGTTCATTTCCATCACAATGCTCTGCTGACATAAATGCTTTCTTTATTACATTATATACTTCAGCACAGTCCTTTTTATTCTCTTGTCTTATTTCTAACATTTTTAATCTCCATATAAATTAATATTTTCTACATTTAGCATTTTACAATAATTTCAGAAAAAAATCTATAATTTTAAACAATTTAGTTATATTTTATTTTCAATTTAATTTTTCAAATAATGACAGAGATGATATAATTTTTATTCATTACATAAAAACCTATTCCACCACTTTGTTCTAACAAAACATCTATTAAACAACCCAAATAATGCATAACCTATAATAGCTCCAAAAAGATTCATTATAATATCATCAATATCAGAAGATCTTCCAGCAAAATATTGAAAAAATTCTATACTAAATGTAATACAAAAAGCAACTAGACTTGTTTTCCAAAACTTTCTCATATTTTTAAATACTGTTGGAATAAAAAATCCTAATGGTATAAATAACATAATATTTGGAATCTTCTCAACTACAAACTTGTCAAAACTGTCAGTGTTTCCAATCCAATTAAATGGTTTTAAATTTATAATGTGTGCTTCTGAATGAAAATTAATAGGCATAAAAAGACATGTAGCAAATATAATTAAAAATATAGAGCAAATTAAACCTATATAACTCATTTGCCTAATTACAGTTTTTCCTTTCTTTTTTAACTCAAATAAAATTGGTAAGTATACAATGCTTATTATAATAATAAATATTATTGCTAATCTAACATATGCTTCTATTCTATGCATATGGCTCATCTCCTTTTTTTCATTCTTAATTTTTTTATGAACAAATAATTATTGGTAATCTTTTGCCCAATCTACTTAATAGTTCATTTGTAATAGTACCCGAATTTTGTGCAACTACTTCTGCTTTAATTTGTTTTTCCTCCCCTATTAAAGTAACAATATCACCATCTTCTATTTTGGTTAAGTTTGATACATCAATTACTAATTGGTCCATACAAATTCTTCCTATTATATTTACATAGTTTCCGTTTACTAAAACTTTAGCATTTTTACCAGACAAATTTCGTGGATACCCATCTGCATAACCTATTCCAACTGTTGCAATTTTCATAGTTTTATCTGCTTTAAATATTCTTCCATAACTAACAGATTCTCCTTGAGTTATTTCTTTTATACTCGTTATTCTTGCCTTTAATGATAATACAGGTTTTAAATTAACTTTTGTTTTTGTATTTTCATATTCATCACTATAGACTCCATACATAATAATTCCTGGTCTTACATAATCACAATTTAATTCTGGATAATTTAATATTCCATAACTTGCTTGTATGTGTATTTTTCCTGTATCATAGCCTAAATTTTGTAGTGTTTTTATGGTTTCAAAAAAATTTGTTATTTGTTTATTTGTAAATAATTTATCATCTTCTTTTAAACTATCTGATACACAAAGGTGACTATATGTTCCTAAAATTTCTAAATTTTTCATTTGATAAATTTCAATTAACTTATCAATATTTTTATAGCTTTCTCCAATTCTATTCATTCCTGTATTAATTTTTATGTGTACTTTCAGTTTTCCTTTTAAATCCATTTGGCTTATTCTTTTGGCATATTCATAATCTACTATTGTTTGAATTAAATTGTATTTTAATAAATAATCTATATTATTAAAATTAGTATATCCTAATATTAATATATTTCCTTTAATTCCCGCTTCTCGCAAAATTATTCCTTCTTCTAAAGTTGCAACTGCAAAATCAGTTACTCCTACTTGATTTAATTTTTTAGATATTTCTGTCATTCCATGTCCATAAGCATTTGCTTTTACAACTGCCATAATTTTAGTTTGAGTTGGAATTATATTTTTTATTTGTGTTATATTATTTTCTAGATTATCTAAATTAATTTCAATCCATGCTCTGTTTTGTTTTAAATCTTTTTCCATTTTTCTCACTCACTTTCTTTTTTTCTAAGATAATACTAAATATCAAACTTGAAATTACAACTAATAAGTAATGAATAATACTATTGTCTATCATTACATTTTGCATTTGTGTAATTTTAGCAATTCCTCTTACAACAATAATAAACATTGGATGAATTATATAAATTATAGTTGCTATATTTCTTAGTTGCTTATTATTTTCGTTTTTGTTTTGCAAAATAAAATTAAATATTCCTATCATTGTTGGAATTAGCATAAAATACATACTATCATGTCTTTGTAAATTGAAATGATGTAATATCATTCCTTCTAAAATCATTAATACTAAAGATATAATAATAAATATTATATTGTCTCTTTTGCTTATTTTCCAATTTATATTTTTCATTATATATCCTAAATACAAAAATATAGGAACATAAAACAAACCATTTCTTGTATAATCAAATATATTAAATATTGCATCATAAAAAGTTTTGGTTACACTCCATTTTTCTGCAATTCCAAAATAACTGTCTCCAAATAAACCAATTACATATAAAATTGAAACTAAAATTAGTCCATTTTTATTTTTGATATGTTTTATAATAAAATAAGTAATCCATATTCCCAATATCAATGCTGGAAAATACCATAAGTGATAGAATGTTCCATCTATAAATATAGATTTTAAAATTCCTACAAAACTAATACCTTTTAGCTTACCTGCATATATATTTACTGGTAAATATAATATCATACATAAGAAATATATTTTAGCTATTTTTTTGGTATATTTCATTAAACTCTTTTTATCTTGTATAGCTTTTGGTAGTACAAAATATCCTGTTATCATTAGAAAAATTGGTACACCTATTCTACAAAATATATGTGTAAAAACAAAGTCTAAGTTTTCATTAATAGAACTTAATGGATATGTATGAATTGCAACAATAAGAATAGAAGCAAATAATCTAAATTTATCTAAACTCATTGTTATACCTCCAAACTAATTATTTTATCTACAAGCTCTTCAAAACTCATTCCTATTTGTTTCATCATATTAGGATATCTACTATGTGAAGTAAACCCTGGTATTGTATTTATTTCATTAAAATAAATTTCATTATTTGGTGTTAAAAACATATCTACTCTTGCAAAATCTTTGCATTTTAATATTTTATAAATTTGTTTTGCTGTTTCTTTTGCCTTTTGAACTATTTCTTTATCTATTCTTGCAGGTACATGAATTTGTGAAGTTTTTAATGTGTATTTTTCAGTATAATTAAAAAATCCATTACTTAATTCAATTTCATCTATTTCTCCAACTATTAAGTCTTCATTTCCTAAAATAGCACATCCTATTTCTATACCATTAATATTTTCTTCTATAATTATTTCTGTATCATATTTTAAAGCCTCTTTTATAGCTTGTTCTATTTCTGTTTCATTTTCTATTCTTGTAATTCCAAATGATGAACCAGCTCTAACTGGTTTTACAAACAATGGAAAATTTAGTTTTTGGATTTCTTTATCTATGTCTTTTGTTTTACCATTTATTAAAATACTATTTGCAACTTTTATTCCATAACTTTGAACTAGTTTGTGTGATAAATATTTATCCATACATAAACTAGATGAAAGTATATCACATCCTATAAGTGGAATTTCAGAGAGTTCTATTAATCCTTGAACTGTACCATCTTCTCCGTTTTTTCCATGAAGTACTGGGAAAATAGCATCTAATTTAATTAAATTTGTATTATTATTTTCAATTTCTATAATTCCCTTATCACTTTTACTACTTGAAATAACAACTTTTGTACATTTTCCTTTTTGTAACCAATTATCATTTTTGATATTTTCTAAATCTCCTTCAAATTTAAACCAATCTCCCTCTTTTGTAATTCCAATTAATGTAATATCATATTTTTCTTTATTTATATTAGTAATTACACTATATGCAGATTCTAATGATACATTATATTCTGGACTGCAACCTCCAAATATTACCCCTATTTTCTTTTTATTCATTTTTTATTTCCTCACTTTCTAATATAAGTATAAATTTATTTATTATTTTATTTTTTACTTTTTTATAAATATAGTCTTAATTTTTTCTTACAAATTCTTACGATTTTCTTACAATTTGCTATTTTTTATGTTTCTTTGTCTATTTCGTGGTATAATTTTTATGGAGGAAATATAAAATGAGTTATAATATTTTAGTTTTAGATGACGAAAAAGAAATAGCTGACTTAATTGAACTTTATTTAAAAAGTGAAAATTATAGTGTTTATAAATTTTATGATTCTGAAAGTGCTTTAAAATGCATTGAAAAAATAAATTTAGATATGGCAATTTTAGATGTTATGCTACCTGATATAGATGGATTTTCTATTTGTAAAAAAATTCGTGAAAAATATAATTTTCCAGTTATTATGCTAACAGCAAAAGTAGATGATATTTCTAAAATAGAAGGATTAAGTATTGGCGCAGATGATTATATTACAAAACCTTTTAATCCATTAGAAGTTGTTGCTAGAGTAAAATCTGCTTTAAGAAGATATCATAATTATAATAAAGAACAAGATGATAAAGATATAATTGAATTTTTAGGATTAAGTATGAATAAAAAAAATCATAAATGTATTTTATATAATGAAGAATTAAATTTAACTCCAATTGAGTTTTCTATTCTTTGGTATTTATGCAAAAATAGAGGTAAAGTTGTAAGTTCTGAAGAACTTTTTTCAAATGTTTGGGGTGAAAAATATTTAGATTGTAATAATACTGTTATGGTACATATTAAAAGGTTGAGAGAAAAAATGCATGAAAAACCAAAAAATCCAAAATTTATAAAAACTGTTTGGGGTGTTGGATATGAAATCGAAAAAGAATAATATTTTAGAAAATAAACTTCTACTAAAAACTTTTAGAAACTTTATTTTACAAGTTGTTGCTTGTATAATTATTATTCCAATAATATTTCTTATTATTGCCGAAATTTTTAGCAGAATAGATTTTGAATGGTTATATCATATTTTTCCAAATTTTTATTATTTTGCTCGAAGTTGTTTTAATTATTTATTTGATTATGGAATAATATTTTTTGTTATTGCTATAGCTTGGATACTAGCTTGCACTGCATTAACTTATAAATTATTGAAAAAAGTATTTTCATATATTGATGAAGTAGCTATAGCCTCTAAACAATTATTAGATAAAAATGTAGAATATATTCGACTTTCTCCAGAATTAGAAGATATTAGTATTCAAATGAATCATTTAAAAAGCGAATTTGTTAAGAATGAAAGAACTGCTAGAGAAAGTGAGCAAAAGAAAAATGATTTAATTGTTTATTTAGCACATGACCTAAAAACTCCTCTAACATCTGTTATTGGCTATCTAGAATTATTAAAAGAAAGTCCAGATTTACCAATAGAGCAAAGAATAAAGTATACTGGTATTACACTGGATAAGGCCTATCGACTTGAAGAATTGATGAATGAATTTTTTGAAATTGCAAGATTTAATGATACAAAAATTGTACTTATGAAAAAAAATCTTAATTTAAAGTTTATGTTAGAACAAATTATTGATGAATTCTATCCTATGACAAATGAACAAAGTAAAAAAATAGTAATAAATTGCGATGATGATATAACTTGTTATGCTGATCCAGACAAACTTTCTAGAGTATTTAATAATGTAATTAAAAATGCAATTTCTTATAGTTTTGAAAATACAGAAATAAACATAAATGCTTTATGTATAGATGATATGATTACTGTTTCTATTCAAAATGAAGGATATACAATACCAGAAGATAAACTTAATTCTATTTTTGAAAAATTTTATAGATTGGATGATTCAAGAAAAACTTCTGGTGGTGGTGCCGGTCTTGGTCTTGCTATTGCTAAAGAAATTATTAGTTTACATGGTGGAACTATAACAGCTGAAAGTAAAAATAATATTACTACATTTACTTTAAAGTTTCCAAAAGTATAAAAAGTAAAATAGCAGATTAAGTATATTTGATTACATAATCTGCTATATATTTTTATTCTTCTTTATTTTGATAAATTCTGTAAGATATTTTATATGATACAAAATACATAATTATCATTGTCGCAATTAATAATATAAGTCCAAATCTATTTATCAAATTTTCTACCATTTCCATATCTATACTAAAATTAGATTGTTTAATCAAAAAACCAGCACCAGTAGCAATAATAATTATGATAAATAATAATACAAACATCTGAACTCTACCTTTTTCTGCTCCCCACTTGTATACACTTGGAATTTGTATTGCTTGTATAAAAGCTATAGCCCACATTCCACCTAATGTAGTATTAATTAAACTTTCATAATCAATGTTAATAATATTTTCTGGTCTTACATAATTTATAACATTTGCAACAATTGCTGTTAAGAGAAAACCTAATAATCCTCCTCAAAAATCATTTTAAATAATTCTTTAATTTCTTCTTCAGAAATGTTTGATATTTTAGAAATATCATAAATCTTTTCTATGTATTCTTGTATTTCTTTTAGTTTTTCTTCTCTAATCAGTTCTATGTTCTTAGGAGCAACAAAACTCCCTTTACCCTGCACAGTTTTTATATATCCCTCTTCTTCTAATTCATCATAAGCTTTTTTTACTGTTAAAAAACTAATTTTTAAGTCATTTGCCATGCTTCTTACAGAAGGTAAAGTGTCTTCTTCTTTTAATTCATTTGTAAATATTGCTTGTTTTATTGCTGTTTTTATTTGTTCATAAATCGGTGTACTGCTATTGTTACTTATTATTATATTCATTTTTTTCACCTCACTGTTATCTACTGTTATATTTATATAATAACACTATATAACAATATGTCAATATTTTTATAAAATTTTTTTATAAAAAAAAATAAGACTAGTACATTTTCTAGTCTTATTTGAACATTTAATTATATCATGCAAATCATATAAATGAAGTAAATAATCATCATAAAAATCCCTACTTTTCGGTTTAATTCATTTTTTTTATTTTTTCTTGCAATCCATTGTAAAAAATAAGTTATAACAATCAAAACAATAATACTTCTATTAAAATCAGATATAAATGTTAAAGGATTTATTACTGCCCCTAAACCTATTAAAAGGCATAAATTTAAGATGTTAGACCCTGTTAAATTTCCAATCAATAAATCTGTTTCATTTTTTCTACCTGCTATTATTCCTGTTATTATCTCAGGTAATGCTGTTCCTATAGCTACTATAGTCATTCCTATAAATTTTTCAGACAGTCCTAGTTTTGTTGCAATAGATATACTACTGTTTACAACAAAGTCAGATCCAAATTTTAGTCCCAATATTCCTACAATTAAGAAAATTGCTATTTTAAAAATTGATTTTTCTTCTTTAGATTCTACATCTTTTATAATTTCTTCATCAATTTTCTTGTCTTTTATGGCCCTTTCTTCATATATTGTAAAAATAATATATGCTAATGTACAAAATAGTAGTATAACTCCTTGTCCTCTAGTAATTATGTGATTATCTCCTACTTTGTTTGTATTTCCTAAAAATAGTAGTAATATCATAGCAGCTATTCCTATAGGAAGATGTTTGTTAACAATTCTTTTATCAAATTTTACAGGTCTTATTATACTTGAAATTCCAATTACTAGTAAAAAATTGCAAATACAACTACCAATTGCATTTCCTATAATTAAATCAGAATGTCCTTCTGCAGATGATGTAATTGTGATAAAGATTTCTGGTAATGATGTTCCTACTGCAACTATTGTTAGTCCAATTAGCATTTCAGATAATCCAAACTTTTTTGCAATACTGGTTGCTGCTTTTACTAATAAATCAGCACCCTTGACTAAGAAAATAAAACCTACAATTATTATTATTAGTTCTTTTATCAAAAATTCTTCTCCTTCATTTATAACTATATTTCTTTATAGTTTATTTAATATACTCGTTTAAAGGTTTTACTCTATAATTTAATTCTCCAAACTCACATGTTGGAACATATCCTGGTTTTGAATTTATTACATCTGGTATTCTGTTTACTACAGAAGCACATGTAAGTTCTACTGTTGCTGGTTTTTCTACAACAATTGTTGTATCTGGCTCTCCATAAATTGTCCATTCATTTCTATCAAATTCATCAGGTGCATAAACTTTACCTATACATTCACTTTCTATTGTTATTCCTTCTTCAGTTTCTGTTGTAACAACTGCACTCATTCCTGTGGCATCTCCAGCTTTTACTGTCATATTTAAAGTTGAAGAAAATAGATCTTCTTTATAAGTTTGTGGTACACATTTTTGTGTTTGAGATTTAATTGTTAGTCCTAATTTTTCACATAACCATCCATTTACATTCCACATATATGATGGTGAGTATTCTCCACTATTTATTAATTTATTTCTATCTTCATCACTCATTCTGTCAACTGAAGCAATTTCTTTGTCAAATTGTTCTAATGATAATCCTGCTCCATGAGCTTTTGCAAGTGCAATTCCGTATTCTTCTACATTATAACTTGAGCTTCCTTTTATTTTTGTGATTTTTTGTGTAGAACCTGCTATTGATGATATTAATTGTCCCCAATATATATCTTGATATCCGCTTCCTGTAATTGTACAGTTATTCTTTTTAGCTAATTCATCTAATCTTTTTGTTATTCCTGGGTTTGAATTTGCAGGATAAAATGCTTCTTCACATGTAGTTATTGCATTTACTCCAAGTTCAGCACATAACATTAATGCATCTTGAACATCTTTAATTAAACTCATTGTTGTAACTATAACAATATCTGGTTTTGTTTCTTCAATCATTTGTCTTGCTTGTTCTGTGCCTACAATTTTTATTCCTTTATTTTCTGTTCCAAGTATTTCTCCAATGTCTTTTCCTATGACATTTGGATTAATGTCAACAGCTCCTACTATTTCTCCACCTTTTTCATACACATATCTCATTGTGTATAAACTCATTTTGCCAACTCCATATTGAACAACTTTTACTTTTCTTTCCATAAAGTGAACCTCCTATATTTTTTTATTATATTATTTACCAATTTGGTAAAATTTATAAACTATTTTTCTATAATAATAGTTACTGGTCCATCATTAAGTAATTCAACTTTCATATCTGCTCCAAATATTCCTTTTTGTACTTCTATATTATTTGATTGACATTGATTACAAAAGTATTCATATAATGGGATTGCTTCCTCTGGTCTTGCAGCTTCAATAAATGATGGTCTATTTCCTTGTGTGCAATCTCCATATAATGTAAATTGTGATACTATTAGTAGTTTTCCATTTACTTCTTTTAAACTTAAATTCATTTTGTCATTTTCATCAGTAAATATTCTTAAGTTGCATAATTTTTTTGCTAAGTAATCTGCTTGTTCTTTAGTATCTCCTTTTTTTATTCCAATTAAAACCAAAAAACCATTATCAATTTTTCCTACAATATTTCCTTCTACTTTTACACTTGCTTCTTTTACTCTTTGTATAACTAGTTTCATTATTGCTTGTATTCCTTCCTTAAGTCAGCAATTTAAATTGCATTTATATGAAGTTTATTCACTTTCTTCTCCGTTTTTCTCTTCAATATTTTCTTCATTTTGTTTCTCTTCATTTTCTACAATTTCTGCTTCTTTTACTTCTACTTCTGGTTGCTTCTCACCACATTTTGGGCAAAAAGCTGCATCTGCTGCTATTTCTGCAAAGCATTTTATACATTGCTTTTTGTTTTTTAGCTCTAAAATTGATGCTAAACATGTTTCAATTTCACTTGATAATATATCTATCTTAGAGCATTCTTCTTCTAATTCTGATTTAATGTCAATGTTTTCTTCTCTAACATGCTTTTCATATACTTTTTTTCCTATTTCTTTATATAAATCATTTATGTTTGACTTATTTTCATTAATTTTCATTTTTAGTTTTGCTTCTCTTGCAAGTTCTCCTGTTTTTTTGGCTGTTGCTCCATAAGCCTCACTTGCTTTTTTTCCAAGTGTATCAAAAAATCCCATATAAAAACCCCTTCCTTATACAATATTTACACTATATATTTTTTATTATTTACAAATTTAAATTAATTATTATACTTAATTTTCATTTTTCTTTGCTCTATTCATTAATGCATTTACAGCTTCTTCTGGTTTTAAACCTTTATATAGTATTCCATATACAGCTTCCACTATTGGCATTTCAATATTATGAATTTTTCCTAGTTCATAAGCTACAACTATATTGTCTAAACTTTCAATTGTCATTCCTACTTCTTTTTTTGTTTCTTCTATAGTTTTACCTTGACCTATTAGTTTTCCTGCTCTTCTATTTCTGCTATGATCACTTAAACAAGTTACAATTAAATCACCTAATCCACTTAAACCATAAAATGTATCTTTTTTTCCTCCTAATGCAACACCAAGTCTTGAAAGTTCTGCTAATCCTCTTGTAATTAAAGCTGCAAAAGTATTATCTCCAAGTCCCATTCCTGCTGCAACTCCAGCACAAAATGCAATTATATTTTTTAATGCTCCTCCTAATTCAACTCCTTTTACATCTCTTGATGTATAAATCCTCATTCTGTCTGACATAAATGTATCTTGGACTAATTTTAGTACTGAATCATATTCTGATGCAACTACCAAAACTGTAGGAATTGCAACAGAAACCTCCTCAGCATGACTTGGACCTGAAAGTACTGCTATTTTTGCATTTGGAATTTCTTCTTTTATAACTTCATCAAGTGTCATTAATGAACTTTGTTCAAAACCTTTTGAACAAATAACAATAGGTTGATTTGTTACATATTTTTTATATTCTTTTACTATATTTCTTGTAAATTTTGATGGTGTTACATGTACAATAAAGTCCGAGTCTTTTATAACCTCTTCATATGATGTACTACAATCAATTCCATTAGGCAAAACAACATTATCTAAAAATTTACATTTATGTTCATTATTGATTAAGTCTTTTTCTTCTTCTGCAAATGACCATAACTTTACTTTGTTTCCTAATTTTGCTAAGTGAATAGATAGAGCTACTCCCCAACTTCCACTTCCTATAACTGCAATTTTTTTCATTTTTTTATCACATTCCTTTCTTAAGATAATGTAGTGTTGAAATTATTCTTTCAAATAATATCTTTTGTCACTATTATATATTTATTTTAATAACCTTTTTATTTTTTAAAGCTTATTTTATTTTCTGTTCCATTTAATAACCTTTTTATATTACTTCTATGATTAAATGCAACAATTATAGCTAATATTATACTATAAATTAAATAACTACTACCTTCTGTTACTATATAATGGTTTTTTATAAATAATACCAAAACTGGGAATAATACGCAAGCTCCAACAGATCCTAAAGATACCATTCTACTTAATACCATTAATACTAGTGCAAATACTAAACAAATTAATCCTATTTGCCAATTTGTTACTAATACAACTCCTAATGCTGTTGCAACACCTTTTCCTCCTTTAAAGTTGAAGAAAATAGGAAATGTATGTCCTAATATTACTGCAATACCAGCAAGTTGAACTAATAATGCTTTGTCTAAATTTTGTGCTATTTTTCCTATTAGCACAGCTATTAAAATTGCAACAACTCCTTTTAAGCAATCTCCTATTAATGTTAAAACTGCAGCTTTTACTCCTACAGAGCGTAGCATATTTGTTGCTCCAGCATTTCCACTTCCTTTTTCTCTTACATCAAATCCTGCCATTTTTTTACTTATTATTACTGAAAAACTAATACTTCCTATCAAATATGATATTATTACTACTATTATATATACTGCCATATTATTCTTCCTCTCCTTTCTCATGTTTTTCTCTTGCTATCATTCTAATTGGTGTTCCTTCTAATCCAAATTCTCTACGAATTTGATTTACTAAATATCTTTCATATGAAAAATGAAATAATTCTTTATTATTAACAAATATTACAAATGTTGGTGGCTTTGTGCTTACTTGTGTTCCATATAATATTTTTAGTCTTTTTCCTTTATCTGTTGGTGGTTGAACAAGAGCAATTGCTTCATTTATAACTTGATTTAAAGCTGATGTTGAAACTCTCATAGAGTTTTGTTCATTAACATGATTTATTAAATCAAATAATTTTTCTACTCTTTGTCCTGTTTTTGCAGATATAAAAATTATTGGTGCATATGATAAATATGATAATTTTGCATAAATATCTTTTTTATATTTTTCTAATGTTCCTGTTTCTTTTTCATATTCATCCCATTTGTTAACTACAATAATTATTCCTTTTCCTGCTTCATGTGCTTCTCCTGCAATTTTTGCATCTTGGTCTGTTACTCCTTCTGTTGCATCTATCATCATTAAACATACATCTGCTCTTTCTATTGCAAGTAATGTTCTCATAATACTAAACTTTTCAATTGATTCTGTGACTTTACTTTTTCTTCTAATTCCTGCTGTATCTATTAATACATATTTTCCATGGCTATTTTCATATTCTGTGTCTATTGCATCTCTTGTTGTTCCTGCAATATTACTTACTATTGTTCTGTTTTCTCCTAATATTTTATTTATTAATGATGATTTGCCTACATTTGGCTTTCCTATTACTGCTACTTTTATTCTTTCATCTTCTTCATCATCATTTTTTTGTGGAAGTTTTTCGTAAATTGCATCTAGAACATCTCCTATTCCTAGTGCATTTGCTGCAGATACAGGATATACATCTCCTAATCCTAAATTGTAAAATTCATATATATCATCTTTATCTTTACTCATATTATCTGCTTTATTACATACAAGTATTACTGGCTTTTTAGATTTTCTTAACATTACTGCAATTTCTTCATCTGTTGCAGTTACTCCTTGTTTTATATCTGTTAAAAATACAATTACATCTGCAATTTCTACTGCTATTTGGGCTTGTTCTCTCATTTGAGATATTATTATATCATCACTTTCTGGCTCTATTCCTGCTGTATCTACTACTGTAAAAGTTCTTCCTCTCCAGTTTGTTTCTGCATATATTCTATCTCTTGTAACTCCTGGTGTGTCTTCTACTATTGAAATTCTACTTCCTACTATATAATTAAAAAAAGTAGATTTTCCTACATTTGGTCTTCCTATAATTGCTACTGTTGGTTTTGACATTTTTTTATTCCTTTCTTTATACTTTTTTTACAAAGTAATAATATCATAAAAGAATAAAAATATCAATAAATTTTGAATTCATTTAATAAATCTCTAGTTGTATATACTAAATTTCTCATCAAGTGAATTGACATAATATGTAAAATGTGATATAATAATTGTATTCGTAAGTAACACTTGGTTGAATTTTGGAGGTAAAAAATGACTGCAATTGAAAGTAGTTCCTACAATTTCCGGAACAAATTCAAAGCACAAATTGAAAAATTTGGGCTGAAGCAAAGCTTTTTTGATTCTATCTTCGACACTGCAATGAAGATGTCGAAAGAAAACTTCAAAACTCTGTTATGGAATTTGAGTTTTGAAGAATCCGCAAGCAACGCTCTTGCTTCCTTGGGGCTCTCAGTCAACAAGGAGAACTTTGCAAAAGAACTTATAATCCCCTTACGCAATGAACTGCGTTACCAGTTTACTGTCGAGATTTGCAACGGTGAGGATTTTTTAATTCCCTCTTTTGCAACATCTTCTGAAGAAGGGAAAGTCTTTGACAGATTTTCGAAAAAGTTTGGAGCAGACAAAATTTTGGCCAATGAAATTTGGGAAATAGCTTTAAGCTTCGTAACCTGTGCAAGTGGAGAGCATATTGAAAGAACCATTTTCCTGTTAAAATCCAAAGGTCGGGAAAATTTTCAATATGGTGGACTTAGAAATCTAGGTCTAAAATATCACGAAGCATCTGCACTTCTGCCCAAAGCAGAAGCACTAGGAACATTCATAAGCGAACTATACCAAATTGTGTTGGAAAATGGAGGATCGAGTCAAACAGCAGAAAATGTTGCTGCAGTAACTACTCCATTTGCAAATCTTGGAGCATTGATTGAGCAGAATGGGATTGAACTTCCCGAAAGTTGTGACGAAAGCACCACCACCCAAAAAGACACTAGTGCTAATAATACTTCTCCTGATGATGTCACTTCCACGGCTAAAACTCAAGAGACATCGTCTCTTGAAGGCACTAATGCTCTTGAAGTAAAAAATCCCATTTCACCGGTAGTAGATCAAATAATTGCCCATGCAGATCTGGTAGATGATTTCTTGGCAATCTATCGGGAACTTATGAGTGCGGGTCTGGATATCCAGTACCTAATTTCCAAAAGGTTTGCAGTTCAAGAACTGCTGGATGGTTACTTTGACTTGGTTGAAGCAGCCAGTGAAAACCTCTAAAATATGAGTAATCTTACACTCATACAAAGCAAAAGGAGAGGCGAGATAATTCTCGCCTCTCTTTGATTTTGAAAAAAACTAATATAAATTACTTATATTGGATTAAACTCTTAAAATTCCTCCAAGAACTTTTGTTGTCATTCCACTTGTGAATTTTTTTGCTCCTCCAGATATTACAATAACATCACCTTTTTCAAGGATTTCTTTATCTTTTAATTTTTGAATACCTTTATCAATTGTTTCTTCAATTGAGCTACCAGCTTCAACAAATATTGGTGTTACATTCCAACATAAACCTAATTGATGGAATGTTCTCTTATTATCTGTTATAGCTAATATTGGGCATCCAGCTCCTAAACCTGCTAATACTCTTGCAGAATCTCCTGAATGTGTATATGTTACAATTGCATTTGCTTTTGTGTTTTTTGCTGTTACACATGCAGAATATGCAATTTTTGCAGCATCATCAGTTAAATCAATGTCTTCACTGTTGTCAAATCTCTTCCAATAATGTATTTCTGGTTCAACTCTGTTTGCTATTTTAACCATTGTTTGAACACATTCAACTGGGTAATCACCTTGAGCACATTCTCCAGAAAGCATTACAGCACTTGTTCTATCATAAATAGCATTTGCTACGTCACTAGCTTCTGCTCTTGTTGGTAATGGTTGATGTGTCATTGATTCTAACATTTGAGTAGCTGTTATAGCTGGTTTAAACATTCTGTTACATCCTCTAATTATTCTTTTTTGAACAACTGGTGGCTCTGTAAAATCTGTTTCTGTAGCCATATCACCACGAGCAATCATTTGTCCATCAGCTTCTTTAAGAATGTCATCTAAGTTAGATAATCCTTCTACATTTTCTATTTTTGTTATTATTTGGATATCTTTTCCACCGTTTTCATCTAATACTTTTCTAACTTGTCTAATATCATCTAAGTTTCTTGCAAATGAAATTGCAACAAAATCATAGTCATGTTCACATGCTGTTTTAAGGTCTGCTATATCTTTTTCTGCTAAACCTGGTAATCTAATTATTGTTCCAGGTAAATTCATTGTTTTTCTGCTTCCTAATCCATTTCCATGAACAACTGTACAAACAATGTCTTTTCCAACAACTTCATCAACTCTTAATTCAATTGCACCATCATCAATTAGAATTTTTGTTCCAGGTTGTACATCTTTATATAATTCTTTATATGATACAGAAACTCTTTCTTCATTTCCTTCTATATCATCATTTACTAATGTAAATTTTTGTCCATCTTTTAATTGAATTTTTGTATTTTTTCCTGTATATAACATTCCTGTTCTTATTTCTGGACCTTTCATGTCTAATAATAATGCAATTGGTAAATCTAATTTTTCTCTTAATTCAATAATTTTTTCTGTTTTTTCTGATTGTTCATCCCAACTTCCATGTGAATAATTTATTCTGCAAACATTAAGTCCTGCTGCAAATAATTCTTCTAATTTATTTTCACTTGCTGGTCCAATTGTTCCTACTATTTTAGTTTTTCTTAAATTTTTCATTATAATATCCTCCCCATAATATAAACATGACAAAAAACACCATTTGGTGTTTTGTCTATTTATTAATTTTCTTCACTTTTTGCAACTACTTCTTTTCCATCATAATATCCACAATTTGGACATACTCTATGTGGCATTACTGGTTCATGGCAATGAGGACAAGTTGCAAATTTTGGTGCTTCAACTTTCCATGTTGATCTTTTTGTATGTGTTCTAGCTTTTGACCATCTTCTTTTTGGTTGTGCCATATTAAATCCCTCCTAACATAAGATATCTATTATATCTTTTTTACTCTAAGAAACCTTTATAATGTCTCATTACTAATTGAGATTCTAATTGTTGTACTGTTTCAAGAGCAACACCTACAACGATTAATATTGATGTTCCACCAAATGAAACATTTAAATTTGTAAATCTTAATAACATTGGAAGTATAGCTATAACTGCTAAGAATAATCCTCCAAATATTGTTAATTTTGAAATTATTGAAGATAAATAATCTGTTGTTGGTTTTCCAGCTCTTATACCTGGAATAAATCCACCATTTTTCTTAATATTGTTTGATACTTCTGCTGGATTGAATGTAGCATAAGTATAGAAAAATGTAAATCCCATAATTAATAGCAAATATACTATTGCATTTGCAAGAGAATATCCCCATCCAACACTTGATGAAGATGTGGCAATAGAGAAATTATATACTCCTTTCCAAAATCCTGTTAGTGTAGATACATCTTTTACAAATATAGATATTATCATTGCTGGAAATGTCATAAATGATGAAGCAAAAATTACTGGCATTACACCTGCCATAGCAAGTTTTAATGGTATATGTGAACTTTGTGCTCCAACCATTTTTCTTCCAACTACTTTCTTAGAATATTGTACTGGAACTCTTCTTTCAGCTTGTTGCACAAATACAACACCTGCAACTAATAGTAATGCTCCAATAATAATTCCTAATGCTGTAATTAGTCCTACTGTATTAAATCCTGTGCTTGTAAATATTAGATTCCATATAGTAGTTATTCCAGATGGTAAACCTGATATAATTCCTATGAAAATTATAATTGAAATACCATTTCCAATTCCTTTATTTGTGATTTGCTCTCCTAACCACATAAGTAA
This sequence comes from uncultured Clostridia bacterium, assembly GCA_944386165.1. Lineage (GTDB taxonomy): Bacteria > Bacillota > Clostridia > TANB77 > CAG-508 > CAG-269. The sequence continues at coordinate 42,739 of CALXAA010000007.1, forward strand.
TGATGTTCCAGCAACTAATGATGAAACAACTAGTATTCCTGTTAACCATCCTTCATTTATAAATATTCCAGAAGATCTGTATCCTAAATAAATACCAATAGCTTCAACTAATGCTAAAATTATTGTAATTATTTTAGTCCATCTATTAATTACTTTTTTTCCTTCTTCTCCACCTTCTTTTACCATTCTCTCTAAAGAAGGTATTACCATTGCAAGTAATTGCACAACAATTGATGCTGTGATGTATGGACTTATTGACATTGCAAAAATTGAAAATCTAGAAAAAGCTCCACCTGAAATAATATCAATAAATCCAGCAATTCCATTAGCTGAAGACATAGCTTCATTTAACACTATTGTGTTAACTCCTGGTACTGTAATATAACATCCTAATCTAAATAATATTATTAGTAATAATGTGTACCATAATCTTTTTCTTACATCTGGTGTTTTTAAAGCATTTTTTATTGTTTTAAACAACTAAATCACCTCTGCCTTTCCGCCTAAGGCTTCTATTTTTTCTTTAGCTGTAGTAGTAAATCTTTTTGCTTTTACATTAAGTTTTTTATCTAATGTACCTGTAGCTAAAACTACTATACCATCATTTATTTTTCCTATAATTCCTTCTTCTACTAAGCTTTCTGCGGTTACATCTGTTGATTTTGATTTATTTAACATTGTTAGTGTTACTTCTGTATAGTTATTAGCATGAATGTTAGTGAATCCTCTTTTTGGTAAACGTCTATATAATGGTGTTTGACCACCTTCAAATCCACGTCTTACTCCTCCACCACTTCTTGCTTTTTGTCCTTTATGTCCTTTTCCTGATGTTTTTCCTGTTCCAGAACCTATTCCACGTCCAACTCTTTTTCTTTTTACTTTTTCAACAGCTGGTTTTAATTCTCCTAGTTTCATTTTCTTGCACCTCCCTATTTTTGACTTTTGTGTTGAACATAGCAACTTGTTTTTAGACTTTTTCTATTTATACAAGTGCTATCTCAACAAATTATAATATATCTTCTACTTTTTTATTTCTCTTTTTAGCAACTTGTTCAATAGTTCTCATGTTTTTTAGTCCTTCAAGTGTTGCATATACAACATTTCTAGGATTGTTTGTTCCTAAAACTTTTGTACGTACATCTTTATATCCTGCAAGTTCAAGAACTGGTCTTACACTTCCTCCTGTAATAAGTCCTGTACCAACTGCAGCTGGTTTTAATATAACTTTTGCACTACCAAATTCTCCAACATATTCATGAGGTACTGTTGTTCCAACAACTGGAACTTCTATTAAATTTTTCTTTGCTTCTTGTATAGCTTTCTTAATTGCATCTGGTACTTCAGCAGCTTTACCATTTCCTATTCCAACATGTCCGTTTTCATCTCCTACGATAACAACAGCACTAAATCTAAATGTTCTACCACCTTTTACAACCTTTGCAACTCTATTTATAGCTACTACTTTTTCTTTTAACTCTGGCATTTTATTTTCTTCCATAGGTTTTGTTTTTTCCCTCCTTTTATTATAAAATTAGAATTCAAGTCCGCCTTCTCTTGCAGCTTCAGCTAATTCTTTTACAATTCCATGATATATATATCCACTACGATCATATACAACTGTTTTTATTTTCTTTGAAGCAGCTCTTTTTGCTATTAAAGTTCCAACTTCTTTTGCAGCTTCAAGATTTGATTTTTTTGTTTTTACTTCTTTATCTAATGTTGATGCTTGAACTAATGTGTTACCAGCAACATCATCGATTATTTGTGCATATATGTTTGTGTTACTTTTATATATACATAATCTTGGTCTTTCAGCTGTTCCAGAAACTTTATTTCTAACTCTAGCATGTCTTTTTTCTCTTTCTAATTTTCTGTTTGTCTTTTTAATCATTTTCTTACTCCTTTCATAATATTATCAAGGAATACAACTCTTTTAGTTGTATAGATAATTTCTAAGTAAATAATTATTTTAATTTTATTTACCTGTTTTACCTTCTTTACGTCTAATAACTTCTTCAGCATATTTGATACCTTTTCCTCTATATACTTCAGGTGGTCTTTTTGTTCTGATATCAGCAGCTGTTTGACCTACTAATTCTTTGTCAATTCCTTTTACTATAATTGTATTTGGATTTGGAACATCAAATGATATTCCAGCTGGTGCTTTGAATATTACTGGATGAGAATATCCTAATGTTAGGTTTAAATCTGTTCCTTGTTTTGCAGCTCTATAACCAACACCATTTATTTGTAATTCTCTTGTAAATTCTGTTACAACACCATTTATCATATTATTAATTAAAGTTCTTGTTAAACCATGTAAACTTCTATTTAAAGCTTCATCATTTGGTCTAGAAACTTTAACTTCGTTGTTTTCAACTGTTACAGAAATATTTTTATGTATTTCTTTTTCAATAGTACCTTTTGGTCCTTTTACAGTAACTTTATTACCATTAACTGTTACTTCAACACCATTTGGTACTGTAATAGGTTTATTTCCTATTCTTGACATTTTGTTTTCACCTTCCTTTTTATATATGCAATATTAAATTTATATTGTGCAAGTTATTTGTGTTTTTATTAACATATATTTTAATTACCAAACATATGCTAAAACTTCTCCACCCATTCCTGCTTCTCTTGCTTCTTTATCTGTTTTTAATCCTTTTGATGTAGAAATAATTGCAATACCTAAACCATTTAATACTTTTGGTAGTTCTTCTTTACTAGCATATACTCTTAATCCTGGTTTGCTAATTCTTTTTATTCCATCTATAACTCTTGTTCCTTTTTCGTCATATTTTAAAGTTATTCTTATAATTCCTTGATTTTCATTATTGATAACTTCAAATGATTTTATATATCCTTCTTTAAATAAGATTTCAGCAATTGATGTTTTAATTTTAGAAGCTGGTACATCAACTGTTTTATGCTTAGAACTATTTGCATTTCTTATTCTTGTTAACATATCTGCTATTGGATCTGTAGTATTCAATTTACTTTCCTCCTTTCAATTGTAAGGGTAACTTTTTCCCTCTAAAAATCACTTTCACCTAGTTAATAAATGTTCCTATAATTACTTGATGAGTGATTATTTTTATTAAATTATTTATTTTATAACTTTTACCAACTTGCTTTTTTTACACCTGGAATTTCACCTTTATGAGCTAATTCTCTGAAACATACACGGCAAATTCCATATTTTCTAATAAAGCTGTGTGGTCTACCACAAATTCTGCATCTATTATATTCTCTTGTAGCATATTTTTGTGGTCTAGCTTGTTTTACTTTCAATGATTTTTTAGCCATTGTTATTTACTCCTCCTTAAAATTATGCTTTGAAAGGCATTCCTAATAATGTTAATAACTCTTTTGCCTCTTCGTCTGTTTCAGCTGTTGTTACAAATATGATATCCATACCTCTTAATTTATCTACTTTATCATATTCAATTTCTGGGAATATTAATTGTTCTTTAATTCCCATAGAGTAATTTCCTCTTCCATCAAATGAATCACTTGAAACTCCTCTAAAGTCTCTTACTCTTGGAAGTGCAACATTAAATAATTTATATGCAAAATCATACATTTTATCTGATCTTAATGTTACTTTACATCCAACATTTGCTCCTTCTCTTAATTTAAATGCTGCTATTGATTTTTTTGCTTTTGTTATTACTGGTCTTTGACCTGTAATTTGAGTTAAATCATTTACTGCATTTTCTAATGATTTAGGATTTTCTTTTGTATCTCCTAAACCTATATTTATAACTATTTTATCAAGTTTTGGAACTTGCATAATAGATTTATATTGAAATTTTTTCATTAAAGCTGGTACAATTTCTTTTTCATATTGTTCTCTAAGTTTTTCCATTTTGTTAGTTTCCTCCTTTCATTATTTAATTGTAGCTCCACATTTTTTACAAATACGAACTTTTTTACCATCTTCTACTTTATATCCTACTCTTGTGGCTTTTCCGCATTTTGGACATACTACATTTACTTTTGAACTGTTTATTGCACATTCAACTGGGATAATTCCTCCCTCTTGCCCTTGTTTTCTAGGTTTAATATGTTTTTTTCTAACATTTACACCTTTTACAACAATTTTTGAATCTTTAGGTATTACTTCTAATACTTCTCCTTTTTTATCTTTATCATTTCCAGATAAAACTTGAACAGTATCTCCTTTTTTGATTCTCATTAAAGTTCAACCTCCTTTTTTCGTTATTTTTTAAGTTATAAGTTAATATTATTATAGAACTTCTGGTGCTAATGATAATATTTTCATATAATCCTTTTCTCTTAATTCTCTTGCAACTGGACCAAATATACGTGTTCCTCTTGGTGTTTTATCATCTTTAATTAAAACTGCTGCATTTTCATCAAATTTAACATAAGAACCATCATTTCTTCTTAAACCTTTTTTGCTTCTTACTATAACAGCTTTAACTACATCACCTTTTTTAACAACGCCACCTGGTGTTGCTGTTTTTACAGAGGCAATTATAACATCTCCGATATTAGCTGTTTTCATATATGAACCACCTAAACATCTGATACACATAATTTCTTTTGCACCTGTATTATCAGCAACTTTTAATATTGTTTGTTGTTGTATCATGATTTATTTTCCTCCTTTTTCAAGAATCTCAACTACTCTCCATCTCTTATCTTTAGAAAGTGGTCTTGTTTCCATTACTTTTACTTTGTCTCCTATTTCACATTTATTTTCTTCATCATGAGCTTTTAGTTTATATGTTCTTTTTACTGTTTTTCCATAAGTTTTATGGATTACACTTGTTTCTACTGAAACAACTACTGTTTTATCCATCTTATTAGATGTAACAGTACCAACTAAAACTTTACGAAGATTTCTTTCTTCCATAGGTCTAATCCTCCTATCTTTTTATTTTTCTATGCTTTAGCTTCTGCTATTTTTCTTTCTGTTAATACTGTATTTATTTTAGCTATATCTTTTTTTACTTCTTTTATTTTCATTGGGTTATCTAAACCATGTGTAGCTAAACTAAATTTTAGTTTAAATAACTCTGTTTTTAGTTCACCTAATTCTTTTTCTAATTCTGGTGAAGACATTTCTCTAATTTTATTTATCTTCATCACAATCACCTACCTTGTTTTCATTTTCTTTTACTACGAATTTACATTTGATTGGTAATTTATTCATAGCTAATCTCAAGGCTTCTCTTGCTGTATTTTCAGGAATTCCTGCCATTTCGAACATTACTCTTCCTGGTTTAACAACTGCTACCCAATATTCAACATTACCTTTACCTTTACCACCACGAGTTCCAGCAGGTTTTTGTGTTATTGGTTTGTCTGGAAATATTTTAATCCAAACTTTTCCACCTCTTTTTGTATAACGTGTCATAGCAATACGAGCAGCTTCAATTTGATTTCCTTTTATTAAACCTGCTTCAACTGCTTGTAATCCATATTCTCCATCTGTAACTGTATTTCCTCTTGTTGCTTTTCCTCTATTTCTACCTTTTTGCATTTTTCTATATTTAGATTTTTTTGGCATTAATGGCATTATTTGTCTCCTCCTTCCACTTTTTTAGTTGGAAGAACTTCACCTTTATAAATCCATACTTTAACACCGATTTTTCCATATGTTGTATCAGCTTCTGCAAATCCATAATCTATATCAGCTCTTAAAGTTTGTAGAGGAACTGTTCCCTCTTTGTAAAATTCAGTTCTTGCCATATCAGCTCCACCTAATCTTCCTGATACTGATGTTTTGATTCCTAGAGCTCCTGCTTTCATTGCTTTTTGCATACATTGTTTCATGGCTTTTCTGAATGAAATTCTTCTTTCTAGTTGACCAGCTATATCTTCTGCAACTAATTGTGCATCTGTAGCTAGTGCTTTAACCTCAATTATATTGATATTTACATCTTTTCCAATTAATTTTGTTACATCTGCTTTTAAGCTTTCTGCTCCAGCTCCACCTTTTCCAATTATAATTCCAGGTTTTGCTGCATAAATATTTATTTTAACTAATTTTGCTGTTCTTTCAATTTCGATTTTTGAAATTCCAGCTGTATATAATTTTTTCTTTAAAAATTTACGAATTTTTTGATCTTCAACTAAGTAATCTGCAAAGTTTTTAGAATCTGCATACCATTTAGCATTCCAATCTTTGATTATCCCAACTCTCACACCTGTTGGATGTACTTTTTGTCCCATTTTATAGACTCCTCCTTTCCTATTCTGCTTCTCTAACTACAATAGTTATATGACTTGTTCTTTTTCTAATTCTTACTGCTGAACCTTTTGCAGCTGGTCTAATTCTCTTTAATGTTGGACCTTGGTTTGCAAATATTTCAGCAACATATAATTTTTCATGACTCATTCCATGATTATTTTCAGCATTTGCAATAGCTGATTTTAATAATTTTTCAATTATTTCTGATGATGCTTTTGGTGTAAATTTTACAATTGCTAAAGCTTCATCAACATTTTTTCCTCTAATTAAATCTGCAACAATTTTAACTTTTCTAGCTGAAATTCTTGCATATTTTAAAGTTGCTTTAGCTTCTAATACTGCTGTTTCTTCCACTACAATTCCCTCCTTATTTACTATTTATTTGTTGTAGTTGTTTTTTCTCCTGCATGACCTTTGAATGTTCTTGTAGGAGCAAACTCACCTAATTTATGACCTATCATTTCTTCTGTTATATAAACTGGTACATGTTTTCTACCATCATGAACAGCTATTGTGTGTCCAACCATTTGTGGATATATTGTTGAAGCTCTTGACCATGTCTTGATTACTTCTTTATTTCCACTTTCATTCATAGCTTCAACTCTTTTAATAAGTTCAGGTGCTACAAATGGTTTTTTCTTACTTGATCTTGACATATGATTTTCCTCCTATTCTATTTTCTTCTCTTTACAATAAATTTATTTGTTCTGCTCTTTTTATTTCTTGTCTTATATCCTAATGCTGGTTTACCCCAAGGTGTCATTGGTCCTGAATGTCCAACTGGAGCTCTACCTTCACCACCACCATGTGGGTGATCTACTGGGTTCATTACAGAACCTCTAACTGTTGGTCTTACTCCTAAATGTCTTGTTTTTCCAGCTTTACCTAATTTAACGTTTTCATGGTCACTGTTTCCAACAACTCCTATTGTTGCTCTACATTTTGCTAAAACTAATCTCATTTCTCCAGAAGGTAATCTTACATGTGCATATTTTCCTTCTTTTGCCATTAATTGAGCACTTTGTCCTGCAACTCTTACTAATTTTGCACCTTGTCCTGGGTTTAATTCAATATTATGAATTAATGTACCAACAGGAATATTAGCTATTGGTAAACAATTTCCAGCTTTAATATCAACATTTTCTCCAGATACTACTTTGTCTCCATCTGTTAATCCTTGTGGTGCTATTATATAGTTTAGTGTTCCGTCTTCATATTTTATTAATGCAATATTACTGCTACGGTTTGGATCATATTCGATTCCAACAACTGTTGCTTCCATATTGTCTTTATTTCTTTTAAAATCTATTATTCTATATTTTTGTCTATTTCCTCCACCTTGATGTCTTACTGTTATTCTACCATATGAGTTTCTTCCTGCATTTTTCTTTTTTGTTGTTAATAAAGATTTTTCAGGAGATGTTTTTGTTATTTCTTCATATGTTGATACAGCCATATTTCTTCTTGATGGGGTATAGGCTTTGAATCTTTTTGTTCCCATTATTATCTTCCTTTCTCGTTTTTACTAAATTACGGATTTTTTCCTGCTCCGTATGCAGATATTCTTTATTATCCGGGTATTTTCCCGATATTTTTTAGTTTTAAGCTCCCATAAATTCATCAATTGAATCTTTGTATTTTTTAGAAACTTTAACTACTTTTCCACCTTTTCCAAGATATGTTTTTTCTGATGGGTTTGTGTCTATTGTAACAATAGCTTTTTTCCAATCTGGAGTTTTTCCTTCTACATATCTTACTCTTTTTGTTTTTCCTTTTACTATCATTGTATTAACATTTAATACTTTTACTTCAAAAAGTTTTTCAACAGCATTAGCTATTTGAACTTTTGTAGCTTTTTTGTTAACTTCGAAAGTGTATTTTCCTAATTGCATTTCATCATTACTTTTTTCTGTTATAACTGGTCTTAATATGATTTCTTCTGGCAACATTATGCATACACCTCCTCTAATTTTTTAACTGTATCTAGTGGTAAAACTAATTTGTTGCAATTTAATAAATCAAATACATTTATTGTGTTTAATTCAATTGTTTTAACACCTTCTATGTTTCTGCTTGAACGTAAAACATTTTCATTTTTATCAGCTAAAATTATTAATGCTTTTCCTTCTACTTTTAAGTCTGCTAAAGCTTTAGCCATAACTTTTGTTTTAGCATCTTTAACTTCTAATTTGTCAACAACTGTTAATTCATTATCTAATACTTTTGCACTTAGTAATGATTTTATAGCTAGTTGTTTTTCTTTTTTGTTTATTCTATAAGAATATGAACGTGGTTTTGGTCCTAATGCAATACCACCTTTAATCCATTGTGGTGCACGTATACTTCCTTGTCTAGCTCTACCTGTTCCTTTTTGTCTCCATGGTTTTCTTCCACCACCACGAACTTCTGCTCTTGTTTTTGTACTTTGTGTACCTTGTCTTTGATTAGCTAAGTAGTTAACTAATGCACTGTGAACAACATTTTCATTTGGTTCTATTCCAAATACAGCTTCATTTAGTTCTACATCACTAACTTTTTTACCTTGCATGTTATATACATCTACTTTTGGCATCTCGTCTTTCCTCCTTTACTAAATTATTGTGCCTTTACGGCTGATTTTATTTTTAAGATAGCACCTTTAGCTCCTGGTACACTACCTTTTACTAATATTACATTTTTATCTAAATCTACTCTAACAACATCTAAGTTTTGTATTGTTACTGTAACATGTCCCATATGTCCTGGTAATTTCTTTCCTTTAAATACTCTACCTGGTGTTGATGTTGGTCCCATTGAACCTGGTCTTCTATGATACATTGAACCATGTCCCATTGGTCCTCTAGATTGTCCATGTCTTTTTATTACACCTTGGAATCCTTTTCCTTTTGATGTACCTTGAACATCTATTTTATCTCCAGAAGCAAATACGTCAGCTTTTAATTCGTCACCAACTTTAATTCCTTCTATTGAATCTAATCTAAATTCTCTTAAATGTTTTTTTACTGGAACATTTGCATTCTTGAAATGTCCTTTTTCTGGTTTATTAATTTTGTTTTCTTTAACATCTCCAAATCCTAATTGTATTGCTTCATATCCATCTTTTTCTAATGTCTTGATTTGAGCAACTACACAAGGACCTGCTTCAATTACTGTTACTGGAATAACTACACCATTTTCATCAAATATTTGTGTCATTCCAATTTTCTTTCCGATTAATGCTTTCTTCATTTTATTTTCCTCCTACTATTGGCTGACTTTATTGCTTGGCAATTACTTGTCAGCTTGGTTTGATTTTTTTATTAATTATTTGAAACTAATTTTTGATTTCAATATCAACACCTGCTGGAAGTTCTAGTTTCATTAAACTTTCCATTGTTTTTTGTGTTGGGTAAAGAATATCTATAACTCTTTTATGTGTTCTCATTTCGAATTGTTCTCTTGAATCTTTGTCTTTGTGTGGAGAACGCAATATTGTTACGATTTCTTTTTCTGTTGGTAGTGGAATAGGACCTGATACTTTTGCTCCTGTTTTTTTAGCAGTATCTACTATTTTTTCAGCAGACTGTTCTAAAACTACATGGTCATAAGCTTTTAATCTTATTCTAATTTTTTCACTTGATACAACTGAATTTGCCATTGTAATTTTCCCTCCTTAAAATAAATATATTTTTAAATTACGCGCTGGCAAGTTATAACGCACCCTGGTGTTTTGAATACTCCTTTATAAAAATCCCTGAAATGCATATATATTTTAGGGATAAGTGCTGTTTTTGTATTATTAACAAACACATTGACAGTAAATTATTATTTAATAATAATTTATTGTCTGGTTAGTTATAATATTTTAAACTTACCGCCTTAGTCTAGCTAAGACATACTCCGTCAAAGTTCCCTACATCTAAGTGTAGCCACATTTGACATCAACGCTAAAATTTATGCTTAATTATTATATAGCAATATATTCCAATTGTCAATACCTTTTCATATTTTTTTATATATTTTTATTTTTCTAAATATGTACTAATATCTTGCAATCCTTCAAAATTGTTTTGTCTTAATATTTCATAAGCAATTATACATACTGAATTTGATAAATTTAAAGATCTTAATACAGGTCGCATTGGAATTCTAATTGTTTTATCTATATATTTTTTTAATAAATCTTCTGGTAATCCTTTTGTTTCTTTTCCAAAAAGGACAAAAATTTCTTCATCTTTAAATTTACTATAATCTACATCAGTATAACAATGCTCTCCTTTTGTTGTTGCAAAAAACATGTTATTTTCTAATGGATTATATTTTTCTAAAAATTTTTCTATACTATCATGTTTTTCTATATCTAATTTATCCCAATAATCTAGTCCTGCTCTTTTTAAATATTTATCATTTAGGCTAAATCCTAATGGATATACTAAATGTAATTTTGCTCCTGTTATTGCACATGTTCTTGCTATATTTCCAGTATTTTGTGGTATTTCTGGTTCTACCATTACTATATTTAATTTCATAGTTGATCTCCTTACATATTAAAAAAACGCCTTTCAAAGCGTTTCTTCTATTGTGCTCTTTTAACTTTTCCGTTTTTTAAACATTTTGCACATACATGAATTCTTTTAATTTCTCCATTTACATCAGCTTTAACTGTTCTTAAGTTTGGCTTCCATGTACGTGGAGCTCTTTTACTTATATGAGAACGAGTTATGCTTAATTTATTTCCATGAATAGCTGTTTTGTTACAAATTTCACATTTTGCCATAATAAATAGCACCTCCTAATTTTTCTTTTTAATTCGACTATATTAAAGTTTAACATATATTTTCCAAAAATACAAGTGTTTACAATAAAAAAATTTAAAATATTTGTTAAATTGTATCTTTTCACGTTTTTTGGAGATTACTTTGATTAATTAAATCAAATTTTTATTACTTAATTCAATAATTTTGTCCATATCATCATCTTCAGCAACTTTGTTTTTCCTAATTGCACCACATTTTTGACATTTAAAAACTATAACATATCCTTTTTTAGAATTTGTTTCTAGTCCTATTGGTTCTAAAAGACCATGACATTCTTCTAATCTATCTCCAGGATTTATATCTACATGTTTCGAATATAAACAATATGGACAATGATTTCTACAAGAATATTTAAGTTTAGGAACTAGCTTACCACAATGTTCACAAACAAATTCTTCATCTATTTTGGTAAATTTACTTGATTGTAACATTTTATCCTTTAAAGTCTCCTCCTCCTATAAATTCTCTAAGTAAAGAATTTGATGGTACCATATCTTTTGGAATAGATTCAAAATATTTTAATATTTCTATTAATCTTTGAGCTTCTGCATATTCTGGTTCTTTATTTGTTATTTTTTCTAATAAAGGTATTGCTTCATTCTTTAGTACTGCTAACTCATAAATTAATGATGTATTAAATATACTATCCGCTTCTTCTTGAAATGGAAATATATTTTTATTTTCTCCTTTATTTACATTATCCCATGTAGAAATTGTGTTTTGAGCACTATATCCTCTAAATTGGTTGTCTCTTACAATTCTTCTAATTAATCTTGTATCTGTTGTAGAAATTCTGTTAAATGAATCCATATTTAACACTGTTAATGCACTTATATATATTTTATATTTTTGTTCTTGTGGTATTTTTTCTGTTAATTTATCATTTAAACAATGAATTCCTTCTATAACTAATACTTCATCTTCTGCAAGTTTTATTTTATTTCCATTGTATTTTTTTGTTCCTAATTTAAAATCAAATTCTGGCATTTCAACTTCTTTACCTTCTAATAATGCTAATAAGTGATTATTAAATAATTCTGTATCTATTGCTTCAATGCTTTCAAAATCATATTCACCTTTTTCATTTTTTGGTGTTTGTTCTCTTTCAACAAAATAGTTATCTACAGATATTGTTACAGGTTTTATTCCATTTATTTTAAGTTGTAATCCTAGTCTTTGTGCAAATGTTGTTTTTCCTGATGATGATGGCCCTGCAATTAAAATCATTTTTATTCCTTTTCTTTCTGCTATTTTATCAGCTATTTGTGCTATTTTCTTTTCGTGTAATGCTTCTGAAAGTAATATTTGTTCTTTTATTTTCTTTTCTTTTATTAACTTATTTAATCTATATACAGTTCCTACATTTAATACTTTATATATTGTTTCATATTCGTGTAATGCCCATAATAGTTTTTTTGTTTCTTTAAATTCTGGTAAATGTTCTACATCTTCTGAGTGTGGATATCTTAATAAAAATCCATCATAATATTTTTTTAATTCAAATATTTGAGTTACTCCAGTATGTGTTGCAATTGTTTCATAAAAATAATTAAAGTAATCTTCACAATAATACATATTTATTTCTTTGTTTGTCATAATGTCAAATTGTAGTCTTCCTTTTCCTGTATTATATTGTGAATAAAATTTTTCAGCATCTTCTCTTGTCATTACTCTTTTTTCTATTTGTAAATCTTTTTTTACTATTTCTTTCATTTCATTTTGAACATTTTCTAACATTTCTTCTGTAACTGTCATATTTTCAATATCACAATACATTGCATTTGATAATTGATAATTTACAACAATATGAGCTTCAGGATATATTTTCCAAAATGCCATTCCCATTATATAGGTAAGTGTTCTTCTATATATTTTCATTCCCTCCTTTGAGGCTATATTAATAAGTTCTAATTTTCCATCTTCATTTAGTCTATCATTTAGATTTTTGTATTCATTATTAAAGATTGCTCCAACTACTGGATAATTACTTTCTTCAATTTGTGTTTTTGCTATTTCTGATATTTTAGCATTTGTGTTGGTTTTTACTATTATTTTTTTCTTTTGGTTTTCTTCCATATTCGTTTCCTTTCTTTATGTATACTTTTTATAAAATACTATAGTATTTTATAGAAATTTTATATAGATGTCAATATACAGTTTTCTTTTTCTAATATTTCTTCAAATTCTTTAAGAATTTCTTCTGTTAAATATATAGCTCCACATGGTCTTAGTTCTTCTCCTACTTTAATTGATAATGCAATATTATTTTTTTCTCCATTAAAGAATCTAATTGCTCCTCTTAATTTTTCTTTTTGTTCATCTGTACTATTTGTAATGTCTAATACTAATCTTTTTGGTTTAGCTATATTTACTTGATTTTCCTTTTTTGGCACATCTTCAAAACTTTCTCCGAAATTTTTTATGTCTTGTGCTACTATTTTTGTTTCATCATCTTCTCTAATACTTAAACGTCCTTTTATAATAATTATATTATCTTCAATTATTTTATCTTGAGCTTTTAAATAAGTTGGTTCAAATACTATAATTTCAGCAGATCCATTTAAATCTTCTATTCTTACAAATGCCATAATTTTATTATTTTTAGTATATTTCTTTTTTACAGATGTAACTATTCCGGCTATAGTAACCTCTTGCCCATCTATATATTGCACATTTTCATTTACTTTATTATCATTTTCATCTTCTGAATTATTTTGTGCATCTATTTCTTTCATTTCTTTTGAAGAAATATTAGTACATTTTATAATCTGGTCTTTGATTTTTGCTAAAGGATGTCCAGAAATATATATTCCAAGCATTTCTTTTTCCATTGCTAATTTTTCTTTTTCACTCATTTCTTCTTTTTCTACAAAATGATATTTTATTTTATTATCTTCTGAATTTCCTAAATCAAACATAGTAACTTGACCATTAATACCTTTTTTATTATAACTTTGTACTACATCTGTTATACCTTCAAATGAAGCAAGTAGTGTTGCTCTATTTTCTTTAAATTCATCAAATGTTCCAGCTTTAATTAGACTTTCTATACATTTCTTGTTTACAGCTTCTCCTGATATTCTCTCACAAAAATCTGTAAAACTTACAAATTTTCCCGAAGAATTTCTTTCTTTAATAATACTATCAATTGATGGTAGTCCAACATTTTTTATACTTCCTAATCCAAAACGAATCTTTCCCATTTTTACTTTTTCTTCAGGATTATTGTCAAATTCTACTGTAAATTTTGAACTACTTTTATTTATATCTGGTTTTAAAATTTCTATTCCTAATTTTTTACATTCTTCTATATATTCTGGTACTTTATCTAAATTTCCTAAATAACTATTTAACATTGATGCCATAAATTCTGCTGGATAATATGTTTTCAAATAAGCTGTTCTATATGCTACAACTGCATAACATGCAGCATGTGATTTATTAAATGCATATTTTGCAAATTCAGCCATTTCATCAAATATTTTATTTGCAGATTCTTTGTCTATTCCATTTCTTACACATCCTGGTACAATTATATTTCCATTTTCATCAACTTGACCATTTATAAAAACTTCTCTTTCTTTTTCCATAACATCAAGTTTTTTCTTTCCCATGGCTCTACGTACTAAGTCTGCTCTACCAAGTGAATATCCTGCTAAATCTCTTACAATTTGCATAACTTGTTCTTGATATACCATACATCCATAAGTTACATTTAGTATTGGCTCTAGACTTGGATGTGTATATTCATTGTGTCCTGGATTTTGTTTTCCTTTTATATATCTTGGAATTTGATCCATTGGTCCTGGTCTATATAATGAAACTCCTGCTATTAAATCTTCTAAGCAATCTGGTTTTAGTTCTTGCATAAAGTTTGTCATTCCTTGAGACTCAAATTGGAATATTCCTGATGTTTTTCCTTCTTGCCATAATTTATATACATTTGGATCTGACATATCTTTATCAAATTCTACATCAATTCCTCTATTTTGTTTTACAAGATCTATTGTATCTTGTATTACTGTTAATGTTCTTAGTCCTAAAAAGTCCATTTTTAAAAGTCCAAGCTCTTCAAGTGTTGTCATTATATATTGTGTTGAGATTTGTCCATCTCTTACATATAGTGGTACATATGTGTCTACTGGGTCTTTTGTAATTACTACTCCACATGCATGTGTTGAGGTTTGTCTAGGCATTCCTTCTAATGCCATTGCAATATCAAGAAGTTTATTTATTTCTTCATTATTTTCATATAAATCTTTTAATTCTTTGTTTTGTTCTAATGCTTTTGAAATTGTTATATGTGGTTCATTTGGAATCATTTTTGCAAGTTTATCTGCTTCAGCATAAGGATAATCTAAAACTCTGGCTACATCACGTATTACCATTTTTGCTGCCATTGTTCCAAATGTAATAATTTGTGATACATGGTCATGTCCATATTTATCTGCTACATAATCTATAACATCTTGTCTACGTTCATCACTAAAATCCACATCAAAATCTGGCATACTAATTCTTTCAGGGTTAAGAAATCTTTCAAAAAGTAATCCATATTTCATAGGGTCTATATCTGTAATTCCTATTGCATATGCTAAAATTGATCCTGCTCCTGAGCCTCTTCCTGGTCCTACTGGAATATTGTGACTTTTGGCATAGTGTATAAAGTCCCATACAATAAGATAATAATCTACATATCCCATTTTCTTTATTATGCCAATTTCGTATTCTGCTCTTTTTAAAATTTCTTCTGAAGGATTTTCTCCATATCTTTGTTTTAATCCATCATCACATAATTTTTTTAGGAAGTCATAATGTGTTGGATATTCTTTTGGTACATCATAATTGGGCAATATTGTATGCCCAAATTCAAATTCTACATTACATTTATCTGCAATTTTTACTGTGTTTTCTATTGCATCAGGAAAAGCAGAAAAATATTCGCTCATTTCTTCTGGAGATTTTATATATAATTCATCTGTTTCAAATTTCATTCTGTCTTCATCACTCATTCTTTTTCCTGTTTGAATACAAAGCAAAATTTCATGATTATATGCATCTTCTTTTTTTAAATAATGTGCATCATTTGTTGCAACTAATGGAATATTTAATTTTCTTGCAAGTTGTATTAATTTTTGGTTTGCTAATACTTGTTCTCTTATTCCATTGTTTTGAATTTCTATATAATAATCTTCTCCAAATACATTTTTATGCCATAAAGCTATTTCTTCAGCTTTTTCTATTTGCCCTTCTAGTAATGCTCTATTTACAGCTCCTGCTAAACAACCACTTAAAACTATTAGTCCTTCATGATATTTTTCTAATACTTCTAAGTCTATACGTGGTTTGTAGTAATATCCTTCTGTAAATCCTATTGAAACTAATTTACTTAAGTTTTTATATCCTTGATTATTTTTTGCAAGTAAAATTAAATGATAATATTGTTTGTCAACTCCTGGTTCTTTATCAAATCTTGAACGTGGTGCAACATATACTTCACATCCAATTATTGGCTTTATTCCTTCTTTTTTGCATGCTTTATAAAAGTCAATAACTCCATACATTACTCCATGGTCTGTTATTGCTATTGCTTTCATTCCTAATTCTTTTGCTCTTACTGGTATGTCTTTTATTCTGTTTGCTCCATCTAATAAACTGAATTCACTGTGTATGTGTAAGTGCACAAATTCTGCCATATATGTTTTCACCCTTTCCTATTTGGTGTTTATGTTAAATTTATTAATTTCATGTGTATTATAACATAAATTTAATAGATTTAACAGAAAAAAGAGAAAGAAAACCAGATTTTGATTCCTTTCTCTTTTATTTTAGTCTTTTGCTGCATATGGTAATATAGCAATATGTCTAGCTCTTTTAACAGCAAGAGTTATGTCTCTTTGATGTTTTGCACATGCTCCTGTTGTTCTTCTTGGTAAAATTTTTCCTTTATCATTGATAAATTTCTTTAATTGATCAGCATTTTTAAAATCTAATACTAAGTTTTTATCACTGCATAATGGACAAACTTTTTTCTTAATCTTTTTTAATTTTGGATTATAATCATCATCATAATCTTTGTTTCTGTTATTTCTTTTTTTATTTTTATCTGCCATTTTTATTTTCCTCCTAGTTCCTAAAATGGTAGGTCATCACTTGAAGATATCTCAAAGTCTGTTCCTCCTGGCATTGCACCTGGAGTAGAATTTCCAAATGTATTTTCGAATGAGTTGCTTCCTGCATCTCCTTCTCTTCTACTATCTGCAAAATATGCTTCTTCGGCAACAACTTCTGTAACATAGTGTTTTTGTCCTTGATCATCATCCCATGTTCTTGTTTGGATTCTTCCAATAATTCCTACTTGTTGACCTTTTTTAAAGTATTTTCCACAAAATTCTCCTAATTTGCTCCAAGCGACTATGTTTATAAAGTCTGCTTGTCTTTCTTCTCCTTGTCTTACAAATCTTCTGTTTACTGCAAGTGAGAATGATGCAACTACTGTGTTGCTTGTTTGTGTATATCTTATTTCTGGGTCTCTTGTTAATCTTCCCATTAAAATTACTTTATTCATATTTTATACCTTTACCTTTCTACTTTAATTAGGCCCCTATATGATTAATTTTTATACTTTTATTAATTAATCAATATTTTTTGTTGTTATAAATTTTAGTATTTCGTCTGTTATTCTGTAAACTCTTTCAAGTTCTGCAATAAGTGTTGGGTTTGCTTCAAATTTAAATACCATGTAATAAGCTTCTTTGTTTTTCTTGATTTCATAAGCTAATTTCTTTTTTCCCATGTTTACTACTTCAGCTACTTTACCATTTTCATTTATTAATCCTGTAAATTTGTCTTCTAAAGCTTTTAAACCAGCTTCATCAACATTAGGATTAATAATGATAACACTTTCGTAATTATTCATTATTTTCACCTCCTCTTGGATATATAACTCATTTTGAAATGAGTAAGGTTAGTGAATTTCTCACTAAACTATTATATAATATATATTATATAATAAAATAGAAACAAACGAGTTATCGTTTGTTTCATTTTTGGAGCAGGTAGTGGGAATCGAACCCACGTCATCAGCTTGGAAGGCTGAGGTTCTACCATTGAACTACACCTGCATGTTTGCCTCTCCTTAAGACATTTTTTATTATAATACTATGTTTATTTTTTGTCAATACTTTTTTTTAAATTTTTTTTATTTTTTTTATTTTTTTATAAAAAATGTTTTGGTGGCAAAACTTTTGTTTTTTATTCTTTGTTGTATTGGTATCCTAAATGTTCATAAGCTTTTGGCGTTACTAACCTTCCTCTTGGTGTTCTTGAAATAAAACCTATTTGAACTAGATATGGTTCATATACATCTTCTATTGTGTCTACTTCTTCTCCTAATGATGTTGCAATTGTTTCTGAACCCACTGGACGTCCATTGTATTGATTTATCATTAATTCTAATATTCGTCTATCTGTTTCATCTAATCCTAATTCGTCTATTTCTAATTGGTTTAGTGCGTGTTTTGCAATTTTTAGTGTGATGTCTCCATTTCCTAATACTAGTGCGTAATCACTTACTCTTTTTAATAATCTGTTTGCTATTCTTGGAGTTCCTCTTGATCTTCTTGCTATTTCATATGCTGCGTTTTCATCTATTTTTATTCCTAGAATTTTAGCAGATCTTATTACAATTGTTTTTAAGTCTTCAGGTGAGTATAATTCTAATTTGTGTATTATTCCAAATCTGTCTCTTAATGGTGTGGTTAGCAAACCAGCTCTTGTGGTTGCTCCTATTAGTGTAAATTTAGGTAAGTCTATTCTGATGGATTTGGCACTTGGTCCTTTCCCTATAACTATGTCTAATGTAAAATCTTCTAATGCAGGATATAATATTTCTTCAACATTTTTGGTTAATCTATGTATTTCATCTATAAATAAAACATCATTTTCAGACAAGTTTGTTAATATTGCTGCTAAATCTCCTGGTTTTTCTATTGCTGGACCTGAGGTTATCTTTATATTTGAGTTCATTTCATTTGCAATAATATTTGCAATTGTTGTTTTTCCTAATCCTGGGGGACCATAAAATAAACAGTGGTCCAAAGAGTCTCCTCTTTTTTTGGCTGCTTCTATATATATTTTCATGTTTTCTTTTACTTTGGTTTGTCCTATATATTCATCTAAAAAATGTGGTCTTAAAGATTTTTCCAATTTTTCTTCTATTTGATTTTCTACTTCAGGTCTTATATTAAAATCTTCTTCCATTAATTTTCCCTATATGATTTTTATAATCATGTTTTCCTTTCATTTATTGTTCAGTTTACAAATAGATTATAACATACATTTATTACAAAATACAATAATAAATTAAAAAGTACTAATTTAGTGTATCTCTAAATTAGTACTGACATTATTTTTATTTATTTTTTTCTAATATTTCATCATAAAAACATACTGTTGCTGTTTGCATATATGGAATTAACCATAATAGTCCTATTCCAAAAGTAAGTACAGAGATAATTGCCCAGCCTAGGAATGATAGAATTAAAACAAAATAGTCGCCTTTATGTCCTTTCATAAGTCTTGCACTCTCATTTACAGCTTCAAAGGCATTTATATTAGCATTATCATAAGATATATAATAGCTTAAAGTATATCTTAAACCAATTACAACAGCATATACCATTGCAGCTAAATAAACAATAACCCCAACTACTAATAATCCAAAACTTATTTTATAAGAAGAACATGCCATTATAACAAATAATACTATTCCTACTATAATGCAAATTATAGGTAATATCATTTTTATAATTGTTGCTACCATTAAACTCCATGATTTAACAAAGTTTGTAAAAGCTAATTTTATAAAATCTAAAACTTTTACTTCTTCATTTCTTTTTAGTTTTATAAAAGCATATGTTGTTCCTAAACCTAATGGAACACTTACAAATGTTAAGATTCCTGACAATATATTTGCAACAATTATATTGTCTTTTACTAATTTTACTGTTAGTAAGTTAATTGAAACAATAATTAACATTAATATAAATGTTATTATTGCACCTTTACTCCACTTTCCAGCAAGTGCTTCTCTTGCTTTTTTTCTAATGTTTGTTGCTATCATTTTTATAACTCCTCTCTTTTGTATTTTTATACAATGATTATATAAGTTTTATAAATTTTTTTCAAGTTTTTTGTAAATTTTCTTAAAAAAATTATATAATTATTTCAATTGTTATTTTTGATTTTTGTTCATTAATTTTTTTGTTTGAATGTGTTTCTACTTCTTCAATTCCAAAAAAGTTAAAAATAAATTTTTTTAATTTTCTTTTGAATATTGCAAATGTGCTTTCTCTTCTAACAATAATCCATTTACTTTGTTCCATTTTTTAACCTCTCTTTAAATTTATATCTTATTGTTTTAAAAGTTTTTCAAGAACTATAATAAACATTGCGTGTGACCAACCAAGTCCAATTACCCAATTTGGTTTTAATGTTGAATTATCTATTTGTTCTCCTAGCAGACTATGTTTTCCTATTGTATTTAGTACAAAATCAAAAGTTTCTTTTGCTTTTTTCTTTTCTCCTAATTCCAAATAATACAATGTCATCCATAAATTCGAAATTGGCCAAGGTGAACCTTTTCTATAATTGTCAAATTCATATCTTTGGTATCCACCTGTATAAGTTCTAAGAGTTAGATTAATGTTGTCAACCGTGTTTAAAATTCTTTTTTCTTTTGGAGAATATATATTAAATGGATAAACAGCCCCTAGTAAGCTTATATCCATCCTCCTGTCTTCAGTATTTCTTACATAAGATTTTCTGTTTTCATCATATAAATTATCTTCAATATATTTTTTTATCTCAACCTGTAATTCAGTAATTTCGTTTATATTCTTATTTATTTTTTCATCTTTTAATCTATTGTTTTCAAAATCAGAAACATTTTTTCCTAAAACTTTATATATTTTTTTCATACTTTCAAAAGCTGCAATTATACTTGCTAAAGAATAAAAATGTACTCCTTTATCATTTTCTTCCCAAATATCATAGCTTACTTTATATCTATTAGTTTGTTCAAAAATATCTTTTACATATTTTTTAAGAAATGTTATTGCTAATTCACACATATGTAAATTATCTTTCAAGAATTCTTCATTACTAGTATATTCATAATGATTATACACTCCATAAACAACACTTGCTGTTTCATCTACTTGATATCCCCAAGATGGTGCTAGTTTTCCATCAGTATAAAAACGTTGTTCCCACATTCCATTTTTACTTTGAGTCTTTTTACAAAATTTATTATAAAATTTATCTGAAATATCATTCATTTTTAATATATCCAAAGCTTTTGTCATAAAAACAGCATCTCTTGGCCAGCAATATGCATATCTACCACATTGAGTCAAGTTTTCATCAACTTCAGCAGCAGCAATAATTCCTCCAGTTTCAAAATTTGTTAATAATGGAAATAATAAAATGCTTCTTTTATATATTTGAATTATTTTTTCATCATAACTACTTTGAGGTTCACCTATTTTAAGTCCATCATGTTCTTTAACATATTTTCTCCAATAAGCTTTAACATCATTATATTCCTTATTTAAATCTATTTTTTTAATTCTTTCAACTTCATCTATGAATTCATTCATAGTTTTCTTTTTTTCATCAATGTAAATACATATTTCTATATCTTTTCTTTCTCCTGGATGAATTAATCCAATATCAAAACTTATACTTGAATCTTTTGACATTCCAATATAATCTTTTCCACCAATTATTCCTGTAGCAATATTACTTTGTGAATTATTAATTTGGCAACTTAATAATTTATCACTTTTGGCAAAAGTCGCAACAGAAAAATCATGTGCAAATTGTACCATTCCATTATCTAATTCCATTCCACTAACAAAATTATTCTGATCTGATAATAATTCAGAGTGAATTAAGAAATTAATATTTTGTTCAATATGGCTTTCATTTATAAAAGAATATTTTTTTATAAGTATATCTTCTTTTATAGAAACAAAGTCTGTTTGTACAATTTTTAAATTAAAATATGTATTTGTTATCTCAGTATTTAAAATGTTTGTATCTACATCATAATATTGTAAATATGTATTGTTTATATCATCATGTAAATAAATTATATTTGAATCATTTACTTTTACTCCTGTATGAAAATAGTTTAAATATTGCCTATTATCACAATTTGGATATGATAGTCTTAGCATTTCTCCTTTATAAGAAAATGTTGCGAGTATTCTACTATTTCCTATTATTGCTTCATTTAAATATTTATTCATTGTTACTTTAATCCCTTTCTTTTCGCTAAAATTTTAACCTTCCACTACATTTAAAATTTGTTTTTCTAAATCTTTTATTTTTTCATTTATTCTAAATATATCTTCATCATGAAGTTCATTATTTCCAACATCTTCTTGTACCATTACTTTCATATCGTTAAATTCATTTTGTAATTTTTCTAATCTCTTTAATACTTCATCTCTTAATGATTCAACTTTCTTTATTTTTATTTTATTTACAATTCTAAGTTCATCATCAATTTGATATGTCTCTCCAAATTCAGGTATAGAAACACCTATTCCTGTTTCTTCAAGAATTTTATTTTTTAATACTTCTTCAGATTCTTCTTCTCCATGTACTAAAAATATATGCTTTGGTTTTGAAAAAAATGAATAAATAAAATTCATAAGCCATTCTTGATCTGCATGTCCAGAATATCCTTCAATATACTCAATTCTTGCATTTACAGCAAATTCTTCACCAAATATTGTAACTGTTTTAGCTCCATTTACAATTTCATACCCTAAAGTTCCTGGAGCTTGATAGCCTACAAAAAGAATTGTACTTTTTGGATTCCAAATATTATGTTTTAGATGATGTTTAATTCTTCCAACATCACACATTCCACTTGCAGAAATAATTATAGATGGCTCATTACTTTCATTTAGAGCTTTTGATTCATCTGCTGTTCTTGTAAATTTTAAACCTGGAAATTCTAATGGATTATTTCCATTATTCATTTCTTCTTGTACTTCTTCGTCAAATAAATCCGTATTTTCTCTAAAGACTTGAGTTGCAGAAATTGCTAATGGACTATCAACATATACAGGAACTTTCATTAATGTTTGGTATTTTTTCATAAATTCTTCATCATGTCTGCTTTCTTTTATTTTGTTTATTTCGTATAAAATTTCTTGAGTTCTTCCCACAGCAAATGAAGGAATTACAACAGTTCCTCCATTATCAATTGTTTCTGAAACTATATCTAAGAATAATTCTGCTTTTTGGTCATTTCGTACATGTAGTCTACTTCCATAAGTAGATTCCATAACTAAATAATCACAACTGTCTATCATTGTTGGTTCAGATAAAAGTGGAATATCATTATTTCCTATATCTCCAGAAAATACAGTCTTGGTTTCTTTTCCATCTTCTCTAACCCAAACTTCAATAATACTTGAACCTAACATATGTCCTGCATCATTAAAACGTACAAATATATTTTCATCAACTTGTATTATATCATCATACTTTACAGGAACAAATATTTCCATACATTTAGTCGCATCTTCAGCTGTATAAAGAGGTGGTCTTATATCTTGACCTTTTCTTATTCTTTTTTTATTTTTCCATTCAGCCTCCATTTCCTGAATATGACCACTATCTGGTAACATTATTTGACACAAATCACATGTTGCTTTATGTGCATATATTGGACCTCTAAAGCCTTCATTATAAAGTTTTGGAATTCTTCCAGAATGATCTATATGTGCATGTGTTAATAACATAAAGTCTAATTCTGCTGGATTATAATCAAAGTCTCTATAATTTTCTTCTTCTAATTGTGCTTTTCCTTGATACATTCCACAATCAACTATAAATTTTTTTCCTGCTGCCTCTACTAAAAAATTTGAACCAGTTACCATTTTGGTTGCACCTAAAAATGTAATTTTCATTAATTTTTCCTCCGTACCCTAAATGAATATTTTAACTTTTTTGTTAACTTTATTTTTTTCTATATTGTTAATTAAATATTTTTCTTCTGAAATTTTCTCATCAAAAATCTGAACATATTTTTTATCATATTCAAGAAATATTTTATAATATAATTGATCTAACTCAATTATTCTTGTTTCAAATATATGTGTCCATACTTCAAATGGAACATTGTTTGAAATAATTTTGTGTTTTTTAGCTTGTTTCATTAATTCTCTTTCTATTTCAATAGTTTCATTTTCTAAAGAATCTACGTTTTTTATATTTTTGGTTTCATCAAATGGTAATAACATATAATATCTAAATTTGTATATAAGTTTTACTAAATTGTATTCATTTGCTTCTTCTATTATTTTTCTAAAGCATTTTAAGAATATTTTTTCAAATTCAATATATAATTTTTCTTCTTCTTCTTTTGTATAATAAATTGTTTCAAATAAGTTTTTTTCAATATAAATATTATCTTTTAATTCTATAAAATTATTAGGTTTTAAATTATTATTTATTTCTTCTATATTACTTAGTAATTCCCTTATTTTTGTTTTAATTTGCTGTTTTAAAACTTTTACACTAAAAATTTTCTTTTCAATAGGAACTCCATCATTTATTTTATAATATTCTTCTTTAATACTTTTTTCTGAACTTAAAATTTTTTGAAGATTTGCAATTTCTCTTTCAGCTGCTTTTTTTTTGTCTGTTAACTCATTTATGTATTTTGGCACATCATTTATCAGATTAATTTTTATTTGTATATCATTTAGCTTCTGCATATTATCTTTTTTAAATGAGTAATTAACATTAGCTTCATTTATAATTGAAATTCTTTCAATTATATCTTCCATATTTTTTGAAATTTCATCTCCAAATTTATTGCCTATTTCTTTTTTAAGCAAGTCAAAATAGTCTATAAATCCATCAGTATCTAGAGTCCAATTTTGCATAAATTCTTCGCCAACTAATATTTGTAAAGTTTGGAAAACTAAATTAGCTTTAATATTTTCTATCTCACTTTTTACTGTAGTCCAAGACCATCCATTAAAGTCTCTTAAAA
The DNA here is from genome assembly GCA_944386165.1 of uncultured Clostridia bacterium. Classification (GTDB taxonomy): domain Bacteria; phylum Bacillota; class Clostridia; order TANB77; family CAG-508; genus CAG-269. The sequence continues at coordinate 67,844 of CALXAA010000007.1, forward strand.
CTTCAACTCTATCAATATTTTTTCCTGTTATTATTAAGTCTGATATTACACTAGAAAAAATACCATATTTAGTATTTACAATTTTCTTATTATTAGTGCTTTTTTCTATTGCATATAATAATTTTTCTTCTATAGGATATGTAATAATTTGTTTCTCATCAGAATAAAACTTATTTTTATCTAATTCTTCTTTAACTTGGGTACTCCCGATTTTATCATTAAAGCTTACTGTTATTATTTTATTACATTTTCTTTTTATATTTGTAATAATTTCATCTACATATTGCTTTTCTGTTTTATTTATAACTTTAGCTTTTTTGTAATCATTATAAGAAACTTCTATTTTGTATAAAATACCTTGGAGAAGATTTTTTGTTTTTTCATCTATATCTTTTTGCTCTAATACTGATTCTAAAATTTCATTTCTGTCTCTTTTTATTATTTTTTCAAACATATCTTCCCCACCTTTCTTTTGTAACTAGTTTTCTTCAGTCGATGTCCCCATTTTTAGTTCTTCCCATTTTTCCTTTGTCATTAAAACTTGACGTGGTTTACTTCCTTGATAACCTGAAATAATTCCTCTTTCTTCCATTTGATCTATTATTCTACCAGCACGAGCATAACCTACATTAAATCTTCTTTGAATAAAAGATGTTGATGCTTGTCCTGCTTCTATAACTAATTCAATTGCTTCCATTAAATGTTCATCTGTTTTTTCTCCAGATTCTTTAGAATTTGTTTCTTGAATTTCTTTATCTGTTTTTCCACTATTTTCTATTGTATCCAAAATATCTTCATTGTATGTAGCTTCTCCATTTGATTTTACAAATGACACTATTTTTTCAACTTCATCATCAGATACAAATGCTCCTTGAATTCTAGTTGGTTTTGTTGCTCCTGTAGGATAAAATAACATATCACCTTTTCCAAGTAACTTTTCTGCACCTACTTGATCTAAAATAGTTCTTGAATCTACTTGTGATGATACTGCAAAAGCAATTCTTGATGGTATATTTGCTTTAATTATACCTGTAATTACATCAACAGATGGTCTTTGAGTTGCTATTATTAAATGCATTCCTGCAGCTCTTGCCTTTTGTGCTAAACGGCAAATTGAGTCTTCAACATCTTTTGCTGCAACCATCATTAAATCTGCCAACTCATCTATTATAATTAGTATTTGTGGTAATTTTCCAGCACCTTCTTCTTTTTCTACTAAAGCATTATATCCTTTTAAATCTCTAACTCCTTTTTGGGCAAATAAATTATATCTATTATCCATTTCTTGAACAGCCCATGCAAGTGCTCCAGCTGCTTTTTTAGGATCTGTAACAACTGGTATTAATAAATGTGGTATTCCATTATATACAGATAATTCAACAACTTTTGGGTCAACCATTAATAGTTTTACTTCACTTGGTTTTGCCTTATAAATTATACTTGTTATGATTGTATTAATACAAACACTTTTACCAGAACCTGTAGAACCAGCTATTAATGTATGTGGCATTTTTGCCATATCTGCTATTACAACCTTTCCAGCAACATCTTTTCCAAGAGCTACACTCATTTTAGATTTGCTATCTTCAAATTCATCACTTTCAAGTACTTCTCTTAAATGAACCATTTCCTTTTCTTGATTTGGAACTTCTATGCCTACTGCTTGTTTTCCTGGAATTGGTGCTTCAATTCTTATTGTTTCTGCTGCCAAGTTAAGTGCTATATCATCTGCTAAGTTTGCAATTTTACTAACACGAACTCCTTCAGCAGGTTTTAGTTCATATCTTGTTATTGCAGGTCCAACAGTAACATTTTCTACTCTTGCTTGAACTCCAAAACTATATAATGTTTTCTGTAATTTAGTAGCTACATCTGTTAATGCCTTTGCTCCACCCTTTATTGCTTTTTTCTCTCCTTTACTTAATAACTCTATTGGTGGATATTGATAATTTTCATCTTCAACAGAAATAGCGTGTTCTAATTGTAAAACTTGTTTTGTTTTATCTTCTTTTTGTTCTTCTTCTTTTTTAAATAAATCATTTTCAATATAATCAGGTTCAGTATTTGAGTTTTCTGGATTTACTCTTCCATTTAAGTTTATTTTTATTTGTTCATCTTTTTCTGGTTCATCATCTACATCTAAGTAGGCTCTTCTATTTTCTTCTCTTAATTTAGCTCTTTTTTCTTTTTGTGATAATTTTTCTTGCTTAGCTTGTTCTTTAGCCATAGCAATTTTTTCTTTTTTTTGTAATTGTTTGTTTTCTCTTTCTTCTAGTTTTTGTTCATGTTTTTCTTTACTATTGTCAACCATGTTTTGCATCTTATTTCTAATTATTTCTGAAACATCTATTCCAAAAGTTGTCGCAAATAGAATTATTGCAGCACCTATACTTATAATTATTGTTCCAACTTTTCCAAATAGTTTAAATAATGGAACTGCTGCAATTGTTCCTAGTGCTCCTCCTCCTATATTGTTTTCTCCGAGTTGATATGCATCTTTTACAATTTCAGATAAGTTTTGTTCAATATTTATCTCTCCATTATATATTTGTATTACACTTAATATTACTGCTATAAAAATTAAAAGTAAGGTATATTGGAATAATTTTGATGAAATATATCCATCATCATCAACACATGCCATTTTAATTGCTACTATAAATGCTCCAATTGGTAATATGTATTTTAGAAATCCTAACATTCCACCAAAGAAATCACTTAATGCAATTCCAACTGTTCCTGATTGAGTATATATTAATACTGTTAATAAAATACTAAAAATTATTACTAATATTAAACTAATATCTTGTGTATTATTTTGTTTTTTCTTTTTCTTATTTTTTCTTTTTGCCACAATACTCCACATTCCTCTCTTTAATGTTTAAAATAGGGACACAACTTATGTTGTGTAACATAAGGGTGTCCCCATTTTATTGTAGTTCTTTTTTACTGTTTTGAATAGTTTTTATTGTCCCTTCTAATGACATTTGCATCATGTTTGCTGCTTCACTAATATCTTTTTCAAGTTTTGCAAGAGCATCTGTTAACACACCTTCTGTTGAATTTAATAAACTATTAGCATATTCTTTTGTTCCTTGAGATATTTCTCTTGACATTTCATTTGCTGTTTCAATTATTTCGGCTTTTTGTTCATATGCTTTTCTTGTAATTTCATGTTCATCTATCATTGCAATAATTCTGTTTTCTGCTTCTTTAACAATTCCATCTGCTTCCTTTTGAGCTTCAGCTAATATTCTTTGTCTTTCTTCTTTTACCCATTTTGCTTGTTTCAACTCATCTGGTAATTTAATTCTAATTTCTTTAATTATATCAAGCAATTCTTCTTTATCTACTAAAGTTTTGCTTGTGAATGGTAAGCTTTTACCATTTTCTAATATATCTTCTAATGTTTCTAATAATGTAAATATCTCCATATCTTACCCCTTTCTAGGTATCAGTTCCAATGTATTTTAAGAATATTATAGTTGCTCTTCCATATTTTCTTTTATCAACAACTTCAACATTTTTATTTTCAATTTGTTTTAATATTCTCTTTTCATCATCTGTTTCTATAATTATTTTTGTATTAATGCTAATTAATTTATATTTTATTATTTCATTTATTGCAATTTCAACATAGTCTGTTACATATGGCGGGTCAATATAAATAATATCAAATTTTTGATTGTGCATTTTTTTTATTAATACTTTAAAGTCCATATTATATATTTCTGCTTTTTCTTGTAGATGTGTTTTTTGAGCATTTTTTGTAATTATTTGTATTGCTTCTTTTGATTTATCACAAAGTACTGCTTTTCTTGCTCCTCTACTTAAGAATTCTAATCCTATTGCACCACTTCCTGAGAATAAGTCTAAAACTGTTGAACCTTCAATTTCATTTTGTATAATATTAAATATTGATTCTTTTACTCTGTCTAAAGTTGGCCTTGTTTCTAGTCCTTCAAGTGTATATAATTTTGTTCCTCTTGCTGTTCCGCTTATTATTCTCATACTTCTTTGGATTTTACCTTTCTTAAGCAATTTTATATATAACATTATTTTATACTTTTTTTGCATAATGTCAATAGTATTAACGAAATTGTAACATACATTTAACATTTTCGTAATATTTGTAATTTGCTTTATGTT
>CALXAA010000008.1 GCA_944386165.1 uncultured Clostridia bacterium
AGGAATCTCAAAAATCAAGAAACAAAGTCAGTTCAGGATTTTACTGAAGAGAAATCCTACTAAAAATTTATGCTATCATAAAAAAAGAAAGACTTGAAAAATATGTAAAAATATAGTATAATGAAAATGTATAGCTTAAAAAAGCTTGAGTTGAATTGGAAGAGAAAGAAGAGAAAAAAGGAGTGTCATTATGTGGAAAATTTTCTTACTGCTGTTAGCCCTCGCGTGTCTTATTCCAATTTTAAGCCCGCTGTTCCTTTTCTTGGCAGTCGTAGTCTTAGCCGAGATGATCGGCTGGTCAATGGTTATCGTTTTGGGAGTAGCGTTCTTTGCTTATTGCTTTTTAAAAAAAAGCTGAGCATGAAATGGGGAAAATGTGGCAATCAACTGAAAACCGCATTTTCCCCACATATATGTATTGACTAAAAAATACTAAAATAAATATAAAAAAAGTAAAAATATAGAAAAATTAAGAAAAAAATAAGAAATTTAACAAAAAAGTATTGCAATTGAAAAAAAAATATTTTATAATTAAATTGTAAATATGCGATTATTTAAGAGGTAGGAGGGATTAAATGAAAAAATATTTATTAAAAATAATATTTATTTTTATATTTATATTAATAGGCATAATTATTTATCCTACTCAAGTAAAAGCTATGGAAAATGATATTGAAAAAGTAAATTTTCAAAAATATATTGTAATTGCTCATACAGATCCTGGTACTGGTGGAGGTGGAGGCTCTGCTGAATCTAGTACAAGTTCTGGAGAAATAAATACAGGTAATTATAAACCAGAAATCATCAACAATACAAGAGCAAATTCAATAATAAGCAAAGTCTTTGGAGTATTACAAATTGTTGGAGGAATAGCAATAGTTATTTCAATAGCATTACTAGGACTTAACAATATTTTAGGCTCTGCAGGTGAAAAAGCACAAGGACAAGGAAGATCTATAGGAATACTTATAGGAGCAATAATGATATTTGGTGTTTCTACAGTTGCAAAATTCATATTATCAGTTGTGGAATAATAAAGGGGTGATAAATCATGAAGAAAAAATTATTTAAAATAGCTTTAATCTTATTAATGATTTTTTCAGTATATAGTTTTTCCCCATATTCTAATGTAGAAGCAGCTGGAACACTTGATGATATAATACAAAATGGAGACAATTTTCTTAATGCGGCAGATGATTCTACAAATACGGTCCAAGAAAGTGACTTACAGGAATTATCAAACTTTATATCAGGAGTATTATTATCAGTTGCAATAGGAGTAACACTAATTTCTGGAGTCGTTTTAGGGATAAAATTTGTAACACAAAGTATTGAAGATAAAGCAAAAATAAAAGAAGCTATGGTTCCATGGGTAATAGGTATAATCATTTCTTTTGGAGCTTTTACAATATGGGAAATAACAATAAATGTATTTCAAGCATTATAAATAAGTTTATAAAATTTTAAAATATATATAAATATTAAAAGGAGGAGTTTTTATGATGAAGTATTTAAAAATATTTGCAATTATTTCAATAGCATTAGTAATGGTATTTTCTGTAACAAATGTTGCTTTTGCAGATTCTGCAACAGATATTATTACTGGAATAGAAGGCGATACACAAGGAATTGATGCATCTGGAATGAAAACTATAGCTAGTAGAGTTTTAGGACTATTACAAATTATATCAGCTATATTAGCAGTTATATTAATTGCATATTTAGGTTTTAAAATGTTATTAGGTTCTGCAAATGAAAAAGCAGATGTTCAAAAACAATTTATCCCATTAATTATTGGTGTAGTAATTGTATTTGCTGCAACAAGTATTGCAAAATTATTACTTGGAATAATGGGTGTATAAAAAAAGAACATTTTATGATAAATTTTATCATAAAATGTTTTTTTTTTGTTTTTTTTATGTTATAATAAAATAGTATATATATTTTAAAACGAAAGAGAGGAAAAAATATGGCAAGATATGCATATACAATACCTAGAAATACACGAGGAGAAGGAAGAATTTTATTAATATTTACCAAAAAATCTTTTTTATGGACTATTGCTTTTGCTGCTATTGGATTATTTGTTGGATATCTCCCAGTAGGAGTTATTTTAAAGCACCCATTTATAGGAATTGCAATTACTTTAGTTCTTGCATTAATTGGATTTTTAATAGCAACATTAAAAGTACCAAATTCTACAAATTTTGAAATATTTAGAAAAACAGGTGGAGAAAATATAGATGAAATACTAATAAGAGCAATTAATTTCAAAAAACAAAGAAATAAAATTTATTTATATCACAAAGGAGGAGATGACAATGAGTAATCCAGAAGAATTAATACCAATATTAACAGTAGTTGCAATAGTTTTAGTTGTTATTATATTTGTTCTAATTGGAATTTGGATTTTTGTTGTTTCAAGAGAAAAGAAAAATAACAAAGAAAAAGAATCTGGTGAAGATGCTGAAAAAAATGGTATGTACAATATGCAATCAATAATGGACTTCATGGAATTTGAAAAAATTGAAGACAACATGATTGTACAAAAAAAAGGAAAATATTTAATGGTATTGGAATGCCAAGGAATAAATTTTGACTTAATGTCTGAAATGGAAATGACAGCTGTAGAGCAAGGTTTTATTGAGTTTTTAAACACACTTAAATTTGAAATACAATTATATGTACAAACTAGGACAGTAAATTTGGAAGACAGTTTAAGAGAATATAAATTGAAATTCAGAGATATTGAAGATAAATATAATGTGTTACAAAATAAATATATACAAATGAAAGAAGCAGAAACAGGGATTTATTCAGACAAAGAAATATATAAAGCATATGTTGAATATATAAGACAAAAAAACAAATATGAATACACAAGAGATATAATAGCAGACACAGAAAAAAATAGTTTAAATAGTAATGTATTACATAAAAAATATTATATAATAATTTCTTATTACGAAGATGAAGTAAACACACAAAACTATTCAAAAGATGAAATACAAAACATGGTATTTAATGAATTATACACAAGAGCAAGATCAATAATGAGAACATTAACAAGGTGTGAAGTTAATAGCAAAATATTAGATTCAAGAGCATTAGTTGAATTATTATACAATGCATATAATAGAGATGATTCTGATGTATTTAGCACTAAGATGGCAATGAGTTCAGGATTTGATGCATTATATTCTACAGCACCAGATGTATTAGACAAGAAGATGAAATTAATAAATAAACAAATAGAAGATGAAGGACTAAAAGTTGCAAATGAAGCAATATCTGAAGCAAGAAGTGATAAAGAAATGATGATAAGAATTAGAGAGGAAAATGCTAGAAACTTAATATTTGATTTTGCAGAACAATTAATTTCAGAAAATGAAGATTATATTGGACAAGACATAGCAGAAGATGCAAAAGTTAAAGTAAGAAGAAAACAAAAAACAGCAGAGGAAGGAGGAGATAACAATGAAACTAAAGAAAAGAAAACAACAACAAGAAGAAAAAAGTCAGTTACAAACCAATAATAAAGAACCGGCATTCTTAAGGAAAAAAAGTATTAAGGAGTTAATTGCTCCTTCAGGAATAGATGCATCAAACATTGACCACTTAGAAATTATTTCTAATGTAAAAAGATATGCAAGAAGTTTTTATGTATCTACTTTACCAAGAACTTGTATATTTCCAGAATTATTCAGGTCTCTTTACATGTTTGGAGATGTTAATACTTCAATATATATAAAACCAATACAAGAATCTGTTTCACAAAACCAATTAAATAAAACAATTACAGAACTTGAAACAGAAAGAATTGTAGCAAATGATAGAGGAAATATAAACAGAGAAAGTATATTATCACAAAAAAGATATGAAACAGAGCAATTAAGAGATGAAATTGCTGCAGGTTATAACAAATTATATGAAGCCTCAATTGTTGCAACATTATTTGCATATAGTAAAAATGATTTAGACAGATTATCAAAAATGTTAACATCAGAAATGGCAAAGTCATTAGTAGGAATAAGAAGTGCATGGGCTATACAAGAAGATGGATTTAAATCAGCATTACCACTAATGGATGATAAAATCAGAAAAATACATACATTTGATAGACCTTCTATGGGAACTGTTTTCCCATTTACAACATCAAATATAGGACATGATACCGGAGTACCAATAGGAATAAATAAACAAACCGGAGTACCAATTTTATTTGATAATTTCCACTCATCACTTACAAATTATAACATGGTTATATTTGCTAAATCTGGTGCTGGTAAATCTGTTACTATGAAAACTCTTATATCAAGATCATCTGTATTAATGGGAATAGAAAGCTTAACACTTGATGCCGAAGGTGAATATTCTGTTGTAGCAGAAGCCTTAGGAGGAATTAATGTAGTAATAAGCCCAAATTCAAAAACAATTATTAATTTGTTTGATATAGAAGTAGAAAGAACAAAAGATGAGATAACAGGTAGGGAAAGAGATACCTTAAATGTTGAAAGTAAAGTTGAAGACGTAACACAAGCTTTAATGACAATGGCAAAAGGTAGTACAAGAACAAAAGAAGTAAATGAGCTAACAAAACAAATTATTGCTGAAGCTGTTTCACAAGAATATGCTTCTCGTGGAATTACATCAAATCCTCAAAGCTTATATGAAAATTCTAATTCTAGTAATGTTTTTGAGAGAAGAAAAAAAGAAATGCCTACAATTGGCTCTTGGTATAAACGTATTAGACAAATAGCACAAAGTAATGAAAATAAAGACTATGAATTCCACTATAGTTATTTGCTAAAAGTTATGAAACAATATATTAGAGAATATAATGGACAAATGGCATATTTTGATGGTCAATCTACATTTGACCTAATGGAAGGAGCACCTCTTATAAATATTGATATATCACAACTTGAGGAACGTTTTGCAAGACCACTTGCACAGCAAATACTAATGTCTTGGATTTGGGAAAAGTTCGTTAAGAAAAATAGTGAGGATAGAAAAAAAGCAAGACAAAAAAGAGTTATTGTTGATGAGGCTTGGATGTTACTTCCATACCCAGAAGCCGTAGACTTTTTAAATAAAATGGCTAGACGTGCTAGAAAGAGAAATGTTTCACTTGCAATTATTTCTCAAAGATTCCAAGACTTTTATGAAAAGCCAGAAGCCCAAGCTGTTTTAACATCTTCAGATACAAAATTATTTTTAGCACAGGATAAATCTGAAATTCAACAACTAAAAGAAGTATTTAAATTAAGCGAAGGTGAAGCATCATTCCTTGTAACTTGTACAAAAGGTGAAGGTTTATTAAAGGTTGGACAAGATACAACAATTATTCAGATAACGCCTACAAGAAAGGAATTTGAATTTGTTGAAACAAATATGAATAAATTGGTTGCTAGAAGTCAGAAAGAAGAACAAGATAAAAATAGATTAAATAATTAAATATTGGAGATAAAAATGCAAGAAAGAGAAAAAAATAGAAATTTATCAATCAGAAAGGAGAGATGAAATGGTTAAAAATTTATTCAATAAATCATTTAAACGTATTATAGCGGTTTCTATATTAATAATTATTATTTTAAATATATTCTCTCCTTATAGAGCGTATGCAAGTAGTTATGATGATTTAAAAAATATACTCATAGAATTAGACAATGAAGATATATTAGATACAATAATTACAGAACTTAACGTATTAGAACCGGGAAGACAACCTTCACGTAGTGAATATGGAGATGAGTATTATGATGCAACAACAAAATGGCTTGCTTATTCAATGATTCCTGAAAATGAAAGAAGTGAAGAAATAAATAATGCACTTTATATGGGAGGATTTTGGGAATCGAATTTTCCTAAAGATTATATTACAGAAGAACAATATCAGAACATATATAATTTAGTAAATAATGCTGTTGAAGAATATAATGACGCTTTAAATGATGGAGCAACGAATGAGGATGCATTAGAGCAGGCAAAAGATGATATAGAACAAGCTGTAGATGATCAAATTGAAGTAAAGCAAAGTGGTGGAGCCGACATATGGGATGGTGGAAATGCAGAAATAGGTATTGGTGGAATATTATTAAATCCAATTTTTGATTTTGTATTATTTATAGGAGATGCTGTTAATGCTACATTACAGAGTGTAATGTATTCAGGAGAAGATCAAAATGGACCACTAAGTACTATCCTAAGTTCAGTAACAGGTGCTTTTGATATAATGTCAGAAGATAGTTCAGATCAAGAATTTGATAGTACAAGTACATCAAATACAATAACGGTTAGGATTATACAAAAATATGTAAAAGCGGAATATCCACACATTCATTATAGTTGTGAAGAAATTTTTTCAGGTAAAGTTGGAATATTAGGAATTGACTTTATTTCTGGAGAAGGACAAACAGAAGGTTTAGCAAATGTAAGGACTGTTATTGCTTCATGGTATAGAACCTTAAGATTATTGGCTATTGTAGGATTTTTATCTGTATTAATATATACAGGAATTAAAATAATGATAAGCTCTACAGCTGAAGATAAAGCCAAATATAAAGAATGGATTATTAATTGGTTTATAGGTGTTGCAATATTATTTTGTATGCATTATATAATGAGTTTTATTATAACAATTGTTCAAATGTTTAATGATGGACTAAATAAATCATTGCAATATATAAATGTTCATGCATATGTTGAAAAATTTTTTATGAGTAATGATGTTAATGTAACATTTAATACAAATTTAATAGGTCTTGTAAGATTTTTAGCGCAATCTTCAGTTTCAATATTTAAACTAGGATATTTAATAATATATATTATGCTTATAACTTTCACAGTAAAATTTACTTTTGTATATTTAAAAAGGGTTATCAATATGGCGTTTTTAACTTTAATTGCTCCAATTGTTGCTTTTACATATCCATTAGATAAAATGTCAGATGGTCAGGCACAAGGATTTAACATGTGGATTAAAGAATACATATTTAACGCACTATTACAACCAATGCACTTTATTTTATATTATGTTTTAGTTGGTTCATCTGTAATGATAGCTGCAGAAAATCCAATATATGCAATTGCAGTATTAGCATTTATGTCTGAAGGTGAAAGATTATTAAAGAAAATTTTCGGATTTGATAAAGCTAGTGGAGGAACAGTTAAAGGAATGCAAGATGCATTTGCTGCTGCAGCAGTAGCTACAAGCTTAAGTAGTTTCCTTGGAAGAAGAGGACAAGGTGGAAAAAATCAAGCACAGGGAAAAATGCCATTTCCAGGAGCTGTAAAAGACTATAAGAATGGAGTAGATTTTGCCGGAAATGCTGATCCTGGTGGAGGAGCGTTACCTGGAGACTCTGGACTAGGAGGAAGTCCTAATGATGGAGGAAGTCCTGCTCCCGGAGGAGCACCAGGTGGAGGTGCACCTGGACCAGGAGGAAATAATGGTGGTGGACCAGGAGGAAATCCACCAGTCCCACCAACAAATCCACCACGTCAGCCAATAAATAATAATGGACCAGAACCAATTAGAAATAAAGCTTCAAGACTTGGTAAAGGTATTAGAGGAGGAGCTGCGACTTTAGGAAAAAGAGCAGTAAAGTCAATTTGGGATTTTGATAAGAGTGGAAAATATAATGGAAAAAGATTAGTCAGAAAACTTGCAAAAGGAGCAGTAGGTGTAGGAGTTGGTGTTACTGCTGCTGCTGTTCAAGCTGGTATTAGTTTAACAGATGGTAAATATAATCCTGCAGAAGGAGTTGCTGCTTTTGCTGCTGGATATGGATTAGCTGGTAGAAAAATTGATGATACAGTAGATACATTTGAAAGTGGTTATGCAGATGGATTGACAAAAGAAGAAAAAATGGAAATGTATCAAGAAGACTTTAAAAATAGAGATGATGTAATACAATTCTGCAAGGAAAATTGTGGTAAACAAAATTGGAGAGATTATCGTGATAGAATTACTAATAATTATGTAACAGGAGGATTTACAAATTTAGATGAGATAAAAGAAATGACCAAATATTCTAATGCGATTACAGGAGACACAAGTGGATTATCAGCACAACAAAAAGAAGAAATGATTAGACAAAATGATATTTCTGCAATGGCAATTAAGAATGTCCAAAAGAGAAAACTAGCAGAAGGTTCTTCAAGAACACCATATAACCCAGAACAAGAAAATTCATATATAAATGCAAAAACTCAAGGCGAGACAGATCCAGCTAAAATACAAAGAATTGCTCAACAGATAAGAGGAGAAGATGCTGCAATAAGATATTACAATAGTATTGTAAAAAAATAAAAGTGATTTTTAGGAATTACACTCCTTAGAAAATTAAGGAGTGTAATTAAAAAAGTTACTTTTGAAAAAGAGGTGATGTAATGAAAAAAACTATTTTTAATCGAATATTAATAATAACTATTATTGCAGTTATTTTACTTAATTGGATTTTTAATTATATTGCTTTTGCTGATTCTACAACTGAACAATTAGAAGACATTGAAATTCAAGAGTCTTCAGTTGGAGCTCAAACTTATATGGATTTGAAAAGAAAAGTTGTTGAAGAGTTACAAAAACAATTAGAAGAGAAATATAATTACCAAGGTACAGTTGAAGAATTAGCAGAAGTTTGTGGAATTGATTTAGAAGATGGGACAGCCGGAATAGAGTCTACATCTGAAGGAAAAATTATAAAAATAGATGATGACACAACAATAGTATTGAGTTTTAGTATGATGATTACCACAGGAGCTAATTCCTCAGGAAGTAGTGCAATTCAACCTTATACTAATATTGTAATAAAAGATATTAGTGTTGTAAAAAATACAGGAGAAGATAATAATGATGAAAAAAATGAAAATGATGCAAATTCTAATTCAATTATTTCAGGTAATGAGATAATTATTAACGGAAAAGATTATCAAGGTAATACTAATTGGGATATAGGAGGCGTTTTATTAAAACCATTATTTTTCTTAGTTAATTGTGTATTTGATACACTTTTAGCAGTACTACAAAAAATAATGTATTCAGATGTAACAGATTTAAACTTATTAAGTTATTATGTAAAAACAAATTATATGGATAAACTTAGAGTAGTTGATAGTAGAAATATAGATCCTATGTTTCAATTATCTACTAATCAAATAAATTATTTTTTATTTACAAATCAAAAAATAAGTAATGTAGAGTATCCACATATCCATTATAGCCCAGAAGAAATATTTTCAGGACAAATAAGTTTATTAAACATAGATTTCATTTCAGGTGAAGGGCAAGCAGAGGGACTAGGAGTTGTAAGGCAAACAATTGCAACTTGGTATAATGCATTAAGATTAATTGCAACAGTAGGATTTTTGTCAGTACTTATTTATATTGGTATTAAAATAATGTTAAGTGCTAATTCAAAAGATAAAGCCAAGTATAAAGAGTGGATAATAGATTGGATTATAGGTTTAGCAATATTATATTCAATGCATTATTTAATGGCTTTTATAATAACGGCAATAAATCAATTAAATGATAAACTAATTACAGTTATGCCTATTTTAAGAGTAGCCGCAGGAAATGGGTATGAATCATTTAGTACAAACCTTATTGGACTTGTAAGATTTTGTACCCAATATGATACAGTTGCAGTTAAAATAGGGTATGAAATAATGTATATTATGCTTGTAATATATACTTTTAAATTTACATTTATTTATTTAAAAAGAGTTTTATATATGGCATTTTTAACATTAATAGCACCAATAGTAGCATTTACATATCCAATAGATAAATCACTTGATGGAAAAGCAGAAGGATTTACAATGTGGCTTAAAGAATATTTCTTTAATGCTTTATTACAACCAATGCATTATTTATTATATTATGTAATGGTTAGTTCATCAATGGAAATTGCTGTAGACAATCCATTATATGCAATTGCAGTATTAGCTTTTATGTTAGAAGCAGAAAGATTAGTAAGAAAAATATTTGGATTTGATAAAGCTCATGAAGGTACAGTTGGTGGACTTGGAACAGCTTTTTCAGGACTAGCACTTGCACATGGAGTACAAAAATTATCTAGTTTAGGAAAAGGTGCTAATAGTAGTTCAAAACCTTCAATGCCATATCCAGGAGCAACAAACAAAGATTATGATGACCAAGAATTTCTTTCTGCAGGTGATAATATAAACAATTATAGTGATAATAGTAATTACAGTAACAATTCTAATTATAGTAATAACATGCAGAACCAAACACAAACAAATATCCCTAATAATTCTCATGTAACTTTTAATCCATCAGGAAGACCAAAATTAGCACAAAGATTAGAACCAAGAAAAGTAAAAAAACAACATATGCCAATACCAATAAGAAATTTAGCAAATAAAGCCATGAATAGTTCGATTGGACAAAAAGCATCATCTATTGCAAATACTAAAGCTGGTAGAGGAATTATTGGTGGAACTAAAGCATTAGGAAAAAGAGTAGCAAGACCTATTTGGGATTTTGATAGAAGTGGAAAATATAATGGAAAAAGGTTAGCTAGAAATATAGTAAAAGGAGCCTTAGGAGTAGGTGTTGGCATTACGGCTGCAGCTGTACAAGCAGGTATTAGCCTAACAGATGGAAAATATAGCCCTGTAGAAGGTATTGCAACTTTTGGAGCAGGTGTTGCACTAATGGGACGAAAAGTAGACAATGTTGTAGACACATTTGAAGAAGGATATACTGATAACTTTACTAAAGAAGAAAAAATGGAAGAATATAAAGAACAGTTTAGAAATAGAGATGATGTAATACAATTCTGTAAAGAAAATTCTGGAGAAGATGATTGGAAAGAATATCGTGAGAGAATTATTGACAATTATGTTACAAGAGGATTTATAGATTTAAAAGAAATAAAACAATGTACAAAATATGCTAATAAAGTTGCAAAAGAAGTTAATGATAGCAAAACATATTTAAATACTACTCAAAAGAAGAAAACTCTTAAAGTAGAAAAAGATAAACAAGATATTATTGCAATGTATATATTATCACAGAAAAATAAAAGAAAGAAAATTCAAGCATCTGCTGCATCATATAACAAGAAAAAAGAGGAAAGATATATACACTCTATTACACAAGGAATGGAACCTAAAGATGCAGAAAAAGTAGGAAGACAAGAAAGAAATATAAGTGCATCAATTAGAATGTTTGACAGGATAACACAAAGTTAAAACGAAAAGAGGTGAAAAAGTGCTAAAAAATATAATATATAAGGTTTTAGTATGTATGATTTTAATATGTTTAATATTTCCATACTTTTATGTAAATATAATTTATGCTGTACCTGTTGATGAAAATGGAAATGAAATAACATCAACAACTAATCCAGATTATTCTGAAATAGAAGACAATATTAATCCAGATGATGCTTATACTAATATTGAAGATAATAACTTAGGGGCAGATGTTGATGATGATACAGGAACTATTTTACAAGCTCTTTTAGAAGTGTTAATGGCTGTAGGAGATGCTATTATGTCTATACTGACAAGTTGTATGATTGGAACTTCATTTGAAAATGTAATGGTAAAATGGAGTGAAGTTGATACGTCAAACTTATCTGAAGCTAATACTACCAAAACTTTTTCTCAAGAAGAAATAGATGAATTTAAGAATAATAAAGGAATTGTTCCTGAATTAAAATATCCCAATTTTAAATATACTCCAGAAGAAATTTTTAAAGGAGAGATAGAGTTATTTAGTATAGATTTTATTGGTGGAAATGTAGTAAAAAATGGAGAAGAACAGGCAAATTCTTCAGAAGGCTGGAATGCTCTAAGAGGAACAATAGCATCATGGTATAGAACACTAAGATATATTGCAATTGTTGGGTTATTAGCTATATTGATATACATAGGAATTAAAATTATAATTACATCAAGTGCTGGAAAAAAAGCAGACTATAAGAAAAGTTTTATAAATTGGGTTATAGCTGTTTTTCTAATATTTACAATGCATTATATTATGGCTTTTATTATAGCTATTATACAAAATTTAACTACACTAATAAGTGCAAGTATAGGGAATGTAAGAGTTGTTTTTGAAGATAAGACATTTGCTACAAATTTTTTAGGATTAGCAAGATTTCAATCACAAACAAATTCGCTTATTACTAAATTAGGATATATAGTTATTTATTTTGGTTTTATAACACTTACATGTAAATTTACATATATTTATTTCAAAAGGATGTTAAATATGGCATTTCTAACATTAAGTGCACCAATAGTTGCAATGATGTATCCATTAGACAAGCTTGATGGAGGAAAAGCAAAAGGATTTGGAATGTGGTTAAGAGAATACATATATAATGCTTTATTACAACCAGTACATTTATTATTATATAATATATTAATTGGTTCTGCTGTTCAACTTGCAACAAACAATGCAGTTTATGCAATTATAGCGTTGTTTTTCTTAACAGAAGCAGAAAAATTAATGAAGAAAATATTTGGATTTGGAAGAGCAAGAGGAGGAACAGTAGGAGGCTTAGCGAAAACAGTAGGAGGTTTAGCACTTGCCTCATCAATGTCTAAAAATATAAGAGGAATATTTGGTTCTATGCAAAGAGGAAATTCTAATAGTTTATCTGGAGCAAACTCTAATTCAGATGGAAGTATTAATAAAAATGATTTTAGCTCAGGGCCAGATGAAGATATGGAAGACGAAAAATTTGAAAGGAGATATGGTAGAGCAGATAGTGCAAATAATGATCCTTTGGGAATAGACAAAACTATTTTTAATACAAGACAAAAACTTACAGATGATGATTTGAAAAATGCAAGAAAAAAAACAAAGGGATTTGAAAATGCTTTTAATTTCTTAAAACAAAATGGTTTACAAAAAGGAAAAAATGAAGACCTTAATAATGCAACTAGAGATAAACTAAAATATATGAGAAGTATTATAAAAGGAAATGAAGATCCATTTAATAAAGCAAATATGCCATTACAATATAATGACAAGTATTCAAAACTTAATTCAAATCAATTATTAGAATTAATGAGAGAAGCTATTAAAAATGGTGATATGGATAAAGCACAAGAATATTTTGATGTATTAAATAGAAGAATTATGGAAAATAAATACATTATGGGTCATGGTGGACCAAGAGCATTTATGAAAAGAAAATTCTCAAATCTTTCTGATGATGAATTAAGAGAAAGATATAATGAAGCTAAAGCTAATAACAATCAAGAAGACATATTAGAATGTGAAGCTGAAATTGCTCTAAGAAATAAGGATTATAAGACATATGAGAAGAAATTAGATGAGATAGAGAATTTCAGATTAGGAGTAAGTCAAAATCCATCTGGTGATCCAGGTTCAGCAGTAGATGACACACAGTCTAATAATAATGGCTCAGATAATCAAACACAAGGGGATGCAAATGGCTCAATGGTAAGAGGAACAGGTGCAAGACCTAATAGAACAAATGTAAATTATGATAGGGCAGCACAAAGCAGTAAACTTGATAGATTAAGAAGAGGAACTATAAGTGGTCTTGGAGCTGTTGCTAAAGGTGTAGTAAAACCAGTATGGGATATAGATAAAAAAGCTCCTGACAACATAAAAAGACTTGGTGGCAATATAGCCAAAGGAGCTGTTCAAACAATTTTTGGAGTTACTACAGCCGCAGTTCAAGCAGGAATAAGTAGTACAGATGGTAAATATGGACCTGGTGAATTAGGTGCATCATTTGCAGGAGGTGTAGTACTAGGAGGAAAATTATACAACAAAGGAGAAAGAGCTGTAAAAGATATGCTTAGAGATACAAGATTAGGCAAAAAAGAAACTAGAAAAGCTCAAATTGCAAGAGATTGGTCAGAAAGACCTGATGTACAAGACGATTTTAAACAATATTATGGATCACATGCAAATGAAATGCGTATAAGAGCTAGAAATAATTTTGCAAAAGCCGGAATCACAGATTTTAATGATCAAAAAAGATTATTTAGATATTCAAATTATCTAAGATCACAAAATAATTCTTATTCAAAAGACGAAGCAGACAAACTAGCAGTTGATGTATTTAGATTTAGAAATAATGTAGATAGCACATATGGAATACCAGAAAGTAAAGAAGCTAAGAAACAATTCTTAGATGAAATGGTTCAACAAAATAGAACATCAAAATCATCTAAAGATATAAGAACATATTATTCTAAAATGCTAGACAATTCTATGAAATTGGAAAGAGTAGAAGATAATGAAGAATATGATTATTTATAATTGAAAGAGGTGAGTAATATTAATAAAATAAGAAGTTTTATAAATAAAAATCAAAAAGCAATAGCATATGTTTTATTAATAGCAATATTTGCAATAGTAATAATTTATGGTTTAAATTATTATTATGCAAAAAGGGAAGAAGAAAAACAAAAAGAATTAGAAGAAAATAATATTACTACAGGAAATGGCTATACAAATGGTATAAATGTAACAATGGATAATATTCAAGATAAAGATGTAAAAAATCTACCACAAAATACAATAGAAAATACAATGAAAGTATTTGTTAATTATTGCAATAATGGAGATGCAGAAAATGCATATAATTTATTAACAGAAGAATGTAAAACAGCATTAAAATATTATGATGCTCAAACATTTAAAGAGTTTTATATAGATTTAAGATTTAATGAACCACAAGAATTTTCTATTTCAAAAACGTCTGTGGATGGAAATAATACTTTATGCAAAATTACTTTTAATGGTGATATGATGGCAACTGGTGGTGCAAAATTTACAGCAAATGATGAATATTATACATTTGTAAAACAAGATGATGGAACATATAAGATAAATGTCAATAATTATATTTATGGTGAAAATAGAAATTCTAGATATGTGTTTGATAATATAGATGTTAAAGTAGATAATATTGATGTTTATAGTAGATATGAAGAAATAACAATGGAAATACAAAATAATTCAGATAAAACAATTGCTATTGTTGAAACTGAAAATAGTAATAGTATTTATTTAACAAATGATAATGGAACAATCTATTCATCTATAAATAGTATTTTTGATGAAGGAGATGTACTAGTACAACCAGGAGAAACAAAAGAAGTTACAGTAAGATTTAATAAAGTATATAATGCTACAAATAAAGCAACAAAAATAATATTTAGCAAAGTTATATTAGATTACCAAGAATATTTAGATACTCATAATAGAACAGCTTATTCAAATTTTACAACAATAGAAGTAAATTATAATTAAAGGAGGTAGATGTTTATGAAAATAATTAATAAATTAAAAAATATATTCTTAAAAGAATTAATGATTATAGCTCTTTTAATTATAATTACAATCTCATCTACTGGTCAAGTATTTGCAAAAGATATGATTATTACTAATTCTATTGAAATTGCAGATGAAATTGATCAAGGTGGATTAGGAGGAGCAATAAGTGAGAGTGAATCTACAGGTATACCACAAAATGAAGAAGATGAAAAATCAAACATAGGTTTAAGCTCTTCAACAAGTGTTACCGCAGGACTTGAGGCATCTTCAACAGATGTAAGAAGTATGGTATCCATTACTGAAAATGGATATGAAGTAAATGCAAATTATGCTTTAAGAATTTTAAGAGCATTAGAGGAAAATGCTGTAGATACATATGCATTTGAGTTTAGAGATGAAGATTATGATGTTTATGCTACAGATGATGAAAGCCAAACTTATAAAAGTGATGAAGAATTAACAAACATTGTTGATAAATATATACGTACTGAATTAAGAAATATGTTACCAGATATAGGAGAATATGCAAAAACAGCAATAAATGGTAATGTTATTATAAAAAGATATACAGCAAAATATGGACGTTATAATGCTCAAGATGATTATGAAGTTGCTGTAGAAGGTGGTACAGATTTTGAAGATGGGATAACATTAAAATATATTCCATATGAAGAATTATTAGAAATGTCAAAAGAAACAGTATATTCTAAAGAACAAATAGATGAATATTTAGGATATTTTTCTATAAATCCTAATGGAATGAGATTATGTGTTCTAGTATCTGAAGAAGAATATACATGGGCATATAATAATCCACCTCCTGAAAGAGCAATAGATGATTCTGGAACATCAGATCCTGCAGGAGTAGAATTGTTGCCAAGTTATTATAATACAGCAGATAGAATAGAAGCAACATTTGAAATGAGACAATATGAGTATTTAAACTTGCTTGAGCAAACAGCAGCACCAATAAACTTCTTTTTAGCAATGCATATGATGACACAAGATGTAGAGTTTATGAATGAGTTACTTGAAGAATGTAATAAAGAAAATACATATATAGAACTAGGGCTACTTGAAGCAACAGAAAGTGAATTTGAACATTATAATTATGGAACAGATGAAAAAGATGCTATAAGAGGAGGAACAATAAGTAGTTATATTGTTGATACTGTTCATAGATGGGAGTGTTGTGATGACACAACATCAACAGACTCAGAAACTGGTGAAGAAACAAGAACACATCATCCACACGAAGGAGGACCAGTTGTTGTTGGACAAGAAGAGGGTACTTATATAAATAATGTAGAAGAAGTATATGAAACATGTCTAAAATATGCTGGATATACACTAAAGGATTTTTTAAATGTAAAAATAAAAAATACAGGAGATTTATATTTAATTGAAGCTGATACATGGAATTTAGATTATAAGCTAATTCCAAAAGTTGGAGATGTAGAAAGACCTTTTGAAAAAATACAAACTGTAACAAGAATACAACCAACATATGTAGAATATGTAGAAAGATTAAATCCATATCCACCAACTCTTATAGGAGCACATTGTGGTGCAAGTGATTACAGTTATTTATATGAATGGAAGAATACACACTTTTATATTTATGAAAATTATGCAAAATGGAAAAATGAATATCATGTTTATTCTATAATAAATGGTGCTTATAAAATTGATTTTATAATAAATTTAATAAAAAAATATCCTCAAGTAGAAAACAATTTAACGACAGCATCATATTTGCTATTTGCTCTACTTGAACAAAATGGAAATACTCAAGAACTTGAAAGATATATGAGATATGTACTTTCTGAAATTAGTGGATATCAATATTTAACAGATAATAATAAAGAATTAGAATTTAATTTTGCAGTTGGTTTATCTGTAGATGAGTTATACAATTATAATTATGATGGAAGTACAAGTAATTATACGGTAGATGTGGATTCAAGTGCAAAAAGCCAATCTACAACAAGAAAATCTGGAGGTTCAGGAAGAACAGCTTGGCATTTGGAAAAAGTTACAACAATAACAACAACAGATCAAGATGGAGAATTTATTAATAGTAGGACATATCATTATTTTAAACAAGGTGCTGGTACAAATATATGTGGAAGAACAGCATTAGCAACATGTTTGAGTGGATTAGGTGTGGTTAATCCAAGTACTGGACAACCTTATACTCCTACAGAAATCAGTCCCGAAAATACAAATAATTGGTTTTCTTGGTCTACAACATTAAGTGGTACAGGTGGAAGAATTATTGCAACAAAATATACTAATAATATAAGAGCAAAATTAATTGAACACTTAAGTTTAGGAAATCCAGCAATTTTACATATTAAATCAAATTCAGACCCACAAAATCCTTACAATACAGGAAGTGGACACTTTATTGCTGTAGTTGGTATAAAATATACAGGAGATACTTTAGTATATGTATTAGACCCAGGAAGTTCAAGACCTACAAGAACAGAAAATTATATTGATATAAATACAGTACTAGAATATGTAGATGAGCTAAGAACATTTAAAACAGGAGCATAAAAAATAATATTAAATGATATAGAAAGGTTGAACATATGAAAGGAAATAAGATATTTAAATATTTAATTATTTTTGTTATATTAATATTGATAATCTTATTGATAGTATTATTAAGTATAAGAAGGAAATCTTCAGAAGAAAATAATTTCGAAGAAGAATCATTTAAAGAAGAAGAGATGGCAGAACTTGAAATAGATGAAAATATTGATGAAATAAATCAATTAAATACATTTTGTATGGCAGAAAAAATTATAACTGAACATTTAAACCCTGGAAATATATTTTATGCAAGCAAAATATATTTCCAGGAAACAGATATAGTTGTATCATATAGATTATATGTATTTGGAGAAATTTTTGACCCAGTAAATAAAACAGACCAAAATGCTTTTTATGCAATTGATTTTGATACAACAGCAGGAACATATAAAATTACTCAGCAAAAAACAGATATAGAACAAACTGAATTTGAACAAATAGCTACCACAGGTGACCAAAGATATGTTATAAATGAAAATTTAACAGGTGAATTTTTACAAGAAGACATTACAGATAATGAAAAAGTAAAAAGATATTTTGAATATTACAAAATGTTAATTTTAACTAATTCAGAAAAAGCATTTTCATTATTAGATGAGGAATACAAAACACTTAGATTTGTAAATTACGATAATTTTAATAAATATATTCAAGATAATTTAACCAAACTTGAAAATATGCAATTTTCAAAATTTGAAATAAACTATTTTGATGAATATGATCAATATGTTGTTTATACTAGTGATGAAGAATATTATATATTTTCAATAAATGATATAATGGATTTTTCTGTAGTATTAGACCAATACATAGTTGATATTCCACAATTTGTTAGTAAATATGAAGCTTCTGATGTAAGAGTAAAAGTAGGATTAAACATAAATAAATTTATAATGGGTATAAATGATAAAAACTATAATTATGTTTTTACATTATTAGCAGATAGTTTTAAAAATACAAATAATTTAACAACGGTTGCGGACTTAGAAAATTATTTGAGAAATAATTTTTATGATCAAAATGAAGTTGAATTTTTAGTATTTTCAGAACAAGGAAGCTATTATGTATATACACTTAATTTAAAAGATAAAAATGGTACAGAAACAAAAGATTTGAAAATAGTTATGCAATTAGAAGAAGGAACAGATTTTAAAATGTCATTTAGCTTCTAAAACTAGAATAGGAGGTAATATATGGATGAAGAAAATAATAATCAACAATCAGAATTAGAAAATAATCCTGTTTCACAGATGGAAGCTCAAATTGCTAATAAAACAGTTCAACAAGTTGGAAATATTGCAAACAATTTAAGCCATAAAGCTAAAAAAGTAGCACAAGATGCTATAAAAGCTGTAGCAAAAGTAGCTGTTAAAATTGCAATGAAGTTAGGACAAATAATTCTAAAAGTTATTCTAGCTACAGCACCTGTTAGCTTTATTGTAATAGGAGTAATAATTTTAGCAATTTTAATTTATTGTCTATATTTATCTGTATTTGGAGGTATTACAACAGTTTTTAAAAATGACGTACAAACTGGGGATGTATCAACTTCTGAAATAGCATCAATATATGATGAAAATACTTTAATAGGTGATGGAGACTTTACAATTACTGCAACAGATGACATAGTACAGATTGGAAAAGAAATTCATGATTATATAAATGAACATAATTATACATATCATAATGGTAATATAATGAATTATCCAAATGCAAGTCAAGGGATTGATTGTAGTGCATTTGTAACTTGGGTATTAATACAATATGGTTATACAGAATTTGAAGGAAGATCTCAACTTTCAACATATGATTTTGTATGTTGGATAAATGGTGAAGTTGGAAATTATGATTTATCAAAATATGGTTGGGAATGGGAATCTACAGCTAATGCTACACCTGAGCCAGGAGACTTATTATTAAAATCTTCACCATCTAGACATATTGAAATTTTTGCTGGAGATGGAGTAGGAACATATGGAGCTGGTTCAAATCATCAAATAAATGCTACAATAAGTTATGAAAATTGTTCAACAAGAACAATTATAAATGAAGGGCATTTTGATTATATAATTAGAATAAAATAGCTAAAATTTATGAAAGGGAAAACAAAATATGAAGAATAAAAAGTTATTTTTTGCTATTATTGCTTTTTTGATTGTATTAGTTATAGTATTTATAATAATTATGATTATTAGAAAGAATTTTTTAGATAATAATATTGTGGATAAAGATGGTAATGTTGTTATAGAAGAAGAACCTCTTGGAGATTCTGAAGATCCTACAATTTATGAAAAAGAAAGACTAACAAATAATGTATATTTCTTTAGTATAGAACATTATATTAATGAATATTTAGATGCAATTAGTTCTGGTGCAGCAAAAAATGTAATGAATCGTTTAAGTGAAAATTATATTAAAGATAATAATTTAAATGAAAATAATATATTATCTAATATGGAAGAAAGTTATGAATTTATTGCAACAGAAATATATGAGACTAGAAATAAAACATTATATTCATATGTTGTTAAAGGTGTAAAAGATGATGGAATATATAATGAAAATAAATATTATTTATTTGACTTAGACTTAAGTAATTATACATATGCTATAACACCATTATTTAATAATAATTATACAGATATTAATCAAATACCAGTAAAAACTGAGTTAAAATCAATTGAAAAAAATAATCACAATAGTTTTGAATATTTAAGACTAAATAATGATGAAATATTTACGAAATATGCAGAATATTATATAAATTTATTAAAAAATAATCCATCTAAGGCATATGAAATGATGGATGAAGAATATAAAAAAGCAAGATTTGGAAATATTTATGGTAATTATACTAATTACATAACAATGATGATTAACAATAATAAAATTGATACAGAAATTAAAGAAATAACAAAATATAGTAATGATAACAAAACATATTTAGTAAAAACTAAAAATGATAATAGATATATAATAAAACAAAATTATCCTATGAATTTTACAGTACAATTGGATGAATATACTATAGAATCAGATTCTTATAAAAAAGCATATTCATCTGCAACAGATGTAAAAAAATTATCAACAAATGTTGATAAAATAATGAAAATGATAAATAATTATGATTATCAAAATTTATATAATTTATTAGATGATAATTATAAAGAAAACAATGATATTAATAGTTTTATAAAATATATTCAAGAAAAATTTTATAATTCAAATTTTTATGAAATAACAGAAATTATAACTGGAGAAGAATCAAATACTCTTGAAATAAAAGTGTATAAAGACAATTCATCAAATTCTGAATATAATTTAAATAAAATATTAATGGTATTAGGTGAAGGTACAGACTTTAAATTTTCTTTTGTATAAAAATTTGTTTGCAATAAATAGAAAAAGGACATAATAAAAAATGTCCTTTTTTCTTTTCATAACTGTTCTAAAAAACAAAAATTAGAAATATATTTCATTATGATAGGAGGACATGGATATGAAGAATAAAAAAAGAATAATTACATTAATAGTTGCTATTGCTATAATTGTTGGGGTATTTTTTATTTTTAAAAATGTTGAAATAAAAAAAGTGGAAGATGAATATCAGGATTATACACCGGAACAAGAAATATCAGAAGAACAAGCAACACAAACAAAAATCACATTATATTTTGAAAATATAGAAACAGGAAAATTAGATACCGAAACACAAGTTATTGATGCAAATTTATTAATTGAAAAACCTTATACTGAATTAGTAAATCGATTGATACAAGGACCACAGAGCAGTAAATTAAAAAGATTAATTCCAGATGGAACAATATTGAATGATATTAAGTTAGAAAATGGATGTGCAATAATTAATTTTTCAAATCAATTTTTAAATTATGAAAATGAAGAACAAAAACTAAAAATAGTTAATAGTATTGTAAATACACTGACAAATTTAAAAGAAATTAATTCAATAAGTATTCTAATAAATGGAGAAAAAAATGAAAATCTATCAGAAATATATTTAAAAAATAAATAGTAAATAATAAAAATATATAATTTATTTTTTTAGTAAATTATATATTTTTAAATATTTTTTTAAAGATGAAAAATTACATAAGAAGCATTCGACTTCATTAAGAGAAGTACAAGCTCTTTTTTGCAAATCTTTTAAATTTATTTTCTTATGTTTTGGTATTTTTTTGCTTTCTATTTCAGAAAATCTGGAGTTGGGAAGTTGTTCAAACATTTGGGATTCATAGGGTCTAATGTGATTTTTATTATAATTGTTATACATTATTAAACTCCTTTACTAATATTTTAATATATTATATGAAAAAAAATAAAAAAAGATATATTTAAATAAAAATAAAATATTTATTTTAAAAAAAATAAAAATATGTTAAAATATATAAAAAAGAAAGGTTGTTAAAAATGAAAGGAAAATTATATATTGTTGCAACTCCAATAGGAAATTTGGAAGACATATCATTAAGAGCATTAAGAATATTAAAAGAGGTAGATTTAATTGCAGCTGAAGATACAAGACAAACATTAAAATTATTAAATCATTTTGAAATAAATAAACCATTAATAAGCTATCACAGACATAATGAGGAAATAAAAAGTGAGATACTTATTGAAAAATTAGAAAACGGAGAAAATATTGCTTTAGTTTCAGATGCAGGAACACCTGGAATATGTGATCCAGGTGAAGAAATAATAAAAAAAGCAATTGATAATAATATTGAAGTAATACCTATTCCTGGAGCATGTGCAATGATTAATGCACTTATTGCTTCAGGAATAAGTACAAAAGAATTTACATTTTTGGGTTTTTTACCATTAAATAAAAAACTAAGAAAACAAAAATTAGATGAAATTGAAAATTCTCAAAAAACAATTATTATTTATGAAGCACCACATAAAATGGAAAGTACTTTAAAAGATTTAAAAGAAATATTAAATAAAAGAAAAATAGTATTGGCAAGAGAATTGACTAAAATACATGAAGAATTTATAAGAAAAGATGTAGATCAAATTTTAGAAAATATTAGTAATTTAAAAGGTGAGATGATATTAATAATTGAAGGAAATACATCCAAAAATGATAATCAAAATGAGCTTAATACATTAACACTAGAAGAACATTACAACTATTATAAGGAAAATGGATTAAGCAAAAAAGAAATTATTAAAAAAATTGCTAAAGATAGAAATTTAAATAAAAATGAAGTTTATATGCAATTTTTGAATAAATAAAAAGAAGTAGAATTATTTTTCTACTTCTTTCATTGTAGCTTCTAATGTAGATATTCTTTCTACACATTTAGGACATAGTAATCTATCCTTAAAAGTAACTAGATTTTTTGTATTACCACAGAAAATACAGTTTGGTTCATATTTTTTTAATATTATTGATGTTCCATCTACATATATTTCTAATGGGTCTTTTTCAGCAATTTCAAATTTATTTCTAATTTCTCTTGGAATAACTATTCTTCCTAATTCATCTACTTTTCTAACTATACCTGTTGATTTCATAATATGTCCTCCTTAAACATTTTTTTCAATTCATGTATATAATAGCATAAATATTTAATGACGTCAATTATTTTTTGAAAAATTTGTTATATTTTTACAAATTTTTAATATAAATTATATATATAGTTTATATTTTAAAAGATTTGAAATATGTGAAAATAACAAATATATGATATTTTTGAGAGGAAAAATATGTTAAATATATTATGGCCAATTTTTGTAGTTTTATCAATTTTTTTTGCAGTAATTTCTGGAAATGTGGAAAATTTAAATAGAGCAATTTCTACTTCAACAGAAGGGGCTGTATCTTTAACATTGACTCTAATAGGCACTACTTGCTTATGGAGTGGAATTATGGAAATTGCTTCTAATACTAAAATTGTTGATTATTTAGCTGGAGTTTTAAAGAAAATTATAAAATATTTATTTCCGAATATTAATAAAAATGAAAATGCACAAAAAAAGATTATTATGAATGTTATAGCTAATATTTTAGGACTTGGAAATGCAGCAACACCATTAGGTTTACAAGCAATGGAAGAATTACAAAAAGATAATATTGAAAAAGATAAATTAAGCAATAATATGATGATGCTAATAGTATTAAATACTGCATCCCTTCAAATAATTCCAACAACAGTCATTGCAATAAGAACTTCACTCAATTCTGAAAACCCTACAAAAATTATTTTTCCAATTTGGTTATCCACAATTTGTGCAGCAATTGTGGGAATCATTATAACAAAATTGCTTATAAAGGCAGATAATAATTAAGAAAGAATGTGATCAAAATAAAGATTGTAAATTATTTGTCAAATATTGCAATGCCAATAATAATTTTTATAATTATTATTTTTGGCATAAAAGAAAATAAAAATGTTTTTGATTTATTTATAAAAGGAGCAAAAAAGGGTTTAGAGATAACTGTAAAAATATTTCCTACATTAATTGGATTATTTTTTGCTATAGGATTGTTAAATAATTCTGGTATTATAGAATATATTACAAAAATAGTTGAACCTATTTTAGAATTTATAAAATTTCCAAAAGAAATATTTCCTCTTGCATTATTAAGACCAATTTCAGGTAGTGCTTCATTAGCTGTTGCAACAGAAATAATAAAAAACAATGGAGTAGACTCAATGGTTGGATTAATTGCATCAGTTATAATGGGAGCAACTGAAACTACTTTATATACAATAGCTGTATATACTAGTAGTGTAAGAATAAAAAAAACAAGGAACATATTGATAGCATCTCTTGCAGCAGATGTTACTGGAATTATGATGTCAATCATTTTTTGCAAAATTTTATTTGCTATGTAAAGCTTGAAAATACTAGGAAGTAAGGCGGTTTGTCGTTTTGTGTCGAACGATTTTTGTTGACAAACAGAAAAATAGGGTGTAACATATAGCTAAATTAACAAGGCGAATGAAATATATTTTTATCAAAAAAATTCGTCTATCAAAAATATAATTTAGTTTTTTATCTTGTAAAGGGAATATATAATTTTCCCCATAAATCAATAAATAATTAATAAAAGATTCCTTATTTGAGTCAAGTAATTTTTCTTCAATAATAGGCCCCTATTTTATTATTACTGAAAAACACACATATTATTAATTTAATTGTTCCTTATATATTCTCTTTACAATACCATAAAAAATAGGCTCAAAAAAATTTGATACCTATTTAAAATAATCATACTTTTATCAATTTCCCAGGAAAGTCACGGCTTGCAACAGACAAATTTATTGAATTTGTATTACAGCCATTTGTTATAATCTCATCTATAGTAGTTTGATAAGCAAGTTCTGGAAAATTACTCTCTTTACTTAAATGTCCTAATAGAGCAGTATGTAAATTACTATTTTTTAATAAATATGAAATTGTTTTACCTGCAATTGTATTTGAAAGATGACCATTACTTCCAGCAATACGAGCCTTTAAATTAAACGGATATTTACAACATTTTAAAACTTCAGTATCATAATTAGATTCTAGCAAAACTAATTTACTTCCTTCTAGATTTTTTAAAATAGAATTTGTCATATGTCCAATATCTGTTGCAATACTTAATTTATTCTCATTATCACTTATATTAAATCCACAAGGGTCTGCAGCATCATGAGGAATACTAAACGGATTTATTTCTAAATTTTTAATGTTAAACTTTTCATTTACATTAAAAAAATTAATATTTTTTATTGGAATCTTCTCTTTTTGAGATGGCATAGCATCAAATGTTTTTTTAGTTGCATATACAGGTATATCATATTTTTTAGATATTGTTGATAATCCTTTTATGTGATCAGAGTGTTCATGAGTAATTAAAATAGCATCAATTGAAGAAAGATTTTCTTCAATTGAAACTAAAGCTTCTTCAATCTTTTTGCAGCTTAATCCAACATCAATTAAAACTTTTGTATTATCACTTTCAACAAATAAACTATTACCACTACTGCCACTATATAAACTACAAAAATTTAGCATATGTATTCTTCTTTCTATTCATGTATAAAAATGTTATTCAGTTATTCTTTCGATTTGAGCACCTAGTTTTCTAAATTTTTCTTCAATATTTTCATAACCTCTATCTATATGCTCTAAATTATATACTTCAGTTTTTCCTTTTGCTGCAATTCCTGCAATAATTAATGCTGCACCTGCACGTAAATCTGTAGAATACACAGGAGCACCATATAATTTATCTACACCTTCAAAAAATGCAGATTTTCCTTGTGCTGTAATTTTTGCTCCCATTTTATTAAGTTCATCTGTATATTGAAACCTAGATTCCCATATACTTTCTATAATTCTACTAGTGCCATCAGCAATAGAAAGTACAACTCCCATTTGAGGTTGTAAATCAGTAGGAAAACCTGGATAAGGTAAAGTTTTTATTATTGCTTTTGATGGACGTTTATTACAAGTTACTCTAATACTATCACCATAATCTTCAACTTGTCCACCAATTTCAGTAATTTTTGCTGTTATTGATTCTAAATGTTTTGTTATACAATTCTTTATAAGTACATTTCCTCTAGTTGCAACTGCAGCAAGCATAAATGTTCCTGCTTCTATTTGATCTGGAACAATAGAATATGTGCTATTTCCAGATAATTTTTTAACACCATTTATCTTTATCATATCTGTTCCTGCACCACGAATATCTGCACCCATAGTATTTAAAAAATTTGCAACATCTACTATGTGTGGTTCTTTTGCAGCATTATCAATAATTGTTGTTCCTTCTGCAAGAACTGCTGCAAGCATTACATTAATTGTTGCTCCAACAGAAACAACATCCATATATATAGATGTTCCAACTAATTTTGAAGCTTTTGCAGTTATTTTTCCTTGTGCAGTATCCACTTTAGCTCCTAAAGCTTCGAATCCTTTTATATGTTGGTCTATTGGTCTTGCTCCTAGTTTACAACCACCAGGCATACCTACAGTTATATTTCCTTTACGTCCAAGCATACTTCCTATAATATAATATGAAGCTCTAAATTTTCTTGTTAAATCCTCAGATGCTACAGTTTTATCTATATTTCTTGTATCAATTGTAATTTCATTTGAATTGTTCCAAGTTATTTTTGCACCTAAACTTTCTAATATTTTACATGACATTTTTACATCACTTATATTTGGTACATTTTCTATTGTACAAATACCATCAATTAAAAGTGTTGCTGGTAAAATAGCTACAGCAGCATTTTTGGCACCGCTTATTGTAACTTCTCCTTTAAGGCGTGTTGGTCCTGATATTACTAGTTTTTCCAAAAGTATCTCACCTCCATAATTGAATGTAAATTAATAAATAGAATATAACATAAAACAATAAATATTACAATAGTTTTTTAATTTTTTGCTGTGAATAATCCTGTTTTGGCAAAGAATTCAATAATTTTAAATTTGAATTTAACATCTGATTTTTCTTGATTTTGAGAGATTATTTCATAAGATTCATCCTCTAAATTATCTTCTAAATTTTCTTTGGCATTTTTATCAACAATTCCAGAACTTACATCAATGAAACATAAAGAAGGGAACATTACACACCACCAATTTTGACCTTTGGCCTCACCAATTTCTACTCTTAATGCATCATAATATCCTGCTGGTAAAGAAATATCTCCATACGATTTGGTTGGAAAGTAAAAATTATTAATGTTTATTTTTACAGAATAATTAAATCCATTTTCTTTAATTGTATTTTCAGCAATTTCTTGAAATTTATCTTTATTTTCATTTGCAATTTTCATAGCTTCTTCTTTTGTAGAACAATTCGAACAAATTTCATTCATAAAATCAAGTAAATTATCTCTAACTTTTAGTTTTAATTCTTGATCTTCTTTTGAATCACTATTTGCTAAAACATGTAATCTAAATACTGATTGTGATAAATCTGAAGAAATTGCAAGAGAATAACTTCCTGCAGAAAATAGAATATAAATAAATAGTAAAAATAATACAATACTACTATTTTTTAAAAATTTAATAAATGTTTTCATAATAATCCTCCTTATTAGCATTTTTGTAAAAAAATATCTTTAAATTAATTTTTGCCCAAAAAATATAATTTATACAATTTATTAATAAATACTTGACAAAACAAATATAAAATGGTAAAATTTACCAGTAATCAAAAAACATCAATTGAAAGGATGAAATAAAATGATTATTGAAGATAATAAAATCGAAAAAATATGTAATTTTTATGTAAGTGATTTTCATCTAGAAATGATACTATTGCCATATATAAGCAAAAAAATTGAAGAAAAAGAACCAATAATAATAATTAGTGAAAAAAATTTAGAAAAATCTTTAAAAGAATTAATTTCAAAAGTTAATTTAGATGAAGAAACAAAAATTAAAATTTTAGAATTAGACTGGAATTCAAAAAATCCTAAAGAGATAGAAAATAATTCAAATATTATCCTAATTGGTTCAAAGAACTTTATTGAAAGCAAAAAGAAAAAATTATATAATTCAAACTTAAAAAATCTAAAAATAATAGATTGTTACAATCTTGAAGAAGTAGAAAGCAACATAAAAGAAATAGTATTAACACATGATAAAAACCTAAATACTTTAGGAGTTACAAATTTTTAATAAAAACAATATATACACCATAAAAAATTTTTTGAATAAACTATTGAAATTTTCGAAAAAATAGTATATATATATCTTATGTAGCAAGAAAGGAAGTATACTATGGACGAAAATTTAGATGAAATAAAATGGACCTTAAAAAAATATTCTCAAGAACACTTATTAAATGGTTATGAAAATTTAAGTGAAAAAGGCCAAAAAGAATTGATACAACAGATAAAAGGTATTGATTTTGAAATGATGAAAAGTCTATATGAAAATACCAAAAAAGAACCAAAAGTTGAAGATTTTAGTATTAAACCAATTGACTATATAGATAAAGACAAATTGTATGATAATTATAAAAAATATCAAGCAATTGGAGCAGAAGCAATAAAAAATAGAAAATTGGTAGCTGTAACAATGGCTGGAGGACAAGGAACTAGACTTGGACATAAAGGTCCAAAAGGAACATTTGACATTGGTCTAGAATCACACAAATCATTATTTGAATTATTAAGTGATGGCTTAAAAGAGCAAGGTCATAAATATGATGTAATTATTCCTTGGTTTGTAATGACAAGTAGAGAAAACAATGATGATACAATAGAATTTTTTGCAAAAAATAGATATTTTGGATATGAAAAAGACAAAAACTTATTTTTCTTCAAACAAGAAGAATTACCAATGGTTGATATGGAAGGAAAAATATTAATTGGTGAAGATGGTTTAATAAAAGAAGCAGCAAATGGACATGGTGGAATTTATGAAGCTCTTGTAAAAAATGGAATGACTAAGAAAATGAGAGAGCTGGGTGCTGAATGGGTATTTATTGGAGGAGTTGACAACTGCTTAGTAAAAATGGTTGACCCAGTACTAATGGGAATTGCTATAGATAAAAACGTAACTGCCGCAGGCAAATCAGTAGTTAAGGCAAATCCTCAAGAAAAAGTAGGAGTTTTCTGTAAAAAGAATGGCAGACCATCTGTAATAGAATATACAGAAATTCCAGAAGATATGGCAGAACAAGTTGATAAAAATGGAGATCTAGTATTTGGAGAATCACACATATTGTGTAATTTATTTAATATAGATGCTATTGAAAGAATGGGAAGTAAACCATTACCATACCACACAGCATTCAAAAAAGCCACATATATAGATAAAGATGGAAACAAAGTAGTACCAGATAGCCCAAATGCGTATAAATTTGAGGCATTTCTATTTGATGCGTTTGGAGAATTAGATGATATGGCTATAATGAGAGTAAAAAGAGAAGAGGAATTTGCACCTGTAAAAAATGCTACGGGAACAGACAGTCCTGAGACAGCAAGGGAGCTATATAGAAAATTCTATCATTTAAAATAAAATGTAAAATTGCTACTGGTTAATAATCAGTAGCTTTTTAAATATATTAAAAAAGCAAAAACTCAAATTATATATTTGAGTTAAGCAAGAAAGGAAAAACATATGAATTATTTAGAAGAATATGAAAAATGGTGTACAGATCCATCATTTGATGAAGAAACAAGAGAAGAATTATTAAAAATAAAAGGAAATAAAGAAGAAATAGAAGATAGATTTTATAAAGAACTTGAATTTGGAACTGCAGGACTTCGTGGAGTTATTGGAATGGGTACAAATAGAATGAATAAATATACTGTAGGAAAAGCTACACAAGGACTAGCAAATTACATATTAGAACAAGGTGTGCAAGACAAAGGAGTTGCAATAAGTTATGATTCAAGAAAAATGTCTGACGAATTTAGTATGCAAACAGCCCTAATATTAAATGCAAATGGAATAAAAACATATTTATTTGAAAATTTAAGACCAGTTCCTGAATTATCTTTTGCTGTAAGACAATTAAAATGTACAGCAGGAATAATGATAACAGCAAGTCACAATCCTCCAAAATACAACGGATATAAGGTTTACTGGGATGATGGATCACAAATAGTTGAGCCAAGAGATAAAGATATAATTGCAAAAGTAAGAGCAATAACTGACTTTAAAGAAATTAAAACAATAAGTAAAGAAGAAGCAATAAAAAAAGGATTATTTAATGTAATTGGCAAAGAAATGGATGATAAATATATAGATATATTAAAAAAACTTGTATTAAATCCTGAAATAGTAAAAAAGGAAGGAAAAGAACTAAAAATTGTATATACTCCATTACATGGAACAGGAAATACAGTAGCATCAAGACTTTTAAAAGAATTAGGCTTTGAAAATGTATATGTTGTTCCAGAACAAGAAAAGCCAGATGGAAATTTCCCAACAGTAGATTACCCTAACCCTGAAGATAAAAAAGCTTTTAAATTAGCATTAGAATTAGCTAAAAAAGTAGATGCAGATGTAGTTCTTGCAACAGATCCTGATGCAGATAGATTAGGAATATACGCAAAAGATACAAAAACAGGTGAATATATGACTTATACAGGAAATATGTCAGCATTATTAATTGCAGAATATAGAATTTCACAAATGAAAGAAAAGGGTATATTACCAAAAAACGGAATGCTTATTACAACAATAGTATCATCAGATTTAGCAAAAGCAATTGCTGCAAATTATGGATTAGAATGTATTGAAGTATTAACAGGATTTAAAAACATTGGAGCCGTAATAAAAAAAGCAGAAGAAAATAAAGATAAAACATATGTATTTGGATTTGAAGAAAGTTATGGTTGCTTAATAGGAGATTATGCAAGAGACAAAGATGGAATATCAGCTGTAATGAGTTTATGTGAAGCTGCAGCTTTCTATAAATCAAAAGGAATGACATTATGGGATCAAATGATGAAAATATACGAAAAATATGGTTTCTACAAAGAAGACCAGATTTCAATTGTTTTAGAAGGTGCTGATGGTGCTGAAAAAATAAAAGAAATGATGACAAATATGAGAAACAAAGATGTAACAAAAATAGGAGATTATAAAGTTATTACATTTAAGGACATTAATAGAGACTATGTAAAAAATATGATTACAGGAGAAGAAAGTAAAGCAAACCTTCCTAAATCAAATGTTTTATATTATGAATTAGAAAATAATGCGTGGTGTTGTGTTCGCCCTTCTGGAACTGAGCCAAAAATAAAACTTTATATGGGTGTTAAAGGTGAAAGTGAAGATGATGCAATAGAAAAATTAAATAAATTAAAAACAGCTATGGATAATTTAGTAAGAAATTCATAAAGCAAAAAGAAGCGGAATTTTATATTTCCGTTTCTTTTTTCCATCCGATAAGATTTCTTGAAATTGCTCCAAATAAATTAGCTTTAATTGTAGGAATATCTTTTTGCCATTCAAAAATTTCTTTTTTTATTTGTTCTCTTTTTGTATTTTCATCCATAGGGCAAACCTTAGGAAGAATTTGTTTATTATATTTTTTTACAAAACGATTTGTATCTTTTTCAGTTAGAAATATAAGAGGTCTAATCATAGTAATTTTGCTTCTATCCATGTAACTCTTAGGGGAAAATGTTGAAATATTACCTGCATATTTTAAATTAAGCAAAAATGTTTCAATTACATCATCCATATTATGCCCAAGAGCAATCTTGTTACATTTCTCTCTAATAGCAACAGAATTAATAATGCCTCTACGTAAGTTCGCACATAGAGAACAAGGATTTTTTTCTTTTCTAATGTCAAAAACAATTTCTTTAATATTACTATTTTCTATAAATAGTGGAATATTAATTTCATCACAATTTTTCTGAAGAATACTAGTATCAAAATTATCAAAACCAGGATTAATAGATATTGCAATTAATTCAAAATGTTTAGGATAAAAACGTTGTAAAGCTTTAAGACCATTTAGCATTGTTAAAGAATCTTTTCCACCTGACAAACAAACTCCAATTTTATCTCCATCTTCTATCATATTATATTCCTCTATAGCTTTTCTCATTTTACTTAATATATGTTGCATAAAAACCCCTTTCATCAATAAAAGTCAATAATATTATAACATACATGTCAAGAGGAGAACTTAATAATAAAACTTGATTTTTTCTTTTTGATATATTATAATTGTTTTGAAAAAAATGTTCTCATAGCTCAGCAGGATAGAGCAGTCGCCTCCTAAGCGACCGATGGTGGTTCGAGTCCGCCTGGGAACACCACAAAAACAATATATGTGAGGAAAACATGCAAGAAAAGTTTATGAAAGAAGCTTTAAAAGAAGCGGAAAAAGCATATAAAAAATTAGAAGTTCCAGTTGGAGCTGTAATTGTAAAAGACGGAAAAATAATAGCAAGAGGGCACAACCAAAAAGAAACCAAAACAGATACAACAAAACATGCAGAAATAATTGCAATTCAAAAAGCAAGTAAGAAACTAAAAGCCTGGAGATTATTAGATTGTGAAATGTATGTTACACTAGAGCCTTGTGCTATGTGTGCTGGAGCAATAATAAATTCAAGAATAAAAAAAGTATATATTGGAACAAAAGACAATAAAACAGGAGCTGTAGGTTCAGTTTTAAACTTATTTGAAGATTTTACATTTAACCATAAAGTTGAAAGTGAAATAGGTTTAATGCAAGACGAATGTGAAAAAATATTAAAACAATTTTTTAAGGAGTTAAGATTAAGTAAAAATGTATAATAGTAGTACTAAAAAGAAATTAATTAAAGTAATAATATTTATTATAATAATAGTTTCAGTTTTATGTGCTGTTGGGTTATATGTATTAAGATATGAAGTAGAAGGAGAATCAAACTTACCCTTTAAAATCACAAAAATAATTATAGCTCAAAGTGTTGATGGAACTGAAGCAGAAAATCATCCAGAAAGATGGAATCTTTCTGTATCAGAAAATAATGATATTTATATTTATTTGGAAAAGAATTCTAAATATGATAAAACAGAAATTATTCAATCAGTACAAGTAAATAATATGATAATAAATAAAAATAATACAAAAGGTGAAGCTAAATTATACAAACCTGTAGAAGACGAAAAAACTATGTTTAAGAATTTAGCAGAAAATGAAATTAATGAAATAACATATACAGGTGATTTAGAATCAAATATCAAACAACAAAAAATATCAAATC
Organism: uncultured Clostridia bacterium; assembly: GCA_944386165.1. Lineage (GTDB taxonomy): Bacteria > Bacillota > Clostridia > TANB77 > CAG-508 > CAG-269. The sequence continues at coordinate 33,610 of CALXAA010000008.1, forward strand.
AAGGTGGAATTATTTCATTTAGATATGGAATTAATAATATAGCAAACTATATATCTAATGAAAATGAAGAAGTTGACTATAGTAAACTTCTTCAACTAACAAATGTTACAGAAGAGGACATAAAAACAACAATTAGTTTTGACATTATAATTAATTTAACAACAGGAAGAAAATATCAAACTAGTTTACAGCTTGATATTCCAACAAAAGAAGTAATTGAAAACGGAACAAATGGAATTGAAATTACAGATTTCAATGATTTAGTTTTTAAAAGATTGGAAAATTAAAAATCTTCAAAAATTGCTTGCAAAAATTAATTATGCATTGTATAATAATGATGGTATGATAACTGACCTCTGTATGGAAAGCAAACTCAATAGAAGCCTATGAATCTTGTCAGGTCCGGGAGGAAGCAGCAATAAGTAGATACTTTTATGTGAGAGTTGTTTTCCATAGAGAGATTGGTAATCACACCATTTTTTATTTAATAGAAAAATATAAAGGATGTGATAATATGGGGTACACAGCTCTTTATAGAAAATTTAGACCACAAACATTTTCAGAAATGGTAGGGCAAGAACATATAACAAGAACTTTAAGAAATCAAATAATAGCAAATAGAGTAGGGCATGCTTATTTATTTAGTGGTGTAAGAGGAACTGGAAAAACAACATCAGCAAAAGTATTAGCTAGAGCAGTAAACTGTTTAAATCCGATAGATGGAGAACCTTGTAATGAATGTGAAATATGTAAAGCCGCACTTTCTGGTTCATTAACAGACATAGTTGAAATGGATGCTGCATCAAATAATAGTGTAGAAGATATAAGATCTATTAGAGAAGAAGTAAACTTTTTACCAACAAAAGCCAAATACAGAGTATATATAATAGACGAAGTGCATATGTTGTCACAAGGGGCATTTAATGCTTTACTTAAAACACTTGAAGAACCACCAGAACATGTAAAATTCATTTTAGCAACAACAGAACCACAAAAATTACCTGCAACAATAATGTCAAGATGTCAAAGATTTGACTTTAAAAGAATATCAAATGAAGATATTACAAAAAGACTTGAAATTGTTTGTGAAGAAAGTAATGTAAAAGCAACAAAACAAGCTCTAAATATTATTGCTGAATTATCTGAAGGAGCAATGAGAGACGCTTTATCAATACTTGAAAGATGTACACAAGATGGTGAAAACAATATAGATGAAAATAAAATAAAAGAACTTGTAGGGATTCCAAAATTAGAATATATTCATAGCATTACACAAGCTATAATAGAATATAATATAGATAATGCAATGTCAGCAATAACAGCAGTTCTAGATGATGGAAAAGACTTGAACAATTTACTTTGGGAGATAATCAAATATATAAAAGATATTTTAATGGTAAAAACAAAACAAAAATTAAACATATATAATGAACAAGATTTTGCAAGATTAAAAGAACTCGCAGAAAAAGTTACAAAAGAAAGAGCAATAAATTTAATATCAAAATTGTCTCTACTTGAAGTAAATATGAAAGCCTCTACACAAAGATTAATAGTATTTGAAGCAGGAATTATTAAACTATGTGATAAAGAAGAAAACAGTAGCGGAAATAATAATCCTGATGGAGGAGGAGATGGTTCAAATAGAGACATTTATGAAAGATTAGATAAAATTGAAAATTATTTAAGAAATATTGGAGGAAAACCTAGGGTACAAACAGTTTCAACAAATAGAGCAATTGAACATAAAGATACAAATGTAAAAACAAATTCAAGTGCAATTTCTGGAATTGGAAAAAATGGTAGTCTACCACAACATTGGAAAGAAGTTGTAAATAATCTAAAACAAAATGGAAAAATAGTATTATATACAAATCTATTAAATACAAATGCCGTAGAAATAAATGATATGACAGTTGGAATTCAGTTTCCAGGAGGAATTACTCCATTTGGAAAAGCAGTTTTAGAAAAACCTGAAAATAAACAAGAACTAACAAAACAAATTTCTATTGCCTGTGGTAAAGAAATGCATATACAGTTTATAGATACAAAACCACAAGTAAATAAAATAGACGAAGAACAAGAATTATCAAATTTTGCAAATGGATTTGACATTCCATTTGATGTAGTAGAATAATAAAAAATAATTAGGAGGTATTTAAAATGTCAAAAAGAGGAGGATTCCCAGGAGGAATGGGAGGATTTGGTGGAATGAACATCAATAGTTTAATGAAAGAAGCAAAAAAAATGCAAGCAGATTTAGAAAAATCTCAACAAGAGCTAGCTCAAAAAGAATTTGAAGCATCAGCTGGTGGAAATGCAGTAAGCGTAAAGGTTAATGGAAGCAAACAAATTATAGATTTAAAAATACAAAAAGATGTTGTTGATCCAGATGATGTAGAAATGTTACAAGACTTAATAGTTACTTGCATAAATCAAGCATTTAAACAAGTAGATGATGCACAATCAGCATCAATGGGAAAATTTAATATACCAGGAATAATGTAAAATTTTAGCAGAGTATAATATCTCTGCTAAAATTTTCTAGAACTAAAAGGAGAAGAAAAACAATGTCAATGTATTCACCATCAATAGAAAAATTAATAGAAAGTTTTGAGAAACTTCCTAGTATAGGAAATAAGACTGCTGCAAGACTTGCATTTTACATATTAAATGCACCAAAAGAAGAAACAGATGAATTTGTAAATGCAATAATAAATGCTAAAAAGAATTTAAAATATTGCAGTAAGTGTTGGAATATCTCAGATACAGATCCATGTCCAATATGTGCAAACCCAAAAAGAGACCAAACTCAAATATGCGTAGTTGAAGATGTTAGAGACATAGTTGCAATGGAAAGAACTCATGAATTTAAAGGAGTTTATCATGTATTACATGGCTCAATTTCTCCTATGAATGGAATTGGTCCAGATGATATAAAAATAAAAGAATTATTAGCAAGGTTAATGGATGGACAAGTTAAAGAAGTCATTTTAGCAACAAACCCTAGGGTAGAAGGGGAAGCAACAGCAATGTATTTATCAAAATTAATAAAGCCTTTAGGGGTTAAGGTAACTAGAATTGCTCACGGAATTCCTGTTGGAGGAGATCTTGAATATACAGATGAAATAACACTTACTAAAGCATTAGAAGGAAGAAGGGAATTATAAATAAAGAAGCGGACTTAAAACTTTAAGTTCGCTTTATTTAGGTGCGACAGGCATGTTGATTATATTTAATCATTTTTATCTAATAAAATTTTACAAATATTATATGTAGAATTAGGTTTTGCAATTAATTTTGCATTATTACTCATGTTTTCTAATTTTAAAGAATCAGAAAGAAGATTATTAATAGTACTCTTAATATCACTATCTTTTTTTAACCAAATTGCGGCATTATTTTTAACTAAAAACTCTGCATTTTCTTCCTCTTGTCCAGGAATAGGATTAATAATAACTATAGGTAATCCAGAAGCTAAACTTTCAGATGATGTAAGACCGCCAGGTTTTGTAACAACTAAACTAGAAACGCTCATTAATTCTGGAACCTTATCAGTATATTCAAAAATTCTAACATTTTCTCTTTTATTATTTTCAACAACTATATCTTCAAATGCATTTTTCATCTTTTGATTTTTTCCGGAAATAGCAATAATTTGTATTTCATTTGAATTTTCTACAAATGCTCGAAAAACCTGTAAAGTAAAGCTCTTTCCAAGACCAAATTCTCCTCCACCAAAAAACAAAACAATTTTCTTGTTTGGATTTAAATTAAATTCTTTTAAAATATCATTTTTATCATAATTTATTAAAAAACGATTAGAAATTGGAATTCCAGTATCATAAACTTTACTCTCAGAAATTCCTTTTTGTATTAAACATTGTTTCATTTCGTTGCTTGCCACAAAAAAATAATTAATATAGTTGTTAAAAACCAACCACTGATCATGTGATGCAAAATCAGTTATAATTGTTGCAATTTTTGAGTTTAATTTTTTCTGTTTTGTTAGATAACCACATATTTGACTTGCAAAAGGATGTGTTGAGATAATTAAATCTGGCTTTTTTTCTTCTAAAAGTTTATTAATTTTTATAGATAATAGTTTATTTGAAGTTGTACTTATATGTGCAAGAGGACCTTTTTGAGATTCCCAATATAAATGTCCCCAGGTTTTAGGAGCTTTTTTTGCCATTTCTGAATAAGCTTTTGTTGTTATTTTATTTAATTCTCTATTTGCATATTCCATAAAATCAATTAATTCAACATCAATGTTTTTATAATTTTCACTAATACATGATTCGATAGAACGAGCAGCAGATAGATGTCCTCCACCATATTTTGCGTAAAAAATAATTACTTTCATAAAAAACTCCTATATGTAAATATTAAATATATTTTTCAAGAAATATTTTATCATAAAACATTAAATAATTGTATAATTTTTTGAAAAAAATGAAAAAATAAGAAAAAATTAATAAGGAGTGAATAAAATTGAATACAGAAAGTTCTAAAAAAATTAATAAGGCAAAGGTTTTGGGCACTGTAACAATATTATTATCAATTGTTGCAATAATACTTGCAGTAAATTTATATAATAAAAATATTTCATATGCAACAGTTGTTCAAAATGATAGTGATAAATCGCTTTATGAAGTTGTAGATAAAGTGCAAAATACAAAAATATATTTAGCAAAATCATTAATCTCAAAAGAAGCAAATTATAGTGCAAAAACTCTCACCCATGTTTGGAGAGAAGCAAACTTAGCAATGTGCTACTTAGGAATGCTTCCAATAGAAAGTCAAGAAATTGAAAATACAGAAAAATTTTTAAATCAGGTAAGCGAGTATAGTTATGCATTGTTTAATAAAAATATGAATGGACAAGACTTAACAGAAGAAGATGTGACAAAATTTCAAGAATTATATAATTATTCTAATGATTTATCTAATACTTTAACAGAAATGCTTGAAGAATTAAATAAAGGAACACTAAATTGGGAAGACTTGAAAAATAATACAGAAGGATCAGAGATTTCAGAAGTTGGTGATTCTAATATTATAGAACAAAATTTCCATGAGTATACAGGTTTAATTTATGATGGTGCATATTCTGAACACATTACAAGTAGTGAAAAAAGAGGTTTAACAGGTGATGATATATCTGAAGAAGATGCAAAAAAAATAGCAGAAGAATTCATTGGAGTTGATAAAATAAATGAGACCAAAAGCAATGGGTTTGTAGAAAATGGAAATATTCCTGTTTACAGATTTGAAATAATAACAAATGAAGATAAGACAATAGGAATTTCTATTTCTAAAAAAGGTGGACATGTTGTATTTATGAATTATGATAGAGATATAACAGGAGAAAATATAACTCAGCAAGAAGCAATTCAAAAGGGAAAAGAATATTTAGCCTCTAAAGGTTTTGAAAATATGCAAGAAACTTATAGTACAAAAAACAATGGATTTATAACTGTAAATTATGCATATAAACAAGGAAATGTCATAATTTATTCAGATTTAATAAAAGTAAAAATTGCCTTAGATAATGGAGAAATTATTGGTATTGAAACAACAGGATATTTAAATTGTCACTATGAAAGAGAAATTCCAACAAACCTTATAACAGCAGAAGAAGCAAGTAAAAACATTTCACAAAATGTGCAAATGGAAGTTAAAGGCTTAGCAATGATTCCAACTGAATTTAATACAGAAGTATTATGTTATGAAATCAAAGGTAAAGTAAATGAAATTGAATTTCTAACATATGTAAATGCTCAAACAGGAAAAGAACAAGATACTTTAATTTTAATGAATACAGAAAATGGAGTTTTAACAGAATAAAATTCAAAAAATGTAAAAAATTTTAACTAATAAAAATTTTTTTTTTGCAGATAATAATCTTGAAAATATTTAAATATATTTTCAAAAAAACGGTCCGTAAAATAACAGATTGAAATTTGAAAGGAGACTTAGTTATGTCAAGAAATAGCAAATTAATATCTGAAAACTTACGAACAGAAATTGCAAAAGAACTAGGAGTATATGACCAAGTAAAAAAAGATGGAGGAAGTTGGGAAAACGTTTCTTCAAAAACATGTGGTAATATTGTTTCAAAAGCTATAGAAATTGCTAATAGAGCTGTAGACAATAAATAGTTTTTAGATGTCAATTGTCAATGGGGACGGAGATTTTGACAACTTATTTATTAAAAAAGTTGTCAAAATCTCCGTCCCCATTGACAATATTAAGTTAAAAATAATATAATATGGCAGAAAGAAAGGAAAGAAGTAATTATGAAAATTGAAGAAATTGTTAAAGTTATAAATGGAAATTTAATTATTGGAAATAAAGAAATTGAAGTAGAAAATTTTTCAAAAGATACAAGGACAATTCAAAAAGATGATATTTACATAGGAATTAAAGGTCAAAATTTTGATGGCAGTAGTTTTTGGAAACAAGCATTAGATGCAGGAGCAAAAGCAGTAATAATTTCAAAACAAAACATTACTGAAGAAGAGAAAATAATATATAAAGATAAAGTTATAATAGAAGTAGAAGATACTTTAAATGCATTATATGAGATTGCAAAATATAAAAGGAGTAAATACAATATACCGGTAATAGCAATAACAGGAAGTGTTGGGAAAACAAGTACAAAAGATATTGTTGCAAGTGTAGTAAGCCAAAAATTTAAAACATTAAAAACAGAAGGAAATAATAATAATAATATAGGTTTACCTTTAACAATATTAAAACTAAAAAATGAAGAAGCATTAGTAGTAGAAATGGGAATGAATCATTTTGGAGAAATAAGTTTATTAACAAATATAGCAAAACCTACTTTAGCAATTATTACAAATATAGGTACATCACATATAGGAAACTTAGGATCAAGAGAAAATATTTTAAAAGCAAAGCTTGAAATTTTAGAAGGAATGAAAATACCAAAAGTAATAATAAATAATGATAATGACTTATTACATAAATGGTATAATGAAAATAAAAATAAAATTGAAATACATACATATGGTATAAAAAATGAAAGTGAAATAATGGCTCAAAATATAGAACTTGGTGAAGAAGAGAGTAAATTTCTAGCAAAGTCAAAAGACAATGAAGAGCTTCAAATAAATATACCTGTTGGAGGAGAACATTTTATTTATAATGCATTATGTGGGATAAGCGTAGGAAAATTACTAGGTTTATCTAATGAAAAAATTGAAAAAGGAATTTCAACATTTGAATTAACTAAAAAAAGAATGGATATAAAAAACCTTAAAAATGGTGTAACGTTAATAAATGATAGTTATAATGCAAGTTATGAGTCTATGAAAGCAAGTTTAGAATATCTTTCAAAACGTACGGATTTAAGGAAGATTGCAGTTTTAGGAGATATGCTTGAATTGGGTGAATATTCAAAAGAACTACACAAAAAAGTTGGAGAAGAAGTTGCCAAAGGCAATATAGACATTTTGATTTGTAGAGGTGAATATTCACAAGATATAATAGAAGGGGCTAAAAACAATAAAAAAACAAAAATAATAAAACTAAATACTAATGATGAAATCTTAAAAAAATTACAAGAAATATTAAAAGAGGGAGATGTTGTTTTAATTAAGGCATCAAATGCAATGAAATTTTACGAAATTTGTCAAAAACTATAGATTTTTTGGAAAAAAGTTGGTATAATAAACATACCAATTTTTTCTTATTGGAGGATATTAAATGAAATTTAAAGACTATTATAAAATATTGGAATTAGAAGATAGCAGAGTTACATTAGACCAAATAAAATCTGCATATAGGAAACAAGCCAAAAAATATCATCCAGATGTAAATGTAGGAGATAAATTAGCTGAAGAAAAAATTAAAGATATAAATGAAGCATACAGAATACTTTCTGAGACATCATCTAAAAGAAAATATGACAGAACATGGAACTATACTATAGGGAGAAAGCTAAACAATTATAAAACATCAAGTCAAATGGCTGGAGAATTTTTCGGAATGTTTTTTGGAAATAATGAACAAAAAGAAGAAATTGCTCAGTCAAGTATGCCAGCAATTAAAGGAGAAGATATTGAAACAGAAATCAATATTACAATTGAAGAAGGTTTTTACGGAGCAAACAAAACCATAGTCTTAAAAGATATTGAAAATAAAAATAGGAAAATAACATTTAAATTACCAGAAGGAGTAAAGAATTCAGAAAAAATAAGATTAGCAGAACAAGGTAAACCCGGAAAAAATGGTGGAAAAAATGGAGACCTATTTATAAAAATAAACATTAAAGATAGTCAAAAGTACAAACTAAGAGGAGATAACCTATATACAATAATCCCAATTTCGCCATGGGAAGCAGTTTTAGGAACAAAACTTAAAATCAAATCTATAGATGATACAGAAACTCAAATTTATGTTCCAAATGGAGTTCAATCAGGAGAAACATTTGAAATCCCTAATAAAGGATATAAAATGAAAAATGGACAAAGAGGTAAATTAATAGGAAAAATAGAAATTGTAGTTCCAGAAAAACTTTCATCAGAAGAAAAAGAAATGTTTAAAAAATTAAAAGAAATATCAAATTTTAATCCTAGAAAAATCTAAAAACTCCCAAAGCACTATTTAACATAATAAATATCAAAAAATATTGACAATACGAGTAAAATAAGGTATAATAGAAAATAGTGATTTGGTAAACAAAAGATAATTCTATGGATTAACATAGAAAGAGAGGAAAATTAAAAATGGATATGTTACAGGGAAAACATTTTAGCATAACAGATCCACAAGGAGTAAATACAGTTATTTATCAAATAAATAAAACAAAAAAAGATTTTTTAAAAGAATATCCTAAATACACTGTAGAGAGACTAGATTATACTGAGGAAATTAGAGAAAATTCTAGAAGAAAAACCTTTTATGTTGATGACCCACAACCACAAGGTAATCAATTAGCTATTCTTTCTTTTGCTGGAGACAAAGTAATAATAAATTCAGGAATATTAATTGATGACGAAGTAAGAATCTCAAAAAATCCATCAGCTTTTAAATTTGATACTCTATATTCAGAAGAAGAACAGGAATTTAAAGACTTTAACTATACCCCTAATTTAAAAAGGGATATATGTGTTATTGATCCTGAAACTACAGAAGAAATAAAACCAAGACTTTATTTTGACGAAAAAGAAAATAAAGTTAAAGGAAAATGTAAATTAAAACCATATAAATCTTATTTCGCATTTGAAGTAAGAGGCGAATAATTAAGGAGGATATTTTACTATGGGAAATCACACAGTAAAGAAAGAAGCAGCTGGCTTAAGAGATAAAACATTTATTGTTGGGATGCAAATAAACCAAAAGGTAAAAGAAATTGGTGAAAATGCAAAAGGAAAAACTTTAAAAACATTTGAATTAGATGCAAAAGGAAAACTATATAGAGAAGTTGTACCAACTGAATATATGGTAATAAAAGCATATTCAAATAAAGCTAAAGACGAAAAAACAAATGCTGCACAAATCAAAGATGATGATAAAACAAAATAAAACAAAAGAGAAGGTGATTTACATATGAATTACAAAGTTTCTGGAGCAATAAGAAGAACAAGAAAATATTTTATTATTTTTGCAATACTATGGGTTTTTATATCCATAGTATTGATTATGCCATTAACAATAGGAATTTATGAAGCACAAGTACAAGGTGATATTGCAGCAGGTTTTGAAGAAATTGTAAATTCAATGCAACACTTAGGACAATCATTTGCAACACTATTTAGTGAAGGAATTTTTGTTAATTACTTAAAAAATGTAGGGCTATTTTCAATACTATTTGCAATACTAATGGTAATTGGATTTATTAAATCAGCACCTAAGAACGAATATACTGATATGGAACATGGCTCAAGTGATTGGAGCAAAAATGGTGAACAATATGCAGTACTTAGTAATAAAAAAGGAATAATTCTTGCAGAAGACAACTATTTACCTGTTGACAAAAGAGGAAATGTCAATGTATTAGTAGTCGGAGGTTCAGGTTCTGGTAAATCAGCATCATACTCAATACCTAATGCTTTTCAACAATTAGGATCATATGTATTTACAGATCCAAAAGGAGAACTTTATGATAGGACTGCAGGATATCTAAAACAAAATGGATATGAAATAAAAGTCTTAAATTTAGTAAAGCCACAAAATAGTGATGGATATAACCCATTAATGCATATTTCATCAGAAATAGACGTTGACGTAATTGCAAACACAATTGTAAAAGGACAAAAAACAGATAGTGGAGGATCAGATCCATTCTGGGATGATTCTGCAGAAATGTTATTAAAAGCATTAATATATTATTTAATGGCAACAAGACCAGAAGAAGAGCAAAACCTAGCAAGCTGTGCAGAACTAGTAAGAGCAGCTAACTCTAATGGAGGAAGTAACTTACTTACAGAATTAATAAGTAAATTACCATATGATCACCCAGCAAGAATGAATTATAAATCAATAGAAATAGCACCAGAAAAAACATATAGTTCAATATTAAGTACATTACAATCAAAACTAGGAAAATTTGACTCAAAAGAAATAGCAGAATTAACATCAACAGATACAATCAATTTTGAAGAAATAGGAAGTAAAAAAACTGCTGTATATGTAATTTCTTCAGATACACACACAGCATATGACTTTTTATTAACAATATTCTTTTCACAGATGATACAACAATTATACAATTTTGCTGATGACAACGGTGGAAAACTAAAAGTTCCTACTTATTTCATACTTGATGAGTTTGCAAATATAGGAAAAATACCAGACTTTGATAAAAAAATATCAACATCAAGAAGTAGAAAAATTTCATTTAGTGTAATATTACAGAACTTAGACCAATTAGAGGCAATATATGATAAATCATATGAAACAATTATAGGTAACTGTGATACACATGTATTTTTAGGAAGTAACTCATATAAAACAGTTGAATATTTTTCAAAAGCATTAGGAGAAAAAACTATAGAAAGAGAAAGTATATCAATAAATAGAGATAAACAACATCATAGAACTGGAACAAGTGATTCTGATCAAGTTATGGCAAGAGCACTTATGACACCAGATGAATTAAGAAGATTAGATAATGATTTATGTATTATTTTTGAAAAAGGAATAAAACCAGTAAAAGCAAATAAATTCTATTATTTCAAACACAGAAATATGGAAAGTGCTTTAAGGAAAGCAGAAATAAGTCATAATGACATTGGAGAAAAGGACCGTGGAACATGGAGAAAATTTAATCCATATAATCCATGGACTGAAGATAAATCCGAAAAAGACTCAAAAGACTTGAAAATTGAATCATTAGATGATTTATTTACAGATGAAGATACAAATAAAAAAGAAGAACCAAAAATAAATCCAGTTAAAGAAAAAGCAGAGCAACAAGAACCAGTTACACCAGGAGTTTCGATAATAGATGGATTTGAAGATGTAAATCAAGAAGAAAAAACAGAAAAACAACAACCAACAATTGATGAAGAAGACTCATATGATTTACAAAAAGAACTTGAAGCAAAATTTGATGAATTGTTTGGACCAATAGATGATGATGAATAAAATATAGAAAAGATGAATTTTAAAGTTCATCTTTTTTTCTGCATATAACTTGAAAAAACAGAACAAATGTTGTAAAATTGAAATGTAAAAAAAGAAAGGAATGAGATGTTAAATGGAATTTGTACATATTGCTGATATGCACTTAGATGCTCAATTTAAAATGTTATCTGATAAAAACGGAATAGGAGAGCAAAGAAGATATGATCAAAGAATAATATTAAAAAAAATAATTAATTATATAAAAGAAAATAATATTAAATATTTATTTATTTCAGGAGACTTATATGAACATCAAACCATTAGAAAATCAACAATTGAATATATAAATGATTTATTTAAAGAAATAAATGAAACACAAATATTTATTGCTCCAGGTAATCATGACCCTTTTTTAAAAAATTCTTATTACAATAATTTTATATGGAATGATAATGTATATATATTTACACCAGAATTACAAAAAATAGAAACAAAAGAAGCAGATATATATGGTTATGGCTTTGGTGATTTTTATTGCTCAAATTTAAATTTAAATAATCTAAAAATTGAAAATCACAATAAAATAAATATATTAATAATTCATGGAACATTAGATGGCGCAAATTTAGAAGATATGCAATATAATTCAATGAGCAAAAAGATGTTAGAAGAAAAAGGATTTAATTATATAGCATTAGGTCATATTCATAAAAATAACTTTATTAAAAACGGAAAAATAATTTATCCAGGTTCAACTATAGCCATGGGATTTGATGAGTTAGGAGAACATGGAATGGTAACAGGAGAAATTTTAAAACAAGAAAATAAATTAAAATTCATAAAACTAGATGATATGGAATTTGAAAAAAAAGAATTAGATTGTACAGAAATAGAATCAGTAGAAGAATTGATAGAAAAAATTAATTTATTAAATTTAAATAAAAATAATTTATATGAAATAATTTTAACAGGAAAAAGAAATTTTGAAATAAATATAAATAATTTATATAAATATCAATTAGATGAAAAAATAATAAAAATAAAAAATAATACAAAAATAAATTATAATATTCAAAAAATATTACAAGAAAATAATTTAAGAGGATTATTTGCAAAAGAAATAATAAATGAAATAAATAATAATAATTATGATGAAAAAATAATAAATAGAGCTTTAGAAATAGGAATGGAAATTTTAAAAGAATAAAAAAATTGGAGGGATTTATTTTGAAAATAAATAAAATAAAAATAAATTCATATGGAAAAATAAAAAATAAAGAAATAAATTTAGAAAATCATTTAAATATTATTTATGGGAAAAATGAGAGTGGAAAATCAACAATATTAAATTTTATAATTAATATTTTATATGGAATATCAAAATCAAAAAACGGAAAAGAAATATCAGATTACGAAAAATATAAACCATGGAATTCTGATGAATTTTCAGGAAAATTAACATATGAATTAGATAATAAAAAGAAATATGAAATATTTAGAGAATTTAATAAAAAAAATCCAAAAATATTTAATGAAAATATGCAAGAAATTTCTAATGAATTTAATATTGATAAAAAAAATGGAAATGAATTTTTTTATGAACAAACTAATATAGATTTAAATATGTATTTATCAACATCTGTTTCATTACAACAGGAGGTAAAAGTTGGGAAAAATATTCAAAATTTAATGATACAAAAGATATCAAACCTATTGGGAACAGGGGAAGATAACATCTCATATAAAAAAGCAGTAGACAATTTAAACAAAATGCAATTAGAGAAAATTGGAACAGAAAGAAGTAAAGAAAAACCAATTAATATAATACAGAAAAAAATCGAAGAAAATACAAAAAAAATAAATGAATTAAAAGAATACAAAAATATGCAATTTGAAATTTATGAAAAAATAAATGAAATTGAAAATAAAATTAATAAAGAACAAACAAAAAATAATTTATTAAAAGAAATAAAAAATATTTTTGAAAAAAATGAAATAAATAATGAAAAAATAAAAATAAAAGAAAAAATAAATGAAGATAATAAAAATAAAATAAATAATATAAATGAAAAATTAAATAATAAAAATTTTAATGATATAAAAAATAATAATGTAAAATTACAAATTAAAAAAACACAAAAAAATAAGATAATAAAAAAATATAATATAATATTAATTATTTTATTATTAATAAATATAATTTTAAATATATTTATTACAAAATATTTAAATATTAATATAATTAAATATTTATTTTTAGCATTAATTCCAATATTTTTAATTTATTATTTTATCAAAATAAATATAATAAATAAAAAAATAAAAAATATACAAAATAATATAAATAATAATAATGAATTTAATGAAAAAGAAATAATGGAATTAAATAATAATTATAATTTAATAAATGAAAATTATAAAAAAATAAATAATGAAATAGAACAAGAAAAAAACAGTAATATTTTTATATTAAATTCAGAAAAAAATAATATTATTAATAAATATTCATATAAATTAAGTCAAGAAGAAATAAATAAATTATTTAAATATGAAAATATAGAAAAGAATTCTGTTTTAATAGAAAATGAAATAGATAATTTAAAATATGAATTAAATAAATTAGAATTAAATAGAGACAATATAGAAAAAGAATTAGAAAAATTATTAAATTTAGAAGAAGAACAACAAATTCTAAAACAACAATTAGGAGAATTACAAGAAGAAAATAATGCAATAGAATTAACAAAAAAATTGTTAGAAAAAGCATATGAAAAAATGAAAAATGATATTAGTCCAATATTCACAAAAAAACTTTCAGAAAATATATCTAATATCACAAACAATAAATATAAAAAAATATTTTTAAATGATGAACAAGGATTAATTGTAGAACTTGAAAACGGTAACTACATTCCTGCAGATAGACTAAGTGCAGGTACAATAGACCAATTATATTTATCTTTAAGATTTGCAATGTTAGATGAAATATCAAAAGAAAAAGTACCAATTATTCTAGATGAAGCATTTGCATATTTTGATGATGAAAGATTAAAAAATATATTATTATTTTTAAATAAAGAATATAGTGATAGACAAATTATTATATTTACCTGTACAAAAAGAGAAAAAGAATTATTAGAAGAAAATTTTATTAAATTCAATTATATTGAATTATAGTTTGTTATTTAAAACACTTGAAAAATATACCAATGTGTTGTATAATATAACATGTTAAAAAGAGACTTATAAAAAGAAAAGGAGAATATTTATGTTTGACAAATTGGATGCAGTAGAAGAAAGATATGAAGAATTAACAAAATTAATAAGTGATCCAAATATAATCTCAAACCATTCTGAATGGCAAAAATTAATAAAAGAACATAGTTCAATAGAAGAAGTTGTACAAAAATATAGAGAATACAAAAAAGAAAAACAAAGAATGGAAGAAGCAAAAGAAATGATGGAAGACAAAGAACTAAAAGAACTTGCAGAAATTGATTATTACGAGGCAAAAGAAAAACTTCCACATATAGAAGAAGAATTAAAAGCATTACTAATCCCAAAAGACCCAAATGATGACAAAAACATCATATGCGAAATACGTGCAGGAGCTGGAGGAGAAGAAGCTGCATTATTTGCTAGTACATTATTTAGAATGTATTCAATGTATGCAGAAAGAAAACATTGGAAAATCGAAATATTAAATGAAAATGAAACAGAATTAGGTGGATATAAAGAAATATCATTCATGGTGGTTGGAAAAGGAGCTTATAGTAGATTAAAATTTGAAAGTGGCGTACATAGAGTACAAAGAGTTCCAGACACAGAAAGTAGTGGTAGAATACATACTTCAACAGCAACAGTTGCAGTACTTCCAGTAGTTGAAGATGTTGAAATTGAAATAAACCCAGCAGATATAAAAATGGAGGTATTTAGGGCCTCAGGAGCTGGAGGACAACATGTTAATAAAACATCATCAGCCGTAAGACTTATACATGAACCAACAGGAATTGTTGTAGAATGCCAAACTGAAAGATCACAATTACAAAATAGAGAATATGCAATGAAAATGTTACGTTCAAGACTTTACAATATGGAAAAAGAAAAACAAGATTCAGAAATAGCAAATGCAAGAAAAAGTCAAGTTGGAAGTGGAGACAGAAGCGAAAAAATACGTACATATAACTATCCACAAGGACGTATAACAGACCATAGAATTGGAATGAGTATCTTCCAAATGGAAAACTTTTTAAATGGAGATTTAGACGAAATGATAGATAATTTAATTGCAGCAGACAGAGCAGAAAAATTAAAAGGTGAAGAAGAATAAGTAATAAAAAAACTCTTTTAAAATATATTTTAATAATATAAAATAAAGGAGTTTTTTTATGCAAAATATTATGAATACAGCTATATTAGGGCTATTTTTTGGAACTATAGGAACAACTATAGGTGGAATAATAGGATGTAGTCTAAAAAGACATTCAAACAAATTTTTAAGTTTCATATTATCATTTGCAGCAGGACTAATGATGGCAGTAATATGTTTTGATTTAATACCAGAATCTCTAGGGATTAGCTCAATTATAGAAGTTATTATAGGAATAACCTCGGGAATCATAATAATGATTTTTTGTGATGTAATTGTAGACAAAAAGTTTAATAATAAAGAAATAACGAACAAAAATTTAAATAAAACTACTAACAATTTATTAAAAACAGGAATTATTGTAAGTATAGGATTGGCCATACACAATATCCCAGAAGGACTAGCAATAGGCTCTGGATTTGAAGCTTCAACAAAATTAGGATTTTCCCTAGCACTAGCAATATGTTTTCATGATATTCCAGAAGGAATATCAATGGCTGTGCCTATGAAAAATGGAGGAATGAAAGCATACAAAATTATGTTTTATGTAATATTATCTGGAATAGCTACAGGAGTAGGAGCTTTGATAGGAAGTATAGTAGGAAAAATATCAGAACAAATAATAGCAATAGCATTAAGTTTTGCAGCTGGAGCAATGTTATATATAGTATCAGGAGAACTAATTCCAGAATCAAATAGCCTTTATAAAGGTAGAATTTCAGCACTTGGAAACATGTTAGGTCTTATAATTGGAATTTGTGTAACTTTATTATAAAATCTATTGCAATTTAAGAAAAAATATAGTAAAATACAAACAAACATTTGAAAAAAGAAAGGATCCAAAATAATGAATGAAATTTTAGAAGGACTAAATGATAAACAATATGAAGCAGTTATAAATACAGAAGGACCATGTCTTGTTATTGCAGGAGCAGGAAGTGGAAAAACAAAAGTATTAACACATAAAATAGCATATTTAATACAAGAAAAAAACGTTTTGCCTTGGAATATATTGGCAATAACATTTACAAACAAAGCTGCAAATGAAATGAAAGAAAGAATTGCAGGATTAGTTGGAGATGCAGCTAAAGATATGTGGATTGGCACATTCCACTCAATATGTGTAAGAATATTAAGAAAATTTATAGATAGAATTGGATTTAATTCATCATTTATAATATTTGACACATCAGACCAAAAAAGCCTTGTAAAAAGATGCTTAAAAGAATTAGACATAGATGACAAAATACTTGGAGACAAAACATGTTTATATGAAATAAGTAATGCCAAAAATGAGATGTTAGAACCAGATAATTACAGAGCAAAAGTACATGGAGATTTTAAAAGAGAAAAAATTGCAAATGTATATGAACTATATCAAAAAAAATTAAAAGAAAACAATGCAATAGACTTTGATGATATAATAAATTTCACAATTAAAATCTTATTAGAAAATCCAGATGTATTAGAATATTATACAAATAAATTTAAATATATTTTAGTTGACGAATACCAAGACACAAACAAATCTCAATTCACACTTGTAACAATGTTAGCATCAAAACATGGAAACATTACGGCAGTAGGTGACAATGACCAAGGAATTTATAGTTTTAGAGGAGCAGATATAACAAATATATTAAATTTTGAAAAAGATTTTCCAGGAACAAAAATAATCAAATTAGAGCAAAATTATAGATGTACTGGAAGCATTTTAAATATTGCAAATGAAGTAATAAAAAACAATGAAGTAAAATATGAGAAAAAACTATGGACTGAAAATGAAGAAGGAGAATTACCAAAAGTATATTGTTCAGACAATGAATATGATGAAGGAAGATATATTGTTGAACAAATAGAACATTTAAGAAGACAAGAAAAATATAAATACTCAGACTTTGCAGTATTATACAGAATGAATACACAATCAAGAGCAATAGAAGATATTTTAAGAAGAGAAATGGTACCATACAAAATTGTTGGAGGGCTAAAATTCTATGAAAGAAAAGAAATAAAAGACATTATTTCATATTTAAGACTAGTACAAAATCCAGCAGACAATATAAGTTTAAATAGAATAATAAATGAGCCTAAAAGAGGTATAGGAAGAACAAGTTTAGAAACCGTAGAACAAACAGCAGGCCAATTTAATACATCAATGTATGAAGTAATAAAAAATGCTAACAACTACGGATTAAACAGAGTATACACAAATTCAAGAGAATTTGTTAATTGTATAGAAGAATTTATAGCACAAAAAAATAATTTAAAAATATCTGAATTAATACAAAAAATATTAAAAGATACAGGATATTTAAAAACACTTGAAGATGAAAATACAGATGAAACAAAAAACAGAATAGCAAACTTAGAAGAATTTTTAAATGTAGCAATAGAATTTGAAGAAGAATCAGCAGAAAACACATTAAACGAGTTTCTAGAAGGAATAACACTATCAAGTGATTTAGACAATATAGAAGAAACAGATGAATCTGTAACATTAATGACATTACATAGTGCTAAAGGGCTTGAATTTCCTGTTGTATTTCTAGTAGGAATGGAAGAAGGAGTATTTCCAGGGTACAAATCAATTGGAGAAGATAAAGAAATAGAAGAAGAAAGACGTTTATGTTATGTAGGAATTACAAGAGCAAAAGAAAGATTATTTTTAACAAGAAGCAAACAACGTACAACATTTGGATCCACAACATATAATCAACCATCAAGATTTTTAAAAGAAATACCAGCAAATATGTTAGATGGTTATGAAGAAGCAATGGAAGGAAAAACAACATATGAAAAAGAAAGCTTTGGAGACAGTGGATACACATGGAGTTACGGAAGTAAAAGCCAAAGCAATATGTTTAGAACAGCAGAAAGCTTTTTAAACAGTTTAAAAAAGCAACCTCAAAATCAAGTTGTAAATTTTTCTCAATACCAAGCAGGAGTTAAAGTATATCACAAAAAATTTGGAGAAGGAATAATAAATTATGTTGAGCCAGAAGGTGATGATTTAAAAGTAGATATAAATTTTGATAAATTTGGACATAAAAGGCTAATGGCAAAATTTGCTAATTTAGAAATATTATAATGAAAAGAAGAATAAAAAATAAAAATAAGTTAATACTAAAGAAAAAGGAGAAAAATTATGTCAGATTTAACAAAATTAGAATTACAAAATATAAGAAAAATTATATTAGAAAACGAAAATAAATATCAAAAAGTCAATTCATATTTGTCACAAGTAAAAGATGTTCAAATACAACAATTGTTTAATAATATTGCACAAGACTCATTAAATGTAAAACAACAACTTATAAGTTATTTAAACAATTAATAAAAAATAAAGGAGCAAAAAATAAATATGGATGAAAAAACAATGATAAATGATTTAATTTTAAATTTAAAATCTAATATAAGTTTATATCAAACAGCAATTTGCGACAGTGAAAATATTGGTATTAGGCAAATTTTACAACAAATGAGAAACAGTAATGAAAGTATGTTATATGAATTAACAAAAGTTGCAAATTTAAAAGGGTACTCAAAACCAGTTGCAAAAGCTGAAATGCAAGAAATTGATACATTAAAAAAAGAAATTCTATAATATAAAAAAAGAGAAAACAAAAGAAAAAAAGAAAAAAAAAGAGAAAATAGAAATATCATAGTAAAAAACGGTAAATATAAAAAATTGCTAAAAACATAAACTTTAATATACAATAAAACAAAATGTACAAAGAACAGGAGAAAAAATTAATGGTAAAAAATATATTAGTATTTGCTAGAAAATCAATGAAACTTACAATATTACTAGGTATATCTATATTATTAATAATTTGTGCAGTTGTTCTATTTTTCAAACCAATTTATAGTGTTTCAATAAATGGAACACAAGTAGGGTACAGTAAAGATAAAAGTAAATTACAATCAAATATAAATGAATATATGGAAAATGGAGATGGAGAAGCAAATCTTGCATTTGTGCAAATAGATTCATTACCAGAATATAAATTATGTTTGTTAAAAAGAAATATAGTAACAAATGATGATGAAATCTTTGAAACAGTCAAACAATCAGGAACAAAATACTATAAATATTATGCCATAAAACTAGGAGAAGAAGAAAAGGCGTATGTATCTGATTTTGCACAAGCAGAAGATGTTGTTAACAAATTAAAAGAAAAAGAAAGCACAAATGTTGATCAAATAACTATAACAGAAATTTATGATGTAGAACTAAAAGAATTTACAGAAGTAGATACAATTGTAGCAAATTTATATGTAAAAAAAGTAGAAGTTGCAAAAAAACCAGTAAGTTCTGGAAAAGTAAACACATCATTTAATATATCATATAATAAAGTTCCTTTAAATATTAGTTTAATAAAACCAATATCTGGTGTTATAACATCAAGATTTGCATCTAATAGTAGAATAAGGTCAAATTTACATACAGGAATAGATATTGCAGCACCAAAAAATACACCTATTAAAGCAGCTGCTGCAGGAACAGTAACTTTTTCTGGAACAAAAGGTTCTTATGGAAAATTAATAGTAGTATCTCACGGAAATGGAATAGAAACATATTATGGGCATTGCAACAAACTATATGCAACTGTAGGCCAACAAGTAGCACAAGGAGAAACAATAGCTGCAGTTGGTTCAACAGGAAATAGTACAGGTAATCACTTACATCTAGAAATAAGAGTAAATGGAGTTGCATATAACCCACAAAACTATTTATATTAAAAATAAAAAACGACATGAAAGTAAAATAAACTAACATGTCGTTTTTCAATTTTATAAAAATAGTTATTACCTTACAAATAAATTAATACAAGTATTTATTGCATCTCTACCAAAAATTACTTTCCCATATTCATTCAAAATTCCTTCGAATAAATAAGAAGAATTTATTTTTTTACCAAACTCAGACAAAACGAAATTAAAATCTGGAGAAATATTATTACTTGAAATTAGAAAGTAAACATTGTTATAAATAAATAAACAAAAGTCTTCAAAAACAGACCAATTCATATTTTTTATATATGTACAAAAAGCTAAAAAATTATTAAAATTTTCAAACTTATATACAAAATGAGAATTATCATATATAAGATAATCTGAATTTACTTTTGTAATAGTAAAAATAAATCCATCATTCACATTCAAAATTTCAACCAATAAATTTTCATCATTTACTTTAAAATTCAATTCTTGTTCAGCCCTTTCTAAAAATGACTGTAACAATGGGTGTGCTATAAAATTGTCTGAAATTAATATATTTTTAGAAATATTGTTCATATCCATATCTTCAGAAGTTAGAGATATTTTTATTTTGTTATCAGTTATTTTTTCAAATTTCATTGTAAGTTCCTTTCTTATTTTATTAAAATAAAAATTAAGTTATCTGAATTAATATATATATATTATACTATGAAATTATATATATATAAAGGAACAATTTTTTCCAAAAAACAAAAATTTACTACTTAAATAACAGTAAAGTATAACTATTAAAAATATATTTATTTATATAATAGTACTTGAAAAAAACACAAAACCAATGTATAATATAAACACAATAATTGGGGAAAACCGTAGGGAATGTTAAAATTAATTGACAAAAACAATAAGAAATTAGAAAGGAAATAGATAAATGTCAATAAAAATGAAACAATTACCAATTACGGAAAGGCCATATGAGAAATTAGAACAATATGGAGAAAAAGCACTAACAAATGCAGAGTTATTAGCAATAATAATAAAAAGTGGAACAAGAGAAGAAACATCTGTACAATTAGCACAAAGAATACTAACATTAAGTAATGAAAATGACAAAAATAACCTAAACTTTTTAAGAAATATTGCAATAGAAGAACTAATAAAGATAAAAGGAATCGGAAAAGTAAAAGCTGTTCAAATTAAAGCAATGTGTGAACTAGCATCAAGAATGAATGGAATAGATAATTATAAGGGGATAAAAATTTTAAAAACACAAGATATTGGAGAGCTATTGTTTGAAGAGATGAGATTTGAAAAACAAGAAATCTTAAAATTAGTAATGCTTGACAACCAAAACAAACTACTAAAAATAAAAGAAGTAGCAAAAGGTGCAAGAAACTTTGTATCAGCCAATATACAAGTAATATTTAATGAAACAATAAAAACACAAGCTATAAAATTTATACTTGTACATAATCATCCATCTGGAGAAACAACTCCAAGCCAAAAAGATATTGAATTCACAGAAAGAATAATACAAGCATCTAAAATACTTGAAATACAATTTTTAGATCATATTATTATTGGCAGTAATAATTATGTAAGTATTTTTGCTAAAATTGAAAAACTAGGAAGGAATGTTTAAAATGAGCTTTTTGTCATTTAACTCTAAAGATATTGGAATTGATTTAGGAACAGCAAATATTTTAGTAACAATAAAAGGAAAAGGTATAGTACTAAGAGAACCATCTGTTATAGCAATAGATAATAATACTGGATCTGTAATTGCAATAGGTAATGAAGCAAAGGAAATGCTAGGAAGAACACCAAAAGAAATAAGTGCAATAAGACCATTAAAAGATGGTGTAATAGCAGATTATACAGCAACTAAATTACTATTAAAAAACATAATGGAAAAAGTGTGTAAAAAATATAATGCAATTAGACCAAGAGTTATTGTTGGAGTTCCTTCTGGAATAACAGAAGTTGAAGAAAGAGCTGTAGAAGAAACAGTAATTCATGCTGGAGCAAGAGAAGTATATTTAATTGAAGAGCCTATGGCCGCAGCAATTGGCGCTGGAATTCAAATAGAAGAACCAAGTGGAAATATTATAGTAGATATTGGAGGAGGAACAACAGAAGTTGCAGTAATTTCTTTAGGAGGAACTGTACTAAGTAATTCAATTAGAATTGCTGGTGATGAACTAGATGAAGATATAATAAATTATGTAAAAAGAGAAATGAATTTAGTCATTGGAGAAACAACTGCAGAACAGATAAAAAAAGAATTAGGATGTGCAATGCCATTAATGTCTCAAATGAGTATGGAAATAAAAGGAAGAGATGTATCTACTGGCTTACCTAGAACAGATATAATAACATCAAGTCAGGTAGAAGTTGCAATTAAAGAATCAGTTGCTCAAATAGTTGAGGTAGTAAAAGTATCATTAGAGAAAACACCACCAGAACTTGCATCAGATATAATGGAAAAAGGAATAGTATTATCTGGTGGAGGATCATTAATCCAAAATTTAGATAAACTTATAAGTTTAGAGACTGGGATGCCTGCATATGTTGCAGAAGAACCATTAGATTGTGTTGTTAGGGGAACTGGTAAGACATTACAAGAAATAGAAAAATTGAAAGCAGTATTAAAAAATGCAAGAAAAAGATAATGATTGAAAGGAATATATATGGAAAGAAATAAGAAAGTTGGGGCTGTAGGAGTAATTATAACAATAATAATATTAATATTACTTGTTATTTTTACAAATAAAAGTACTGAAAATATTTCTACAATTGAAAATATTGCAAATATAGTTGTTGTACCAATACAAAATGGTTTAACATATTTAAAAAACAAAATTAACAATAATGATAGTTTTTTTGAAAACATAGATACACTAAAAGCTGAAAATGAAGAACTTAAACAAAAAAATAGCGAACTAGAGAAAAGTCTAAGAGAATTTGAAGTAATGAAAACTGAAAATGAACAATTAAAACAACAATTAAATTTAGCAGAAAAATATTCAGAATATACAACAATACCTGGAACAATAATTTCAAGAGATATAAGTAATTACTCTAAAACACTATTAATTAATGTTGGTTCAAATAATGGAATAAAAGAAAATATGACTGTTATTGCCGAAGAAGGATTAGTTGGATATGTTGTTTCAACAACTCCTACTACAGCAAAAATACAAACAATAGTAGATAGTGCAAGCTCTACAAGTTGTCTATCAAGTACCACAAGAGAAATAATGGTATGTAAAGGTACAATTGAGAGTGAATCGACACTAAAAGCAACTAACATAAGTACAGATGCCAATATAATACAAGGAGATAGTGTAGAAACATCTGGAATGGGTGGAATATATACAAAAGGAATACATGTTGGAAGAATAAAAATGGTATCAGAAGGAACAAACAAAATAGATTCATATGCTGTAATAGAGACAGCCGTAGATTTTGAAAAACTAGAAACAGTTCTTGTAATAATACAATAATAGAAAGGAAAACAATGAATATGAAAAAGTTTTTGATACATTTGTCTCTAATTTTAGCATTTATTTTTATTTATTTATTACAGTCTATATTTTTTACAAATTTTACAATAGCAGGCATAAAACCAAACTTATTTGTTATTTTAATGTTATTTATAGGACTTTATACAGGAAGAAGTATGGGAATAATATATGGAATAATATATGGAGTTTTAATAGATTTGTGGATTGGAAAAAATATAGGAATAACTTCTGTTTGCTTAGCGCTTGTGGGAATTGTTGGTGGAATTTTTGACAAAAACTTTTCTAAAGATAGTAGAATAATAATTATATTTATAGGAGCCTTGTCTACAGTTTTGTATGAAACAGCAGTTTATATTTTACAAATTATTTTATTTAATATAAATGTAGAAGTTTTATCTTTTATAAAAATACTTCTAATAGAAACAATATATAATATTCTTATACTTGTTATATTATATCCATTAATAAGAAACTCTGGATATGAAATAGAAAGTGAAATTAAAGGAGACAAAATATTAACTAGATACTTTTAGTGTATAATATTAAAGGAAATAT
The DNA here is from genome assembly GCA_944386165.1 of uncultured Clostridia bacterium. Taxonomy (GTDB): domain Bacteria; phylum Bacillota; class Clostridia; order TANB77; family CAG-508; genus CAG-269. Next base: position 58,381 of record CALXAA010000008.1, read on the forward strand.
AGGGGAAATAAGAAAGAAGGTGAATAATTGAACAAGAGAGTTAGTTTTGATAAAGACACAACATGGGAAAGAGAATTAGGAGTTGAACAAATAAATTTAAGATTTAATATAATAACTATATTGGTTTATGCAATCGGAATAATTCTTATTGCTCAATTATTTAATTTACAGATTGTTAATGGAGAAAGCTATAGAGAACAATCAAATACTAGATTATCAAGGGTTGTAAAAATAGATTCATCTCGAGGTTCAATATTAGATAGATCTGGTAATGAACTTGCTGGAATTAGGGCAGAAAATAATGTAGAATTAATTAAAACTAATATATCAGATGAAGAATTAAACAATTGTATACTAAAATTAGTAAATTTATTAAATGAACAACAAGTTTCATATAAAGATACATTTCCAATAAATATTAATCCATTTGAGTTTACGATATCTGATGAAGAATTAGAAAATTGGAAAACAAAATATAAAATTGAAGAAGATGCAACAGCTGAAGAAGCGTTTTATGAATTTAAATCAAAATACAAAATAACAAATGAAAATGTAGAAGAGGTAAGAAAAATAATTTCAATAAGATATTTAATAACAACAACAGGGTATAGTGCAACAAAATCAATAACAATTGCAACAGATGTTAATGATACAGTTGTAGCTCAAATAAATGAGAGAAACAGTGAATTTCCTGGAATAAGCATAGAAACAAAATCAGTAAGAACATATAATAATGGAACACTAGCTGCACATGTAATAGGATATACACGAACAATAAGTGATGAAGAATATCAAGAAAGAAAAGACACATATGAAATGGATGACATTATTGGAAAAACAGGAATAGAATATCTATTTGAAGATTACTTAAAAGGAACAAGTGGAGAAAAACAGATTGAAATGTCTGTAGATGGAACAATTACTGGAGAATATTCTACAAAAGATGCTATAGCTGGGAGTGATGTAGTACTTACTATAGATGCAAATTTACAAAAAGTAACAGAAGAAGCATTAGCAAATTGTGTAGAAAAAATAAAAGCTGGTGGATTTGCTGAAACATATGATGCTAGAGGAGGTGCTGCAGTAGTTATGGATGTAAACACTGGAGATGTTTTATCTATGGCAAGTTACCCTTCTTATGAGCCACAATGGTTTGTTGGTACACTAGAAACAGATAAATGGAACTATATGAATGATGCAAAAACACATCCATTATTAAATAAAGCAATACAAGGAACTTATGAACCTGGTTCTATTTTTAAAATGATTACTGCAATAGCAGGATTAGAAACTGGAGCAATAACTACAAAAGAAAAAATTAATGATACAGGAGTATATAGAAAATATGGCTTACAAATGAAATGTTGGTATTATACAAGTTATCATAGAGGGCATGGATATGTAAATGTAACACAAGCATTACAACATTCTTGTAATTATTTCTTTTATGAAACAGGAGACAGAACAGGAATTGATGCTATTGCAAGATATGCATTACATTTTGGATTAGGTAAGAAAACTGGAATAGAGCTTCCTAGTGAGCAATCTGGTACATTAGCACAAAGAACAGATGGATGGGGACCAGGAGATACATTAAATGCATCAATAGGACAAGGAGACAATAGCTTTACACCAATACAAATAGCAAAATATATATCATCAATTGCAAATGGAGGAACTGTTGTAGAACCATCTATTGTAAAGACAATTTTAAAACCTGATGGAACTGAAGTACTAAAAGAAGAAATAGAGAACTATGTAAATGAAAAACTAGGAATAGATGATTCAGATGATGGAATAGAGATTAATCCTGAAAATATACAAATTGCTAGAGAAGGAATGAGAATGGCAACAAGTGAAGCGGGTGGAACAGCGTATAGCATATTCAAAAATTTTGATATAGAAGTAGCTGGTAAAACAGGATCAGCAGAAGCTGGAGTAGACGAAAACCAAAAAGATGTTGTAAATGCATGGTTTGTATGCTTTGCACCATTTGAAAATCCAGAAGTTGCTGTGGTTGTCATGATAGAAAATGGTGGACACGGAAATTATGCTGCAGAAGTAGCAAGAGATGTATTAAATCAATACTTTGGAATGAATGAAACTGCTTCAATTGAAGAAAACTTAACAGCTATTCCATATACTGAACAAATAAGATAGAGGCTTAAAACAAATGGAGGAAATCTAAATGAGTTGTATTAGTATTAATTTGAAAAAAGAAGAAACAATAATAAAAATAGAAGATAATGCAACAAAAGATGAAATTATTAATGAACTAAATGAAAAAATTACAGAACTTGCTAAATTATATCAAAATGAAAAAACTCCAATAAGAGTAACAGGAAAAATATTATCAGAAGAAGAGCTAAAAGATATAGAAAAAGATATCACTGAACACCTAAATGTGGCTATAAACTTTGATACCCCAACAAGTTTAGGATTACATAGTATTGTTAGAAGTTATAAAGAAAATATTGAAAATTCAGAAACCATATATCATAGAGGATCATTAAGATCAGGCCAAAGAATTGAAGCAGAAGGAAGTATAGTTATTATAGGAGATGTAAATGCAGGAGCAGAAGTTATTGCTAGAGATAATATTATAGTACAAGGAACTCTTAGAGGATTAGCTCATGCAGGAGCAAAAGGAAATAAAGGAGCAATAATAACTGCTGGAACTTTAGAAGCTGTTCAAATTAGAATTTCAAATATAGTAAGAGAAATTGATAAAAATGAAGAATTAGTTGTTCAAAAAGCATATGTGTGTGTTAAAGACAATAAAGTCAAAATTGAAAACTGGTAAAATAATATAAAACCCAATTATCTAAATTGATAATTGGGTTTTAACTAATAAGTAACATAACTAAAGCAAGAAACAATCCTTCATCTTTCACATCTTCTTTATATAGAAAAAATAATAGCCCCAAAATAAGAACATCATCAAAATATAAATGTAGCCCAAATAAATCTAGAACAAAATCTGAGTTTGGAGGTAAATTCTGAGAATGTTTGCATTTTTCATTTTCTGTCTTAGAAGAATTATGTGTAACACTACAATTATCATTTTGATTAAATTTTGAAAAGGAATTTGTTGTTTGATGTGGAATATTATAATATAAATTGTTTTTATAAGGCCTATAGTATTGAAAAGGTAAATTAAATCTATAATAATTTGGCATACAAACTCCTTTCATAAAATTAAACTAATTTTTTTTATCATCATTTGGCTTATTCATAAATTCTGCAAGTTTAGTAATATTTAACATATTAACATATTGATCAACTTTATTTTTTTTGCTATCACGCAAATATGGCTTTAAAGAATAAAGCAAATTAGCTCTTGGATCATTATTATTATTATTCATGTTTTCCATAAGTGATTTCATTTTTAGAATAGTATTCATATCAATGTTTAAATTATTTTGAGATTTAGAATTTGAATTAGTAGTAGAACTTTTTGATGAATTATTAGTATTTAACATTGAACTTAAATTATTAATCATTTCAGGAGAAACTTGACTTAAAATGTTATTTATATCAATATTGCTATTATTTGGTGAATTATTGTTTGAATTCTGAGAATTATTCTGAAGATTATTAATCATTTGTTGAACCTCTGGAGGAATATTTCCATTATCAATCATTTTTTTCATATTTGCAAACAAATTATCCATATTTTCATCCATAGTATTAATCTCCAATCTATAAATATTATATAAAATAAGTCTTATTAATTATATTATGAAATTTACAAAAAAATGTTAAAAATTTACCATATTAAATACATCATATTTTAATAATTTGTTTTAAAAATTAACGAATTTCCATTGACTTTTATAGACAAAATACAGTATAATATATTATGTGTAAAACTATAATTTTTCTAATTATAGTAAGAGCCATTAAGAGAAAGGAAGAATTAAAATATGAAAAAGAAAATTTGGCTTTTTGTAGCTATAACTGCAATTATAGGTATTTTATTAAGCTATGTTGTAAGTTATGCAAGAGATGATATTTCAATTTTTGTTAACTTAGGAAAAGCAAATAGTTCTGGAATAGGGTATGGAATAGGAGACCCTACTCAAGTTAATGGAAAATACATATGGGAACTTAACCAATACAATTCCAATGATGTTGGTGATAAAGTAGCTAAATTAAGAAATCTTTATTGTATAAAAGCGGACTATGGTGAAACATGGGATAATCAAAGAAATAAAGAAGGAATAGTTGAATACAATTTATCTTATGATTTACAAAAAGAAAGAGAAAGTTTGCTAAATAAACTAGTAGATGATGATAAAAGTGATTTAATAAAATCCCTTTTAGATCCAAGTGGACCAGTATATAGAGAGATGTTATGGTTATTAGACAATTTTTACATTTCAGGTGAAACAGATATTACAACATATTTAAGCAAAGCCGGGATAGACCAAAACTTTTATGCTATGTATAATGTTCCAACACCACTTACAGATTCTGAAATAATTGCTGTACAAAAAGCAGTAATATGGTATTTTACAAATTACTTATTAGGAAATGAAGAAATATATAACAACTATAAAGAAGGAATAGCAGCAGATGAAACAATTTATCCAGAATGGATGACAGTAACAACAGATTCTGGAGTATCATATAAAATGTTCACAAACACAGTAGATAGTGAAGAAGGAAAATGTAAAAATGCACAAATAGTCAAACTATATAATTATTTAGTAGATTCAGCAAAAAGCGGAGCAAGTTTATATACAGAACAAAACAATTACACAATTACATCTGGAATAAGTGTAGACACAACAGGACTATCACAAGAAGATGGAAAATACAAATTAACAATGATATCTAAAGATACCAATTATATAGTTGGACCAATTAAAATAAATAATAATGGAGCAACAGAATTTGATATACAAATTGAAGTAAAAAATGAAGCAAGCCAAACAGTAGACTATAAATTTGTTGATGCATCAGGAAGTGAAATTGCAACAGATATAAAAGACTTAATAGGAAGACCAGATGGTTTTTATATAATGTTTGATAAAAGTAATAACAACAAAATAAACATATCATTAAGTATAACAAATACAACAACGCAAAAAACATTATGGTTAAAAGGAACAGAATCAGACACAGAAATAAAACTTGATGGAGAGCAACCATTAGTTGAAATAAATAGAACACCAGAAACAATAAAAACAGAATTTTCTGCAGACACAACAGATTTTGACTTAGCATTACGTAAAAATATTGTACAAATTTCAAGAAATGGTCAAACAGTAACAATTGACTCAAGAAAACCACAAGTTACAGTAACGCCATTAGACACAACATCAACAACAGCAAATTATGCACATAGAAAAGATCCAGTAACAATAAAAACAGGAGATATAGTAACATATTCTATTACAGTATACAATGAAGGCCTAATTGATGGATATGCAAGTAAAATAATAGACCAATTACCTAATGGATTACAATTTATAGAAGAAAATAATGGTGTTTACACATCAATAAGAAAAGATGGAAAAACAAACACATACAAATCTTCATATAACCCTACAGATTCAAGTTTAGTAGTTTCAGGTGAAACACTAAAACCAAAAACAATCCTATTTACAATGGATGAATCATCAGGAGCAAATGACTTAAAAGGACACACTGTAGTAGGAGAAGAACTAGACTGGGAAACAATAACATTCAAATGTAGAGTAACAGAAGAAACAAAAATAATTTCATCAGATGATAGTGAAGAAATAAAAAATAACACAGTAACATTAACAAATGTTGCTTGGATAGCAGAAGACTCAAATGACTCAGACATTGATGATAGAGATTCAGAACCAGAAACATCACCAAATGAAAATAACAATTCATTACATACAACAGGAGATGATGTAGGATATACAGGAAAAGATGATTATACAAAAGACGAATTAGGAGATAGTAATAAATACTATGAAGGTGAACAAGATGACGATGACTTTGAAAAATTAGAACTATTGCCAGAGAAAAAAATATTTGACTTAGGATTAAAGAAATTCATTGCAGCCGTAAGTCATGATGGACCAACAATAGAAGATGATGAATACTTACTAGAATCAGACGGAGTAACATATACAAGAGCACCAATAGTAACAGGAATATATCACAGAGACCAAGTAGGAACAACAGTAAATGGTCAGCAAATAACAGATACTGTAATGTTTAAAGATAATGATAAAGACCCAATATTAGTTCAAAATGGAGACTATGTATTATATACAATAAGAGTATATAACCATGGTGAAATAAATGGATATGCAAGCTTAATTAAAGACTCAATACCAGAAGGACTTGAATATGTAATAGACAGTGAAATAAATGCAAACTACTTATGGAATGTTGAGAGTTATCAAGATTCCCTAGGAAAAACAGTAATAACAACAGACTACTTCAAAAAAGACGGAATGGCTGAAGAAAAAGGAGAAAAAGCATTATTACAAGCTTTAAATCCAGATGCAAGTATAAGTGAACAAAACCCTGATTATATAGATGTGCAAGTACTATGTAAAGTAGTTGAACCACAAAATTCAAATAGAATACTTATAAATTATGCACAAATTTCAGATGACTCTGACGAAAATGGTGATGAAATAGATGACATAGATTCTACACCAGATGAATGGTTAGGAGAAGATGATGAAGACATCGAAAAAGTTAAATTACAATACTTAGACTTAAGCTTAAGAAAATTTATTACAGCAGTAAATGACAAAGAACTAGTAAATGAAGATGGAACTTATACAAGAGAACCAGTTGTTGATGTAACACCATTAATTGATGGAACAGGAACAACAGCAATATATAATCATACAAAAGAGCCAGTACAAGTAAAAGTTGGAGATCATGTAATATATACAATAAGAGTATATAATGAAGGAAGTATAGATGCATACGCAAGTGAAATAACAGATTATTTACCACCAAATTTACAATATGATGAAAACAGTGAAATAAACAAAGAATATGGATGGACAATATCAGAAGATGGAAGAATTGCAATAACAAATTATTCTGGAAACAAAGAATTACAAGCATTTAATCCAGACACCAAAGAATTAGACTATTTTGATGTAAAAATTGAATGTATAGTAACACCTGAAGTTAAGCAAGGAGATAAGCTAACAAATATTGCGGAAATTTCAGAATACAAATATGATGAAACAATAGTAGAAGAAGATATAGACTCAGAATCAGACAATATGGAAGAAGATAATTACTTACCAGAAGATTCAGATTTACCAACATATAAAGATGATGAAATAGATCAAGACTATGTACCAGGAAATGAAGATGATGACGATTTTGAAAAGATTTATGTACCTATATTTGACTTAGCATTAAGAAAATTCATAACAAAAGTTGAAGATACTGATGTAACAACAAGAGTACCACAAGTACATTACGAAAATGGTAAAATCTCTTATGAACACACAAAAGAACCAGTATTAGTACATGTTGATGATGTAGTAATATACACAATAAGAGTATACAATGAAGGAGAAACATCTGGCTATGCAAGTGAAATAACAGATGATATTCCAGAATACTTAGAATATTTACCAGATCATGAAACAAACATACAATACTTATGGACAATGTATGATGCAGATGGAAATGAAACAGAAAATGTAGATGAAGCAGTAAAAGTAAAAACAACATATCTTTCAAAAGATAATGAAACAGAAGAAGGAGAAAACTTACTTCATGCATTTGATGGAAACATAGATAATCTATCATACAAAGACGTACAAATAGCATTTAAAGTAAAAGACCCAAATTCTAATTCATATATAATAACAAACCATGCACAAATATCAGATGATACAGATGAAGATGGAGAAGAAATTGATGACGAAGATTCTGAACCAGATGAATGGAATGAAGGAGAAGATGATCAAGATATAGAAAATGTAAAAGTAGAATATTTTGATTTAGCATTATTAAAATATGTAACAAAAGTAATAGTTATTGAAGATGGACAAGAAAAAGTTACAGAAACAGGATATGATGGAACAGAAGATCCAGAACCTGTTGTAAAAGTTGAATTAAATAGAAAGAAACTTGACAGTGTAGTAGTAAAATTCGGATTTGGAATAAAAATAACAAATGAAGGAGACATACCAGGATATGCAACAGAAATAACAGATTATGTACCAGAAGGGCTAAGATTTGAGGCTGCTGACAATCCAGGATGGACAGATGAAGGAAACAATGTTATTTCAACAAGATTATTAGAAGGAACACTATTACAACCAGGAGAAAGTGCAACTGTAGAAGTAATTTTAACTTGGATAAATGGAGAAAACAACTTGGCTGAAAAAACAAATATAGCAGAAATATCTGAGGATGATAATGAACATGATGTACCAGATAGAGATTCAACTCCAGACAATGAAGTACCTGGAGAAGATGATATAGATATTGCAAAAGTTATATTAGCAGTTTCAACTGGTACAGCAAAAACATATTTTGGATTAACATTAGGATTACTATCTATCATATCAATAGGAATAGTTTTAATTAAAAAATTTGTATTATAAAAATAATAAATAATAAGAAGGTGAACTTTTAGCAAAGTTCATCTTTTTTTTTGTATATAAGAAAACCACGTGCTATGCGCGTGGTTCAAAAAAAGCGATAGCATTGTATGAAAAAAACCTCC
>CALXAA010000009.1 GCA_944386165.1 uncultured Clostridia bacterium
TGGAAAGAATATAAAAATGAAGCCTTAAAATGTATTCTTGTTTGTTCAAATTGTCATAAAGAAATACATAGTAAAATGGGGTATAAATAAAATTACATAATGTTAATAAAAAAATAAATTATCATTAAAATAAAACAGATAAGTTAAAAAATATAAAGATAGATAAAATACTTTAAAAACAATTTACTCACAAAATTAAATTAAGTATTGCATAAATTTACATATTATGATATTATCCTCTTAAAAGTAAAAGGGGGAAAAATAAATATGTCAAATGAAGAAACAAAAACCAAAAAAGGTTTAGTAGCACTTATTATTATTGTAGTTATTGCAGTAGTAATAGGAGGATTCTTTGTACTAGAAAACAAAGGAATAATAAAAATAGGAAGAAAAGCTAAAGTTCTAAATGAAACAATAACAGCAGAAAACTTTGACGAATTAACAAAAAGCATTGCAGAAGAATTAGGAAAAAGTGATGAATTATATTATTTTGCTTATGCTGGAATGTATTATATGATGACTGATGGAATGTCATCAGCTTTTTCTGGAAATGAAGATGAAAATGCAATGTATGTAAACATTTATGGTAAAACTGCAGAAAATTTAATTGAAGAAGGAAGGCAACTTATGGAAGAAAATAATGTTTCATTAGATGAATTCAAAGAAAACATAGAAAATTTATCAAATACAAATAGTACTTATGAATAATTATATGCAGAGGATAAGTAATAAACTCAAATTAATAAAAAACACTTACAATTAATGCAAGTGTTTTTTTGCTATTTATTATTTTGACTTAACAAAGAATTAATAAGTCCACAACATTCTTTACCCTCATTACAAACCAAATCAGTAACACAAGTAGGTCCAAGACCTTTACCAAGTAAAGGAGAAACATCTTTAATTTGTCTTGCAATTTCCTTTGCAATATTTCTAATTTGCCATTGAGCCTTATTACAACAACGCATTCTACAAATCCATTGAGCAGTTCTAGCATTTAAAGTTGTAACAACATTAAGCATCTGACAACCTAGATAAAAATGTACTAAATCTTCTTCAATAACACCAGCAGATTTAAATTCTTCTAAAACTTGAATATTCTTTTTTACAGCTTCAGTATATAATTTTAAACAATCTTTATTTGCAGAAATAGTAGCTGGTGTAATGTAATTGTTAAAATCCCACAAAGGAGTAAACTCAGGTATTAATAATGAATGTGTACGATGACGTGTTAAATGAGTAAGTATAGAAAGTGAAATAGGAATCTGGAATGTAAATTGTACTTGCTCAAGTTCACGACTTTCATTTTTATGAAGAATAATATTCATAAATTTTTCTTTAAAACTAGAATCTTTATTAATAGCCTTTTCAACTATACTATTTGCTGTATTTTTATCACATTGATAATGGTACATAATTGAACTATTAATTATTACATCATCAGAATCTGGAGTATAACTTATTAATTTTGGTTTGTCAATAACTTTTATTTCTGGTCTTGGACATAAATCTTCTAAATATTTAAAAGATGTATCATCAGTATTTTTTTCCATTTCTTTATCAATACTATCTGTCAAATAAGGAACGTATTCTCTTGTAATAGATAATAATTCATTTCCAAAATCTTTTAAATCATTTATTTTACTTAAATGTCCAGAAACTAAAGAAATTATAAGTTTTTCAAGCTCTCGTGCATCTAATCCCATAATAATATTGCTATGATATGAATATGGAAGCACAAATCTTGCATCTTCTTTATTTATTCCTAAATCAACAATATCGCCATAAGTATTAAATAAATATTTCATATGAGTTATGTATTTTTCTTTTAATTTTTCATTATCTTTATGGATATTTAAGCTTTTGTCTCTAAAATCAGGAATATAAAACCCAACATTTCTAAAATCAACTTCACGTCTAGATTTTATTGTAAAAGATGTAAGTCTATTGCCAATAATAGTTTGTTCAACAATTGGAGTAACATCACAAAGAGCAAATACTAAATAATCATGCTCAATTATTGATTTATGCCCCATTCCAATAATTCTTTTTATTAATTTAATATTTTTTTCTGTATCATTACAAGTTTCTAGTACTTCTAAAACATTTCCAGGATATCTTGAAAGCTTTCCTGCAGCAGCTACTTTTTTTATTCTAGAATCTAATTCATCTTTAGTATATCCACCTAATAATTCAATTTTCATTTTTTTCACCTTCAAAAATAATATTTTCTATAAAAGACATTGAGATATATACTGCCCAAGAGCTCTTATATCTGTTTGAGAAGATAATTCAAAAATTACAGAACCTAGACCGCAAATAGTAATTTCTAGTTTAGAAGATATGTCAAAAGTTCCAGATGTTTCAATAGAAAATGTTTGTATTCTTGAATATGGAATTGAAGTATAATCTACTTCTCTACCTGTTATCCCTTGAACATTAACAGATATCAATCTCTTATTTGTAAAAATTAATTTATCTCTCATAGAAGTAAATGCATATCCTATTTCTTCATTTGAACATAGTATTGCAATAATATCTGATTCGACCTCATGTATTGGTGCTGGTTTTAATTTAATAATAGTTTTATTTGTAAAATCTAACATATGTAACCTCCATTTTAAAAATTTCATTGTTATTTTATAAAAAAATATTAATAAAAACAAGTAGTTTAGAAAATTTAATAAAATATTGAAAAGGTATTCTTTATAAGATATAATTAAAGTGTTATAAAAATAGTCTTAACCCAAAATAGTAGTTAAGTTTAAAATTTCTACTATTTTTTTTAAATAATATAAACTTTTTATAAGTTAAAAAAATCTAATAATTGTAAGACTAAGATATATAATAATGATAAAAAGGTTTTGGTGAAAAAAATGTTTAAAATAAATAATAAAAATAAAATACTAAGTTTTTTTAGTATTTTGTTGATTTTATTAATAATATTTTTTTTAATAATAATATTTTCATCTAAAAATATTAATGCTAACAATTCAAATCAACAAAATACAAATGATATCAGTAAAGTGGATAATGATACTGAAACAACCAATAATGATAATATGATAATAAAAATTACAGAAAATAATGAAAGCAAAAATGAAAACTTAAATAGTGAAAGTGAAAATGAAAACACGGAGTCCACAGAGCAAATTGAAAATGATGCTAATGTAGCTAATAAAACAAGAGAATTTAATAATAAAGTAGCTTTTATAGGTGATTCAAGAACACAGGCATTTTTAATGTATGCTGGTTTAAGTGATGTTGTTGATTATACAAGCATAGGTCTTATGGTAGATACAGCGATAACGAAACAATTTATAACAAATGATAAAGGCGAAAAAATAACATTACTAGAAGATTTAAAAAATAGAAATGTAGATACTGTATATATCATGCTAGGTGTAAATGAACTTGGGTGGGTATATAGTAGTATATTTATAAAAAAATATGAAGAATTAATAGATAAAATAATAGAACTAAAACCGAATTGTGAAATTATATTACAATCTATTATTCCAGTCACAAAAACAAAATCAGATAGTGACAAAATTTACAATAATACTAGAATAACAGAATATAATACTTTAATCAAAGAAATGGCAAGTAGAAAAAATGTTAAATATATAGATTTAGTTCCAATACTTACAGATGAAAATGGAAATTTGCCAGAAAAAGCGAGTCCTGATGGAATTCACTTAAACAAAGAATATTGTTTAAAATGGCTAGACTGTTTAAAAAATAATTAATTTATAATAGGAGAGTAAAAAGTGAAAAAGAAGATTTTAATAGCAATGTTAATTGTACTATTAACTATAATAATTTTTATAGGAATAGCATTTATTCCTAAAGAAACAAATATTCAAATAGATATACAAAAATTAGCAAATGAATTAATTAATTCTCAGATATTTGAAGATAACTTAAATGCAATAGATAGTGAAAGTATAATAAAAAAGTACAATTTTGACATTAATAAGATAAAAGATATTAATTCATATGTAGGAACAGGAGCTACAGCTGAAGAAATTTTAATAATAGAATTAAAAGATAAAGCATATATAAATGAAGCAAAAAAAATAATTGAAACAAAAATAGATGAAAGAAAAATAGATTTTGAAAACTATTTACCAAAAGAAGTTTTTAAATTAGAAAATTACAATTTAGAAAGTAATGGAAATTATATAATTTTATGTATTTCTAACGACAGTGACAAAGCAAATGAAATAATAAGAAAAAATATTAATAGTTAAAGGAAGTAGAAAAAGTGCAAGATGCAAAAAATATATTAATAGACTATGTAAAAGAAAATCAAGAAAAATTATACAGAATTGCATTTAGTTATTCAAAAGATGAAGATGCTTCTCTAGATATTGTTCAAGAAGCAATAGCAAAAGCATTAAAAAACATTAATAAACTAAAAGAAGAAAAATATTTAAAAACGTGGTTTTATCGAATTTTGATTAATGAATGTTTACAGGATATAAAAAAGAATAAAAGGATAACAACTTGTGAATTACAAGAAATAGAAAACCAAATACAATGGAATGATAATATAAATGCTGATGGAATTGATATTTACAAACATATTCAAAATTTAAACGAAAAGCTAAGAACAGTTATTATATTAAGATTTTTTGAAGATATGAAAATAGAAGAAATTGCTAGAATAACGAAAACTAATCAAAATACAGTTAAATCAAGATTATACAAAGGATTAAAAGAATTAAAAAAATTAATAGAAAGGCGGGGGAAAAAAGTGAAAAATATTCAGAAGGCAAAAGAAGTTTATAATGCCATAAAAATACCTGAGCAGTTAAATTATATGGTAAATAGAGCAATTTATCATGAAAGAAAAAGAAATAAATTTGTATTTAAACCTGTAAAACATGTGTTATCAACAGCAATTTGCATATTTTTTGTATTTACAATAATGATTAATGTAAACCCTAGTTTTGCTATGAGTATTTCAGAAATACCGATTTTAGGAGATATAGCAAAAGTTTTTACTGTAAAGGAATATAGAGTAGAGGATAAAGAAAAATTAATAAATGCAAAAATACCAGCTATAGAAAATACAGGTAATACTGAATTAGAAAAAAGAATAAACTATGAGATAATGCTAAAAATGGATGAAGTTTTGAAGGAAGCAGAACAAAGAGCTGCAGAATACAAAGAAGCTGTTATAGAAACAGGAGGAAAAGAAGAAGACTATCAGCCAATAAATATACAAATAGACTATGAAGTAGGTTATTCTAGTGAGAAAATAGTATCATTTGTTATACTAAAATCTGAAACATTAGCAAGCACATATACAGAAAGATTTTTCTATAATATAGATATTGAAACTGGAAAGAAATTAAATTTAAGAGATGTACTTGGAAATGATTACAAGAAAATAGTTGATGAAACAATTTATAAAGAAATAGAAGAAAGAAGCAAAAATCCAGATAATGTATATTTTACCAAAGATGAATATGGATTTTCAGGTATAGAAAATGAGTATCAAAACTTTTATATTAATTCAGAGGGAAAAGTTGTAATTGTATTTGAAAAATATGAAATTGCACCAGGATATATGGGAGCCCAAGAATTTGTAATTAATTAATGAAAAATATTAATTCAATTAAATAATTGACAATAAAGAAATATAAAGTTATAATTAAATAGAAAAAGAAATAATAATACTAAATAAAAATTCTTGGAGGGAAACAAATGATAATAAGTACAAACTCTGAACCCCTTGTGGCTGTACACACACACACACACACACACACACACAGATGTTCAGTTAGAAAATAAAAATGCAAAAAAAATAGTTGCACAAAAAGAGAAAGTAAATAATTTTGAATTCCAAAAATATAATGCAATAAATAATATTAAAAAGGAAGTAAACAGCTTATGTATACAAATACATAAGCTAAGTTTGCTTTCTTTTTTGTGTCTATTGAATAATTACATATTACAACTCTGCTTCAGCCAAAAGATTTACACCAAAAATGAAATTTGCACAGAAGGAGGTAATATGTAATGGAAAAGAAAAACTTAAATAATAAAATTCATAAAAACACTAAGAAAAATAAAGATTCAAAAAAATTCTCCACATTTATGTTGTGTGGAATGCTACTACTAATTATAATAGTAACACTAATATATTTTTTAATAATATACTATAAGCCAGAATACATAGTAAAATATTCAGGATATGCAGTAAAAGAAAATGTAATAGAAAAGAACCTAAAAGCAGCAAATAGACATGATAAATGAAAGAGAATATGAAACAATACTACTAGAGAGTGGAACAATACAAGACATAAAACAAAGCCTATCAAACATAATACCAAATAGTACCAAAAACACAAGCAAAGAATACGAAGAAAGTAAAGAACTAGTAGAAAAACTAGAAGAAATGCCTGTAGAAGAAGCAATACAAGAAGTAAAACAAAATAATAGCATAACACAAGAGACAAACAACAGCACCAATACACAAAACACAGAAACAAACAGTAGCCAAACAGGAGGAAACTTGGCTGGAACAAGCAAAAACTATGTAACATCATACAACCCAGAAACAGGAACATATGAAGTATACAGTGTGGAAGAAATAATAAACAACAACCAAGAAGAACCAAAATCAGAAACAGAAAAAATTCAAGCAAACGGATTACAACAATTCTATGAAAACTACAATACAACAGGAAAGAAAACAAAAATACAACCTGGACTAGTCATAATAATAATAACAATAACGGCAATAGGATTTTTAAGTATAATAATTTTAGAAAGAGCAAAAGAACAATAAAGTTATGCTATAAAAAATCAAATAAAAAATAAGATTTGTATTATTTTTTAATACAAGTCTTATTTTTTCTGAAAAGTATATAGATTCTATAAATAGGCATTTTTTGCAATGTAGTTAAGAATAAAGGCAAACAAACCAAGAAAGAAAAATGGTGCAACAATATACATAAAGAAAAGGTGAAGTGCAATGCTAACCATAATAGAAGCATTTGTAATATAGCAAAACCAATCAATAAATTTAAAATGAATAAAACCAAGTCCTTTATTCATACTATTATTTTTTGACTGAACCAATTCTTCACTTGGAATATTATAAATTTCAGATAATTTATAAATTGTATTTAAGTCAGGATATAATAATCCATATTCCCACTTTTTTACTGTTTTTTCATTAATATTTGTATCATCAATTCTTTTTGCAACATCATAATAATCCCATTTTTTTCTATTTCTAGCAGTCTTTAAAATAACTTCAATTAGAGCAATATTTTGATATTTTTCTTTCAATTTTTTCATAAACAAATCCCTTTCAACAAATTCATTATACATATAAAAATGATAAAAATCAAATTTTTTTTCATATATACTAGTTTTTAAACAAATAATATTATATAATAAATTTGCATTAAAGGTTTATAGATATCCTCAAAAATCTAAATTTAATGTAAAGGTTAAAAATTATGAGAGATATAAAAGAATTAGAAAAATTAGCAAATGAGAACAGAAAAAGAATAATAAATATGATTTATAAAGCAAAATCTGGACATTCTGGAGGATCTTTATCAATAATAGATATGCTTACAGCAATATATGAAATAGATGTGAATTTTAATGAAAATCCAAGAAGTAGAGTTGTATTGTCAAAAGGTCACACAGTTCCAGCCCAGTATGCTATTTTAAATTCCAAAGGAATTATAAAAGATGAGGAAATGAGTACTTTAAGAAAAATCAATTCTAGACTTCAAGGGCATCCTTCAATTAAAGACATACCAGAAGTAGATGCAACAACTGGATTATTAGGACAGGGGCTTTCAATAGCTGTAGGAATGGCAATTGCAAAAAGGAATAAAAATGATAATCATCATGTATATGCAATTGTTGGTGATGGAGAAATGCAAGAAGGTCAAATTTGGGAAGCAATGATGCAAGCAGCACATTATAAATTAAATAATTTAATTTTAATAATTGACTATAACAAATTATCATCTTATGGAGATGTAAATCAATCAATGAATTTAGAGCCATTAAAACAAAAGGTAGAAGCTTTTAATTTTCATACAATTGAAATAGACGGAAACAATATGGAACAAGTTGTAAATGCATTATATGAATCTTATGAAGTAAAAGATAAGCCAATTGCAATTATATGTAATACAATAAAAGGAAAAGGAGTTTCTTTTATGGAAAATAATCCTAAATGGCATAATGGAGAAATAAGTGATGAAGAATATAAAATAGCAATGCAAGATTTAGAAAATAAAGAATAAGAAAGGACCTATATAGCATGGAAAATGAAATGATTTGTTTAAGAGATAAAATTGGTGAATTTTTATGTGAATTTGCAAAACAAGATAATAGAATATATGTAATTGACAGCGATTTAGCAAAATCAACAAAAACATTACAATTTGAAAAAGAATTTCCTAATAGATTTGTTGAAACTGGAATATCAGAAGCAAGTGCAATGTCAATTGCAACAGGATTAGCATCAGAAGGAATGATTCCATTCTATGTTAATTTTGCAATTTTTGTTGCAGGAACAGCCTGGACACAAATTCGTCAAGCAGCATATGCTAATGCAAATATAAAAATGATTGGAACATATGCAGGAATGGATAATGGAAAAGATGGAGCTTCACATCATGCAAATGAAGATATAGCTTTAGTAAGAGCAATTCCAAATGTAAAAATACTAGTACCATCAAATGTAAAAGAAATGAAAGAAGCTATAAAAATCGCAATTGAATATAATGGACCAGTATATATTCGTATAGCTAGAGATAATGTGCCAAATGTTGAATTTAATGGAGTACCAGAAATGGGGAAATCAACAATTGTAAAAGATGAAGGTAATGATTTTGCCTGTTTTTATGAAGGCACTTCGGCAACCATTGCATATAAAGGATTTGAGGCTTTAAAAGAAAAAGGATATAAAGGAAAATTAATTAATATATTTTCAATAAAACCACTAGATTTAGAACTAATAAACGAGATATCAGAAAAAGTTAAATGTATTTTAACAATTGAAAATCATTCTATAATAGGAGGCATTGGAGGAGCAATAGCAGAAGTTTTAGCACAAAAGCCAACTCATGCTCCAATAAGGTTTATAGGAGTAAAAGATGTGTTTACAGAGTCTGGTACGGCTACAGAAGTAAAAGAAAAATATGGGTTAAACGTTGAAAATATTATAGAACAAGTTAAGTCTGTTATAAATTAAGTAGATTCTTAAATAAAAAAGCTAAGATTTTCTAATTACACTTAGTCACTTAGAAAACCTTAGCTTTATTTTAATCATAAAATGGATAAGAAAAAAATTTTACTTATAATAATCTTTACTATATATTTTTAAATAATATTGTTTTATATCAGGCAATAAGTCTTTAAAATAAACAATGTTGCCATCTACTTCTTCTTGCTTTAAATTAGGATAAGTTCTAATCATTTTTTTATCATTAAAAAGATAATGAATTAAAAACAAATTTATTTTGCTTTCATTTATATTCTCGTTCATTTCTATAATTTTTTCTTTATTTTCAACATTCAAATTATTTATAGCAATCATTCTTATTCTAAATAAACTTATAGCATAAGCAGATACAATGCAATCAACAAGTATAAATATCATAATTACAGATATTATAGATTTTACTGTTGATAAATTAATTTTTTTTAGAATAAAGGCCATAAGCTTTCTAACTTTAGGATGAATGGCTTTCATTAAGAAAATTGCTAAAATTCCCCAAAAAATTGAGTAATAAAAACATATTCTACCATTAACGTTAAGTGGCATATTTGAATAATCCCACCATTTTACATGTAAAATAAATTCTCCAACTAAGCTTACCAAATATTCAGTTATTGAACCTATTATAAAACCACCAATAAATAAGGTTATTCTATTTTTCTTAAAATATTGTAGAAATAAAATCATTATTACTGCGCCAAGTCCATATATACTACAAAAAGGGCCATATAAAAAACTTTTTCTGCTTTCTAAAACGCCATATCTTACAAATGCAAATATTGTTTCAACGAAAAAACCTGCTATACTGTAAATTATGAAATATGCAAATAGGTTCCATATATCCATTCCTAAAATTGTTATTTTTTTGTTACTTTTTGAATTCATATAATTACCTCGGAATAATTTTACTATAACTAAAAATAAATTGCAATAAAATGTTGAATAATGTAGAAAAAAGACTTTGGAACTAATAAATTTGCTGATTTTGTCAAAAACCATCTCAACTAACTGGGTCTCATCCTTACCTTTCTGACGATATACTCGTCCGATTACTATTGCCTGTTCCGAGACCATAGTAGAAAATTGTCTGTTGGAGAAATAGGCGTTTTGGGGAACTTTCGCCCAAATTTCCATTCCCTTTTCTAACCGAATAAGGTCTCCTTTACGTAATAGACGTTCTATAATTATCTCCAATTCATTGTGAGGTGAAAGACACCTCAAATAAAAAGTAAAAAGCGTACATTAATATTATAACATATTTTACATAATATTGAAATATTTACATAAAATTAAAATTGCTATAGGATTATAAAAATTGAGAAAAGTTTTACACTATATGATATAAAAATATCAGAACAAATTTTTGTAAATATATTGAAAAGGTTTATAAATTATGATATAAATAGAAGAGATTTAAAGTTGTTCAAAATTTCTGAGCAGTTTTTGGAAAAGAGGTAGCAATGGAACAAAATAATGAATTAAAAGAAAAAATAATAATTAGAAAAGCAAAATATGATGACATTGAAACAATTGTAGATATAAATATCAAAGACTGGAAAAAAGTATATAAAGGAATAATAGATGATGAGATATTGGACAACTTAGATAAAAATAAAAAAATAGAAAAGATGAGAAAACATTATAATACTGAAAATATAATTGTAGCAGAAAAAAACAAAAATATCTTAGGATATTGCAGATATAATGATAATGCAGTTTATAAAAATTCTAATATAGATTCAGAAATAATAGCTATATATGTTGATTATGACAATTTAGGCAATGGAGTAGGCAGAAAATTAGTAGAATATGTAATGACAGATTTAAAAAATAAGAGAAAAAATAAAATGATAATTTGGTGTTTGGAGAAAAATAAAAATGCAAGAAGATTTTATGAAAAAATGGGTGGAAAATTAATAAATGATGAAAAATACTTTGAAAAAGAGGGAAAAAAATATAAAGAAGTAGGTTATGTCTTTGATATAAAAAAGCTTTATAGTGAACTATAGATATGTATCATGTATATGGAAAAGGAGATGATATATATGACAAATAATCTAGTAAATAAAACAGAGAAAGACTTTGAAAGTATTAAACATGTAGATGAGAATAGAGTAGAATTTTGGTATGCTAGAGAACTAATGACAATGTTGGAATATAGTAAATGAGGAAATTTTGTTAAAGTAATTGACAAAGCAAAATAATCTTGCAAAAACAGTAATATTAATATATTTGAACATTTTGCTGACGTCGGCAAAACGATAAAAATGCCGAAAGGGGCAGAAAAAATAATTGAAGATTTAAAACTAACCAGATACTCATGATATCTTATAGCTCAAAATGAAGACAGTAGAAAAAAAGCAATAGCATTAGCACAAACTTATTTTGCAGTACAAACTAGGAAACAAGAAATAACAAGACAAGAATATGAACAATTAAGTGAAGAAGAGAAAAGATTATATACTAGAAGAAATGTAAAAGATAAAAATAAATATTTATTTAGAATTACACAAACAGATGAAGTATTAAAAAATAAGCAAATAAATAATGAAGAAGATGCTTATAAAACCCATCATAATGTAGGACAAGCAGTTAGAGAAACAAAAAGAATTAAAATAAATTATCATATCCATTTAATTCTTAGAAGGTCAAAAAAGTTCTAAAATTTCAGTAGAAATATTGAAAATTTAGGATTTTTTTGTTATACAAAAGATTTTCGAAAGAAGAGTATATTTAGAAGATTCACATATTTTGTTAAATAACATAAAATATAGCAGAATAACTACAAAAAATCCTAAAAAGAAAGGAGAGAAAATGTCAAAATTTATAATACAAGGTGGAAAAAAGTTAGAAGGAGAGGTAAAAAACTCTGGTTCAAAAAATGCAGCACTACCAATACTTGCTGCAACAATATTAAATGGTGGAAAAACGACATTATATAATGTTCCAAATATTCAAGATGTAAATACAATGTTTGAAATACTAAAAGAAATAGGTGCAACAATTACAAGAAAAAATAATAAAGTCATAATTAACACAAACAAAATACATACATATGAAATTCCAGACAATTTAATGAGAAAAATGAGGTCATCAGTAATACTTGCAGGAGCAATAATAGGAAAATATCATAAAGCAAAGTTTTCATATCCAGGGGATTGCGATATTTGATTGATACATCGGACAAGCATAAGATAAATGAGTGGATACAGGAATTTAAATAATAAAACAGATAAGCTTTAAAAGTAAAATTTTAAGGCTTATTTTTTAACTTTAAAACTATACTAAAAATTATTTTAAAAACCACAAAATTGAACGTGAGGCGAAAGGAGATGTAGAAAATATGGTAACACAAAAACTAAAAGGACTATGGATACCAGTAGAAGTTTTATTAAATAAAGATTTATCAGATAAAGAAAAGATAATACTATCTATGATTTTGTATTTAAGTGAAGAAACTAAAAGTTGTTTTGCAAGTAATAAATATATAGCAAATATAGTAAAGGTAAGTGCAGATAGAGTATCAAAAATAGTAACTTCTTTAAGAAAAAAGAATTATATAAAAGTAAAACTAAAATATAAAACAGATAGCAAAGAGATAGAAGAACGACAAATTTTACCTATAGTCGAAAACATCAATAGGTGTAGTCAAAAACACCTAGAGGGTATAGATATAAATAACTATTCAGATAGTCAAAAGCAACCATACCCTATAGGTGATAATGACAAAGATATAATAAATAATATAAAAAATAAAAATAATTATAATAAAGAGGACACACATAAAAAGAAAAATATTTCATATAGAAGTGACAGGTATGGCGATGACTTCAATTGGGATAGCTTATATGCAAATTATAAAGAGATTAGTGCTACTTCAAATGTATAGCTAATCTCTTTTAATTTGCCTAAAAAACTATGAATAGTTTTTTAGCAATCCCAAAATAAAAAAGTGAATTTTTATTTTAGATTGAATGGGGTGTGGGGCGATGCCCTGCCACACGAAACACTTTTTGAAGCAGTGAGCTAAAAAAGTGTTGTAGTGTGTTACAAGACAATTAAAAAAGAGCAGAATTTAAGAAATAAATATGTCTTATTAGCTAGTAGCACAAGAGAGAAACTAGCTGAGGCAAAGGAGGTTAGAGATGAGTTATGCAATAATAAGAAACACAAAATACAAAAGAGAAAATCTAAAAGGAATATTTAGACACAACGAAAGAAGAAACAGAAATTATTCAAATAATAATATAGATAAAGAAAAATCATATTTAAATTATTCAATAAAATCTCCACAATATAGTTACGAAAAGGAATTTGAACAAATACGAAAACAATATGATTTGAAAGGACAAATAAAAGTAGTTAGTAATATAGCTTGTGAATATATAATAACATCAGATAAAGAATTTTTTGAGAGAATAGGAGAAGAAGAAACAAAAAGATATTTTGAAACAGCATATAAATTTGTAAGTGAATATAAAAATTTAGGAGAACAATATATATTATCTGCAAAAGTGCATATGGATGAACAAAGTCCACATATGCATTTAATTTTTTTACCTATTGTTCATACAAAAGATAAAAAAGGAAATGATATTGATAAACTAGCTTGTAGCGAATTTTGGAAAGCCAAAGATAGTTATAGACAACTTCAAAATGCTTTTTACAATTATATGGTATCAAATGGGTTTGAATTAGAAAGAGGTTTACCAAAGGAAGAAACAGGAAGAGAACATATAGATTTGAAAGAATATAAAGAAATAACTAATTTTGAAAAAACAAAAGAAACTTTGAAAAATATAAAATTAGAATTGCCTAATCTTCCAAACATTGATGATATTAATATTAATAGATTGTCAAAGAAAAGAGATGAAAAGATTTTAGAAGAAATCATAAAACCAAAAGATGATGTTATTCAAAACTTATACAAAGATAATTTGAATTTACATAGAGAATTATCAAGACAAACTAAAATAATTGAAAAAGCAGAAAAATATCAAAAAGAAAGAGATTCAATAATTACAGATAATGAAAAATTGCACAATCAAGTAGAAAATATTCAAGCAGAATATAAAGAAAAAGAATTTGATATGGAATGGAAATATAAAAGTAAAATAAAAAGTTTGGAAAAAGAAAATAACCATTTGCACAAAGTAGTAGAGAAGTTTTATGAGACAGTAGAAAAATTTATAGATTGGATTTGTCAAAAATTTGGTATTGGAGAATCTAAAGAATTAGTTAGAGAATTTGAAAAAGAAACTAATATGTATATTGATCCAAAGAAACAACTAAAAAAAGAAGAAAGAGCAAAAGAATGGGATTTGGAAATATAAGAGCAAACAAAATTTATTTGCTCTTATAACTACTATTTCATATGTTTTAATGCAAATTCACAAGCAGATACTACGAAACCATTAAAAGAATATTCTTTTTTGTCTAGTCCTTCATTAGCTTTGTCAACAATTTCAATGATTTGAGAATTTATTTCAACAGGAAACCTAATACTTTTATAAATGTTAGCTTCGGTAGATTTTTTCATAACAAATTTATCCATAAATATAACCTCTTTTCATATTATTTGAATTTTTTCGTTAGTTTAAAACCATTGAAAGAGTAAGAGCAAAAAAACTAAAAAAAACTTAACGACATGAAGTTAAGCGGTTTTTAATATAAAAAAATATAGAAAAATAGAAAGATTTAAAATTTACGACAGAAATAGCAAAAACGCTTGATTTTTCAAGCGTTTTTGTAGATTTTTCAACTCACATTTGATATAATGTAATTGCTAAAAAACACAAACAAAGGAGTTGAAAAATCTATGAATAATATATCACAAATTTCAATATTTGACTATACTGAAATTGAAAATTTAGGAGATTTAGAAAAATTAAAATTGTTTTTAGAGAATGTAGAAGATGACGAATTATGTGAAATACTTGAAAAAGAAAGAAAAAATGGAAGAAATGATTATCCAGTAAGAGCAATGTTAAATTCAATATATGCAATGAAAATATTTGAGCATAGAGGAATTGAATCATTAAGAAGAGAATTAAAAAGAAGTTCTCAATTAAGAACATTATGTGGATTTAATGAAGGAGAATATAAATTTTTAAAAAAGAGAAAACATTTAGTGCCACCAGCACGAGTGTATACAGGATTTATAAAAAGTTTAAAAAGGCATAAAAAGGAAATAGAAAAAATAAAGGAAGAATTAATAAAATTCATGTATGAAAATTTAAAAGATTTCGGAAAAGATTGTGCAGTAGATGGAAAATACTTAGATTCATATGGAAATCAATTTTACAAGAATAAGGCAAATGATGATAGAGGAGAACATGAAGCAACAAGCTCATGTAAAACATATTACATGAAAGATGGAACAACAAAGAAGGAATGGCATTATGGATATAGAGCACATATAATATGTGATGCAAAATATGGATTACCAATAAAAAGTAAAGTAACACCAGCAAATAATTCTGAACAAGTAGAATTAGATAATATGATAGAAGAAATGTCAGAAGGAGAAGAAAGATATAAATTAGAAAAAATGGAAAATCTAATGGGAGATGCTGGATATGACAATGGAGCAAGAAATAAAATCTTAAAAGAAGAATATAATATAAATCCAATAATGGATATAAGACATATGTGGAAAGAAGAAAAATATAGAGAAGTAGAAAATCAAGAGCTTGCATATAATGAAGACGGAGAGGTATTTTTAATAATAGATATAGAAAAACAAGAATATGAAAAACTAAAATATTTAGGATACGATAAAGAAAATCGAGCTTTAAGGTATGGAAGATATACAAAAGGAAAAAAAGTATATAGAGTACCACTTTCAACAGATTATAGAATATTTGTACCAGTAGCAAGAGATAGTAAAAAATTTAAAACAAAATATAAAATGAGAACAGAAGTTGAAAGATTAAATGGAAGGCTAGATAGAGATTATATGTTTAATGACCATTTTATACGAGGACAAGAAAAAATGGAATTAATGGTAGATTTAAGTTTTTTAGTAATGCTAACAATGGCAAAAGGGCATATAAAAAATAAACAAGAAAATATAAGAAGTTTAGTGGCATAAGTAGATAATATGAAATTATGTAAATATAAAATAAGGATATTGTGCTCTTTTTATACTGGAAATATTTACCATACAAATAATAACTATAAAAAATATCAAATTAAGAAAAAAAGACGTATATTTTTTTTAAAATAAATAAAAAAACGTTACAAACGAAAAAATTCAAGTTTACAAAATTTGCAAAATGCAAGAAAATGTGGTATTATTAACATAATGGCAATAGCCATGTTGAAACCGTTATAAAATTATCACTTAAGGAGGTATAACTATGAAACGGTATGAAAAATTTGTGCTTGAGGCAGAAAAGGGTATAACCTTTGAAGTCTCAGAGGGAACAAGTGGAGAGTTAATTATCAGAGCTCTGAACATTGCTACAGCCAATGTCTACTCTACAAACTATGTAAATCCTCCAATTCCAGAAGGATATAAGCATGTCTGTGGAGAATGGAACAATGGATTTGTAATTGAAAGATGTTCTGATGGAAGCCAGTTTGTATGGATTCCTGTTGGAAGTCTCGACTCTAATGGAACACTTGATGGAGATCATTTTTCGGAGAAATTCGGCAGACGGGATTATATGAACAATGAATTTTCGGATGATGAATTCAATGAAGCTTTAAATGATGAACTGCTTGAACAATTTGAAAGTGTTAAGAAATATGGGGGATTTTATATTTCTCGTTATAACATTTCAAAAAATTCAGAAGGAAAACCACAGTCGGTAAAAGGCGTTATGCCGTGGGTAAACATCAATTTTGATGATGCCAAGAAGGTTGCATCCACTATCGAAGATAATGAAGCAGTTAAGAGTCATCTGACTTTTGGTGCAGAATATGATTCGGTATTGGAATGGTTTATCAAAACGCAAGTTAAAACTCTTGCTGAAATTGCAGAGGACTCTACTGAATGGGGCAACCATTGGAATACAGAGAATTCTCCGAAGAAAGTAGTTGAAACAGGAAGCAGAGAAGAATGGTGTGCTAATAACATCTACGACTTTGCAGGTAATGTAGATGAATGGACACAAGAACAGAACGAAAGTTCGTATCGTGTTATCCGTGGTGGCTATTACAACAATGTTGGTGTCGATTATCCTGTAGCCTATCGCAATTACTGCTATCCTTTTAACCTCTTTAGCAGCACTGGTTTTCGTGCCACGCTTTATATTAAGTAGCACTGACCACTGTAAAACTATCCTAATTTGTTTCCAAACACAGATAGAAGGAGAGAACTTTGAAATTTCAGAGTCTCTTCTTCTTTTTTTTTGAAAGGGGATATATGAGATGGAAAAAAACAAAGATAACAGATTGGTAATAATAGTAAAAATAGAAAAGTATATTGAATATATGCTTACAATATTACTTAAACTTCCAAGAACAGAAAAATTTAGTATAGGAACAGAAGTAAAGACAAGTATGTATGAAATGCTAAAAAATATTCTTTTAGCAAGTAAAATAGATAAAAGTAAAAGACTACAAATTTATAATATCGTTGATAGTAATATATATTATCAAAGAATTTGTATAAGAATGATGTATAATCAAAAATGGATAGATGAAAAGAAATACAAACATAGCAACGAGTTACTAGCTGAAATTGGAAAAATTTTAGGAGGACTTATTAAATCTCTAGAGGTGAAGAAATATGCCTAAAACAATTAAAAATATATATGATAATTCAGTATCGTTTGAAAATTTACTAAAAGCACATAAAAAAGCAAGATGTGGAAAAAGAGAAAAGAAAAAAATAATATTGTTTGAGTTAAAACTAGAACAAGAATTATTAGAATTAGAGAAACAATTAAAAAATGGTACATACAAACATGGTGGTTACACAAAATTTAAAATATATGAGCCAAAAGAAAGAATAATTATGGCATCAGAATATAAGGATAGAGTAATACATCAATGGTATGTCGAAAAATTTATAAAGCCATACTTTGTACCACAATTTATTAGTACATCATATGCTGGAATAGAAGGAAGAGGAATGCATAAAGCGTCTAAAGATGTTCAAAAAGCAATGAGAAGTGCAAAATCTAAATGGAAGAATTATTACATATTAAAAATGGATGTTACAAAGTATTTTCAAAATATAGACAAAAGAATACTTTGGGAAATATTAAAAAGAAAAATGAAGGATAAAAAGTTACTATGGTTAACTAGAGAAATTTTATTATCTACAGAAGGCATGGTAGGACTTCCTTTAGGTAATTATACATCTCAAATGTTTGCTAATATATATTTAAATGAATTAGATCAATATGTTAAACACAAATTAAAATGCAGATATTATTACAGATATATGGATGATATGGTTATAATGTGCGAAAATAAAGAAATTGCAAAAGATAGTTTAAATAATATAACTAAATTTTTAAAAGAAAATTTAAAATTAACTTTAAACTCAAAAACAAGAATTTTTAAAGATATACAAGGGGTTAATTTTTGTGGTTATAAAATCAATGAGAAAAGACTAAAAATAAGGCATACAAGTAAATGTAGAATGAAAAGAAAATTAAAAAGATATACAAGACAATTGAAAGAAGGCAAAATAACATTACCTGAGATACAAAGAAGTATAGCAGGTTGGCTAGGCTATGTTAAACATGCAGATTCTTATAATTTAAGAAAAAGTATGTTTTATATAGAGGGATAGACTTTAAAAAGGCATTCGTATCGTGTTATCCGTGGTGGCAATTACAACAATAATGGAAACAATTATCCTGTAGCCTATCGCAATTACAACAATCCTAATAACAACTATAACAACACTGGTTTTCGTGCCACGCTCTAATATTAAGTCAGATTATATATTTTATGGAATATATACAGTATAGGTATTAGATATTAAAGGAAGTCTATTCCTTCTTAAAAGCAATTTTAAGTAAATATGAATTATAAAAGTATATGTATTAGTAAATTGAAAAATTGAATATATGTATACTTTTCTATTTCCAATACAAACCACTTAATTTCTTCAATTCTATTTTAAAATCTTCTATTTGTTCATTAGTATAAGTATCTCTTAATTCTCTAGCTTTTTCAGACCATTCTTTGAATTGTTTTTCTTTAAATTCTTTCGTATGATTATAGTGTAAACCATGCATTCTTTTATATTCTCTGTTGTATTCCTTTAAAATTGAACTATTTTGAACTTTTTCTTTTTGTTTATTTAATGCTCCAATTTCTTTACAAGTTTTTCCAGTATTTAAATATAAGTTATTGCAATATTTTTGGTCATTTCTTCCTTTTTGATTTGGATTTTTACTACTGGTTACAGGAATAAATAATTTTCCACAATTTTCACATTTATTGATAGTAAAATTATTTTGAATTACTTTAAATAACTCAAATCTAATTTGTTCTTCCGTATTTTCCAATTCATAGACTTCTTCTACTGCTATATGCTTTTCTTTTATTAATTTAACTACATCCTCTACATCTAATCTTCTTTCTTGTAGTGATAACCCTTTATCACATACATATTTTGTTTTAAATTTAGTATCTAAAAAAATTGCATGTGCTGGATTAATATTAAGATAGTGTATGTCAAAAACTCGTTTTGCCTCATATAAATATAGTCTTTCTTCTGTACTTAAATTTCTTACAATAGAGTTATTAGAATATTTATTTATCAATTCTAATCTCTTTTTTAAATCAGTCTTTTTTTCCATAAGATTTTCTATTAATAAGTCTCTTATAGTTTCAAAGTATTTTATATATTCATTATGTTTTTTAGTCGATACTTTTTCAATGTTATAAGTAAATTCATGAAGGATAAGCTCTATTGTATAAGGGTTTTCTTGTATTTCCTCATAAAGTTCTTTCGCATAGTATTTTGGATTTTCAATAAAAACGCCAATTTGAGATTTAAATAATAGGTCAGTTCTAAATACTTTAGAATTATATGTTTTAACAATTATATCTATTAAGACTTGTGTATAAAAATGAGTATATGGAGAAAATTCTAAACATGCTCTAACTATTTGAAACATTTTAAAGAAACAATTCAATTTTTCATCCATAGTATCTGCTTCTTTAGCAGTACATAGTAGTTCTATTAATTGTGTATAAATTGCCTTCAATTTATCAAAATCTTCATAACTCATTATTGCAAATTCATAAAGTTTATCTCCAATATTATATTCAAAATCATGAGTAGCACCGAAAAACTCTCCGATTATTTTTTATTACAATTTTATTATTTTTAAGTGTGAAATTAGTTATCATATCAATGTTTCCTCCATTTTCAAAAATAGAATATAGCTATTTCGATTTTTAATTTATCTATAGACTTGCAAAAATGTATTTACAACACTTTTTAAGGCTCTTATAATAAAAATTGCAAGTAGAAAATAGCACGTGTAAATAATTATTTTCTATTATAGTATAGCACATTGAAAATTGAATAGCAAACTACAAGCACAGATAATGAAACTTTCGTCTGGCTAACGTGATGTAAAGGGGCGATTCTCTAAAAAGAGGAATGAGGGCAAATCTCATATGGGATTAAATCCACTTGTGGCTTTTAGTAATAAGGACAAAGAATAAAACAATATAATTTATAAATGGAAGTGGAGGTGAATACACTGGAAAAGCAGAATAAGAAAGATACAAATACTAATAAAAAAGCAAAAGACAAACTACCATTTGCAGTTTTTATATGTCCAAAATTAAATATGGGTGATAGTAAAGATTATAAACAGGTATTCACCGATATTATATCTGATAGAATACAAGAAAAATACAAATAAAAATGATAAAAACAATTGCATAAATTATTCATTTTATGCTAAAATAGATAAGGAGGAGAAAAAATTGAACGAAGATTTATTAAATATTGAAATTATAAGAGAATATATAGCAAAAAGAAAAATAGATTGGACAAAGCATTGCTTAAACAGATTAAATCAAAGAAATATTTTAATATCTGATGTGAAAACTGCAATTAATAATGGAAATATAATAGAATATTATTATGATGATTATCCATATCCAAGTTGCTTGATTTTAGGATATAATACAAATAATAAGATAATACATATAGTATGTGGAGTAAGTGAAGACACTGTTCATATGATAACGGCATATTATCCAAATACGGATAAATGGGAAGAAAATATGAAAACAAGGAGGAAAAAATAATGAATTGTTTTATGTGTAAAGGAAATCTAGAAGAAAAGAAAGTAAATTATGTAGTTGATTTAGAAGATACAATTATTATTATTAAAGGAGTTCCAGCAAAAGTATGTACTCAATGTGGAGAACAATACTTTGATGATGAAACAGCAGAAAACATTGAAAAAATTGTAAATCAGTTAAAGCAATTAGCAACAGAAGTAACAATTGTAAATTATAAAGAAAAGGTTGCATAATATTAAAAATAAAAAATTATTTGATTTTGATTGTATAATATAGTATACTAATAATAGCTTTAAAGTAAATGTACTGTTTAAGTCAGCAGTAATCACATAAACTAAGAATTAGGTGCGGTAAACCCTAGTTCTTATTTTTTTGAATAAAAATGAAATTTACATGTAAAATGTCTATAAAATTTAATAAAAATATTGAAAATCTTCAAGTTTTAATATATAATAGCGACAATAAAGTAACACATAAAGTGAAATGTTATTGATGCATTATAAATGGAGGTGCAAAATGAAAAAGTCTAATGAAGAAAAAAGAGTTGTAATTTATTGCAGAGAAAGTAGAGATGACTATGGTGAAAACTATGAAAGAATTGAAACACAAAGAGATTTACTTATAAAATATTGTAAAGGTCATGGATATACAAATATAGTAGGTATTATAATGGATGATGACAAAAGTGGTACAGACTTTAGTAGATTTGATGATATAAGAGAAAGAGCAAAAAATAAAGAAATAGATGTAATCATTTTTAAAAACTCTGCAAGACTTGGAAGAAATCAAAAGGAAGCATTAGACTTTGTAGAATACCTAGAAGAACAAGGTGTAGAAATAATATTTGAAGATGAACAATATAATGAAGAAATGTTTGGACTATATGCGTGGTTTAATGAAAGAAGAGCAAGAGATGATAGTAAAAATATAAGAAGAAATTTAAGACATAAAATAGAAGAAGGAGATTTACTCGTGAAAGCAATTTATGGATATAACAAAGATGGAAAAAAATTAGTAATAAATGAAGAAACAGCTCCTGCCGTCAAAGAAATATTTGAATTATATTCTAAAGACTGGGGGTATCAAAAGATTGCAACTTATTTGAATAAAAAAGGAATACCAACACCATCTCAAAGCAGAAATTTTGCAAATGCAAAACAAACTGCAAATTGGAAAGCACAGCATATAGTAAGAATATTAGATGACAGAAGATATATTGGAGATTATGTAGGGGGACATACTGAAAAAGTAAGTTTTAAATCCAAAAAAACAAGAGTAAAAGATGAGTCAGAATGGACTATAATTGAAAACCATCATGAGCCAATTATTGATAAAGAATTATTTGAAAAAGTACAAAAAATTAGAAAGAAAAGAAAAAAAGAAAGTGATAAATATAATAATGGTTTCAAGTTTGTAGATGTAGAAAACAATTTATACTCAGGACTTTTGTATTGTGGAAGATGTGGAACTGCAATGTATAAAAGAAAAGGAACAAGTGGAACAAGAAAAAGACCAGATAGTTATTTATGTAAAAAATATTGTAATGAGGGAGCAATAAAGGATATAAGACCAGATTATGGTTGTAAACCTCATAGAGTTAGGATTGAGTATTTAGACCAAATCGTAAATGCTTATATAGATAACTTAATTAGCAATCCAGAATTTAAAGATTTTGTAATGAACAATGTAAAAGCAATTAATACAAATAAAGATACTTTAGAAAAAGATTTAAATAAACAAAAGCAAGCTATAGAAAAATTAGAAAAACAATTCAAACAAGTATATGAAGATAAGCTAAATGACCTAATTCCAGAATTTATATATAAAGACAAAAAGCAAGAATTAGAAAAGAAGTTAAAAAATGAAAAGGAAAAATTACAAGAAACAGAAAACAAGTTTAATACATTAAATAAACTAGAAGATAAAGAAGATTTAATCTTCAAAGCAATAGATGACATCAAGAAAAATGGACTAACAAAAGAAGAACTATCAAGATTATTTGATAAAATCGTAGTATTTGATCCAAAAGAAATAACAAAAGAGCAAAAGGAAGAATATAACCTAAATGATGAAATGTACAAAGAACTCTATGAAAATGGAGGTCTAGCATTCCATTTGAAGTTTATGTATCCACAAACTATCACAAACAGGAGGATGTGAAATAGGAGCAAGACCAATTGACTTACACCTAAAAGGATTTGAAAAACTAGGAATAAAAATAAATGAAGAATTTGGAGAAATAGTATGTGAAAGTGATAAAATAATAGGAAACCAAGTAAGTCTAGATTTCCCAAGTGTAGGAGCAACAGAAAACATTATTTTAGCAGCATGTTTAGGAGAAGGAACAACAATTATAACAAATGCAGCCAAAGAGCCAGAAATTGAAGATTTAGTAAAATATTTAAACAGAATGGGAACAAAAATAAAAGGAGCAGGAACAGATAAAATAGAAATAACAGGAGTAAAACATTTATCAGAAGTAAGTTATAACATTATGCCAGATAGAATAGAAGCGGGAACATACCTAATTGCAGGAGCAATTACAGGAGGAGAAATAAAAATAACAAATGCAAACCATGAACATATTGAGCCAATTCTAACAAAATTAGAAGAAGCAAATTGTAAAATACAGGTTAACAAAAATGAAATTGAAATAATTGCTCCAAAAAGAGTAAAAGCAGTAGATATTAAAACAATGCCATATCCAGGATTTCCTACAGATATGCAATCTGTTTTCGGAGCATTACTTGCAACTGCAAAAGGAACATCCATTATAACAGAAAACATTTTTGAAAGCAGATATAAATATGTTCAAGAATTAGTTAGAATGGGAGCAAAAATAAAAGTTGAAGGCAGAAGTGCAATAATAAAAGGTACAAGAAAATTCCAAGGAGCAAATGTTGTTGCAACAGATTTAAGAGGTGGTGCAGCACTAGTTATAGCAGGATTAGCAGCAAAAGGAATTACAGAAGTTGAAAATGTTGACTATATTTTAAGGGGATATGAAAATATGGAACAAAAGTTAAAAAAACTAGGAGCAAAAATTTATTTAGAAAACTAATATTTTTTAATGTATAAAAAATTTTTTCAGTTGTGTAAATAAAAGTAAATTATATATAAATTGGTCAAATAAAAAAGCGACAGTTTGCTTTTCTAAAATATTAGAAATTCAAACCATGTCGCTTTTAACATTAGATAAGTATTATGGATGTTTCTGAATAATTGCTTTTTGAGGCTTATAAGTATCTGTAGAAAGAAGAGTTCTAGAAATCTCTTTATCACCTAAAGAAACAATTTTATAAACAGAACATTTATAACCATATTTTCCAGTTTGTTTAACAAATTCTTGACCAACAGGAATCTGTGATGAATACTCATATGTTGTATCATAGTCAATTTTTTCTATAGTTTCTACATCTAAAGATACAGTATATTCTTGCTCTTCTTTTACTCCATAAATAGATATTGTAATTATTCCAGAATTTGCAGTAGCAACAATTTTTATTGGATAATTCCTAGAATTCTTAAATTGAAAATCTATGCTACCATAAGATACTGTTGCATCTTGACCTATTGGAACATAATTAACAGTCATACTATGATTTTTTCTTTCAACAATATCTAAATTAGCAAACAAAACAGCATTATATAATGTTGATGATATTTGACATATACCTCCGCCAATGCCATAATCTAATTCTCCATCAGAATAAATAATTGCATCTTTAAAACCATTTTTTGTAGTTCTTTCACCAACTACTTTATTAAAAGAAAATACTTCTCCAGGTTGAAGAACAGTTCCATTAATTTTTTCGCAAGCAAGAATTAAATTTGTTGCTCTATTCGTATTTGTTGCATCATATTTTGTAGGAAATGAAGAAATTTTATATCCAAAAATATCTTCACCTAAATCAGCAACAGTAATTTCAGCATCTGTATATTTTAAAGGAATAGAGATTTCTGTTATATCAGGATTAGAAATTAATTGTTTAGCCTCATCTACAGAAATTGCAAAATCCACTCCTTGTTTTTCAACTGAAACACTATAAGGTTCTTTTGTAACAGAAGCATTTTGAGGTTCACAATACACTTCTGAATAAATTTTATCAATATCTACTTCTTGTGCTGAAACTTTATTAACTGGTAATGTAATATTTTTTTCATTATTTAATATTGCAGAAATAAGCAATTCTTTTGTTTTATCTATGTCTAAAGTATTTCCATCAGTTCCTTTTGTAACAATTAATTCATCATTTGAAATATAATAACTTGGTTCAATAACAAGATTTGGAATTTCAACACTAATATTTTCAATAATATTATCTAATTTATCTGTATCATAGTTTATAGATGGTGTTATATTATTTTTTTTAAAAGCAGAAAATAGAAGTGTAAAATTATTAGTCAAAATATTTCCTGTTCTACCAATACTATAAGCTTTTTCTAAAGAAGATGGAATATCATAAGAAAAATTTATTTCAGCAGGTAAAAAAGTAGTTGTGTAATCTTCAAAATTTATTGAAATTTCTTGTGACAAATTATTTTCAAATTCTTTCTCTAATTTTTCCTTTGCCTCATTAGTTGAAAGAGAAGAAACTGAAATACCATTAATATATACATTGTTTATTATTTTGCGATTACCAATATTCATTAGAGATAAAAATGTCAATAAAAAAAGAAAAGCAATAATAATTGCAGCAATAATTACAGGAACAAAGCTGATAACTTTATTTTTTTTATTATTACGTTTTCTAATAAGTCTATCACGCATTTATATCAACCCTTTCTCTTTAACATTATATCTGTAAACCAAATTAAAGTCAATATACAAACATTTCTAATAAAAAATGTCCTCTATGTGAAAATTTCAAGAAAACTGTTGAAAAAAAACATGTAAAATAGTAAAATAAAATATAAGAAAAAATCTTAATGAAAGCAATGAGAGGAGCTTTTCAATGAAAAAAACATTAGGAGTAATATTATTTGTTTTAATAATAATTATAAGTTTAGGACTATCTGTGTATTTACCAAACAAAGATAGAATAAATGATGAGGTTGAAGATAAATCAATTATATATAGTTTGATGGAAGAAAATGGAAAATATGGAGTAAAAAATCAAAATAATGAAACAATAATAAATCCAGAATATGAAAAAATTATCATTCCAAATCAACATAGAGCAGTATTTATATGTTTTAATGGAGATGAGAAAAATATTTTTAATGAAAAACAGGAAGAAATTTATACAAATTACGACAGTGTAGATGCAATAAAGTTGAGTAATCTTTCTGAAGAAAAGTATATAGAAAATGCTCTAATTTATAAGAAAAATGAAAAATATGGATTATTATCCATTACAGGAAAAAATATTTTAGATGCAAGATATGATGAAATATACAGTTTAGGATATAAAGAAAATGAAATTATCGTAAAAGAAAATAATAAATTTATGATATATAATACAGAAGGTAAGCCATTAATAAAAGACACATTTGATTCAATTGAATCTGACGAATTTTATTCTGAACAAGATGAATATAAAAAATCAGGATATATTGTTTGCAAAATTACAAGTGATGGATATAGATATGGATATTATGATTATGAATATAACAAAGTTCTAGAATTAGAATATAATGAAATATCAAGACTATTAGATGTAAAAAACACAAATAATATCTATCTTATAGCTTCATATAATGGACAATATGGAGTTTTTATAAATAATACAAAAGTAATAGATACACAATATCAATCTATAAATTATGATAGTGATCTTTCAATATTTATTGTAGAAAGAACAGGAAAATTTGGTGCTTTTAATGAGAATGGAACAGAAATTTTAAAACCTGAATATGATTCACTAAAAATACAAGGTATAAATTTATATGCAGAAAAAGAAAATGAACAAAAAGTATATGATAAAGATGGAAAAGAAGTAAATATACCATTTACAACCATCATAGAAACAACAGGAAACTCAAAATATTATATAAAAATAGAAAATAATAAGTATGGAATTATTAATGAAAATAGTGAAACAGTAATAGGATGTGAATATGACCTAATTCAACTAATTGAAGGAACAAATGCTTTTCAAGGGGTAAAAAATGATACTAATACTACATATATTTTTAATAAAGACTTAAATAATGTTTTAGAAATGAACAATGCAAATACTGAAGTTTTGGAAAATACAATAAGAGTTTATAATGAAACAGAAGAAGTGCAACTAGATTTTGATGGAAACATTATTTCTGAATAATGTAAAAAAATGTTTAAGAATAAAAAATAAGTAAATAACTATAAAAAGTATTTACTTATTTTTTTGTTGTTAAAAAAAGGAGGTATGTATGG
The DNA here is from genome assembly GCA_944386165.1 of uncultured Clostridia bacterium. Classification (GTDB taxonomy): domain Bacteria; phylum Bacillota; class Clostridia; order TANB77; family CAG-508; genus CAG-269. The sequence continues at coordinate 27,864 of CALXAA010000009.1, forward strand.
GAATAGGATTAGCTTTAGCTGGTGGTGGAATTAGAGGAATTGCACATGTAGGTGTTTTAAAGGCTCTTGAAGATTATAATATAAAAATAGATGCAATAGCAGGAACAAGTGCAGGTAGTATAGTTGCAACTCTATATGCAATGGGATATAGTCCATATTATATATATTTATTATTCAAAAAATATGCAAAAGATATAATAAATCTCAAAAATGCTCCAATTATAAATGGAATTGCTAAATTTATAAGAAATAAAAAATTTGGTGTTACAGGATTAAATGATGGCCTAATACTAGAAAAAATGTATAATGAGCTTGCTAAGAAAAAAGGCTTTAAGTATGTAGGAGATATAAAAATGCCTTTAATTATTTCAGCAGTAGATATAGGAGAAGCAAAGGAATATATATTTACTAATTGTGCTTCTAGAAGTAATCAAAATGATAATTATATTACTGAAATTGATATTGGAAAAGCAGTTAGAGCAAGTAGTAGCTTCCCAGCAGTTTTCTGCCCATGTGAATTCAAAAATCACATGTTTATGGATGGAGGAGTACTTGATAATATTCCTGCAGAAGAATTAAAAAAAGTGTATGATGGAAAAATAATGTCAGTAAATTTTGAAGCTGATCCAGTTGAAAAAAATTTTGACATTATGGACATTATTATGAAAACATTAGATATTATGGGAAATAAACTTTCTGAGAAATCTTTATCTATAAGTGATTTAATTTTAACAGTACCAACAGATAGAACAGGATTACTTGATATAAAGAAAATGGATAAATGTTACAATTTTGGTTATAAAAGTGTTGAGAATAATTTGGATAAAATAAGAAATTTGTAAGATGTTGTCGATGAAAAATTAAAAAAAATTCTACAATAGCTTGACAAAAATATAAAAGGACAATATACTTTAAGTGTTAATTAAATTTCAATTATTTTATTTCAAAAAATTAATTCAAAAATAATTATTTCTTTAGAAGAAAAAAATTAAAAATTTTAATTTTCATATTAAGTACTAAAAATAATAGTATTTTATTCTACAAAAAAGGAGTGATAAATATAGAAAAAAGCAAATTAGAAAATTTAAAAACACTAATAGAAAAAAATAATAAACAATTAGTGAATATCCTAAATGAAATAATAAACACACAAATAGAAAAAATGATATTTGATAAAAAAATATGTTTAAATAATATTTCAGAATACAAATTTGAGGTAATAAAAGTTAAATCCATATTAGAAAACCAAAAAGAAATAGAAATGTATTTAACCTGGGTAAAAAATTCTAAAATAAAAGAATCAATTTTCTGTTATTGGTGTTTAATATATGAAGAAGAATTAGAAAAGAAAAAATTGCTACAAAAAGAAGAATCATTCATAAACAAAGTACTAATTTCAGAATTAACCAAAAAGAAATATTATCAAAGTGTATTTTTAAAAATAGAGAACAACAAATTAAATATTATAGAAAAAGGAACAGAGGTAGATTTTATAGACTTAAAAAAATACATAAAAGAACAAGAAAAAATAACAAACAACAAAGAATTTCAAAAAAATCTTGAAGGTTTAGATGAATATGTGTTAATGCTGGGAATGAAAATGAATAGAAGTAATGAATTGTAATTATTTTAATTAAAAAATGCACAGAATTTTTTAATTAAAATTCTGTGCATTAATACATATATTTAATATAATTCTTCTTCAGGAATATCTGTATCTATTTCAGTAACTTTATTTCCAGCTTCAACACCTAAAATAGGTAAAATTTCTGAAAGCATTTTTCCTGCTGTTGGTGCTGCAATTTGACCACCATTATGTTGTTTACCTTGAGGATTCTCTAAAATAACAAGTAAAACTATTTTTGTGTTTTCAACAGGAGATATAGCAACATAAGATGCAGTATATCCTTCATCTGTGTTTGCTCTAGGCTCTGAAGTACCTGTTTTACCACCAATAGAATAACCTTGAACATAATCCATAACTCTATATCCAGATCCTGTTGTTGCAACAGCTTCCATCATAGATGCAACTTTATCTGCAGTAGACTTAGAAATTACTTGACGAACTTCTTTTGTTGTAAATTCTGTAACTTCTCCAGTATCTGTATTTGTAATTTTATCTACTAATTGTGGTTGAACTAAAACACCATCATTTGCAATTGCAGCTACAGCTGTAATCATTTGTATAGGTGTAATTGTAAAACGTTCTCCAAAAGACATTGTTGCAAGTTCATGGTCATTTATTTTATCTAAATCATAAAATTGCCCAAGAGCTTCTCCTGAAAGAGATATACCAGTTTTATCAAATAAACCAAAAGCTTCATAATATTTGTATGAAAGAGGAGCTCCTATTTGTAATCCTAAATTCATAAAAAATGGATTACAAGAATTCTCTAATGCCATAGTCAAAGACTGCAAACCATGTGGCTTATTCCAACTCCAACATCTTATTGGATTTTTTTCACCTTGTATATAATAATATCCATTACAAGTGTAAACCATTGAATCAGTATCTGCAAGATTTTCCTCAAGTGCAATTGAAGAAGTAATTAATTTAAAAACAGAACCAGGTTCATAAGTGTCATTTACAGCTTTTGGAGTCCACATTCTAAATAAAGCATTAGTTTTTTCTTCACTTGTCATACTATCCCAATTTTCAGAAAGTTTGCTATTAGGAGTATTATGATTGTTAATATCATAATTAGGGTAATCTGCCATAGCATATATTTTTCCTGTAGAAGGATCCATTGCAATTGTTATACCACTGTCACATTGGTATTCATCAACTGCTTCTGCAAGATATTTTTCAACAATCTGCTGAATATGAACATCAATTGTAAGATTAATATCATAGCCATTTTCTGCTGCAATATATGTTTTTTCAGAATTAGCAATTTCAGATTGACTAGCATCTTTTAAACTAACAGATTTACCAGCAGTTCCACTTAAAAATGAATCCCATGAAAGTTCAATACCATATAAACCTTTATTATCAGCTCCAGTAAAACCTATTACTGTAGAAGCAAGGCTTCCATATGGATAAGTTCTAGAAGATGTTTCTTCAAAACTAATTCCAGTAGATATTTTTAAACTGTTTTTCCATTCTTTTAATTTGTCAACTTTATCTTGTTCAACATCAGAAGCGATTGCAAATCTACGTGTATTTGAATTTATTTTATCTAGTGTTTCTTGATAATCTAAGCCAAGATTGTCTGCTAAACCTCTAGCAACAGTTTCTTTATCTTCATCTTTTATACTTGATGGATTTACATATATTTTATCTGTTTCATAACTCATAGCTAATGTTTGACCATTAACATCATAAATTGTACCACGTTTTGCCGAAATTGTTTCTGTTAATGTTTGCTGGCTAGTTGCTAAAGTTTTTAGTTCAGCACCATCTACAAATTGTAAAAAGCCAACTCTCCCAAGCATAATAACAATTAATAATAAAATTACAACAAAAAATGTTTTAAGTCTTGCAAAGGAAATTGTATTTTGAACATTAATGTTGTTAATATTTTTCTTATTTTTTCTATTTTTCATAATATCACCATTCTTTTGTTTTAAATAATTTTATAATAAATGGTAAAAAAAAGCAATAAAAAAATAAAAAATATATCATTAAGTAAGGAAGGGTAAATATGTTATCAAAAGTAAAATCAATATCTTTAATTGGACTAGAAGGAAATTTAATAGAAATTCAAGTAGATATAAGTAATGGAATTCCAGAATTTGAAATTGTAGGTTTGCCTGATACAAGTGTAAAAGAGGCCAAAAAAAGAATAAAAACAGCAATAAAAAATTCAAAATTTGAATTTCCAAGTAGAAAAATATTAATTAACTTAGCTCCTGCAAATATAAAAAAAGAAGGAAGTTGTTTTGATTTTCCAATGGCAATTGGAATATTAATTGCTACAGGTAAAATTGCAAAATTAGATAATACAAAATTAGAAAAAACAATTTTAATAGGAGAATTATCTTTAGACGGAAAATTAAATAGAATAAATGGAGCATTGGCAATGTGTATAGAAGCAAAAGAATTAGGAATAGAAAAAGTAATTATTCCAAAAACTAATGCTAATGAAGTAGCAATTATTGATGACTTAGATATTATTCCAGTATCTACAATTGAAGAAACAATAAAATATTTAACAGAGGAAATTAGTATAAAAAAAGCAATATGCAAAAACATTAATTCAGAAGAAAATTATAAAATTGACTTTTCTGAAGTAAAAGGACAAGAAATGGCAAAAAGAGCATTAGAAATAGTTGCTGCAGGAGGTCATAATTGTTTGATGATAGGAAGCCCAGGAACAGGAAAAACAATGTTGGCAAAAAGATTATCAACAATTTTGCCAGATTTATCTTTAGAAGAAATATTGGAAATTACTAAAATTCATAGTATTGCTGGTGAATTAAAAAAGGATGGACTTATATTAACTAGACCATTTAGAATGCCTCATCATACTGCACCAATTAGATCTATTATTGGTGGTGGAAGAATACCAAAACCAGGTGAGATAAGTTTAGCACATAAAGGAGTTCTGTTTTTTGATGAACTTGCAGAATATAGTAAAACTGTATTAGAAGCACTAAGAGAACCTTTAGAGGAAAAAGAAGTAACTATAAACAGATTAAATGGAAAATATAAATTTCCGTGTAACTTTATGTTTGTTGCAAGTATGAATCCATGCCCTTGTGGTTATTATGGAGATAATGAGAAGGAATGTAAATGTACTTCTTATGAAATACATAGATATTTAAAAAAAATAAGTGGACCACTTTTTGATAGAATTGATATACACATAGAAATTAAAAGAACTAAAATAGAAAAATTAAATTCTAATCAAAAAGCAGAAACTTCAGAAAAAATAAAAAACAGAGTAAATAAAGCAAGAAAAATTCAAAAAGATAGATATAATAATTATGGATTTTATACTAATTCAGAACTTTCAACAAAACTAATTGGAGAATTTTGCAAACTAGATGATAAGAGTAATGAGTTACTTCAAGATGTATTTAAAAAATTAAAATTAAGTGTTAGAGGATATGAAAAAATATTAAAAGTATCAAGAACTATTGCAGACTTAGAAAATGAAAAAAACATAAAAATAAATCATCTAGCAGAAGCAATTCAATATAGAAGTTTAGACAAGTTTTAAAGAAAGGGACAAAATTTAAAATGCAAAAAAGAATAATTGAATATTCAGATAATTTATATCCTCAAAAATTAAAGGAATTAAAAGAGCCACCATCTAGACTTTATGTAAAAGGAAATACTAATATTTTACAAGATAATGGAATAGCAGTAATAGGATCAAGATCAAATACAAAATATGGTGAAAAAATGTGTAAACAATTTACACAAAAATTAATTGAATATAATTTAATAATAATTAGTGGTTTAGCAGTAGGAATTGACAGTATTGCACATAAAACATGTTTAAAATACTCCGGAAAAACAATAGCGGTTCTCCCATGTGGGTTAAATAACATTTATCCAAAGCAAAATATAGAATTATTAAATAATATAATAGAAAATGGAGGATTAGTTATTACTGAATATGAAGATAATACTAAAGCTGATTCTACAAAATTTCTGGAAAGAAATAGAATTGTTGCAGGATTAGGAATTGGAACATTAGTAATTGAAGCAGGATATAGAAGTGGTACAAGTGTTACTGCAAGATATACTCAAAATTTAAATAAGCCAGTATTTTGCATTCCAAGTAGTCTAGAAAATTCAAAAGGGAGAACAACTAATGAACTCATAAAAAAAGGAAATAAATTAGTAACCAAAATAGAAGATATTTTGGAATGTTATCCAAACATCAAGTTTACAAAAAGTGAAATAAAAAAAGAGAAAAAAGAAGAAATAAAAGTACCAAAAGAATTATTAGATATATACAAAAATATTAAAAATATACCTCAAGATATAAATCAAATATCGAAAAGAAGTAAACTATCTATTCAAGAAATAAGTTATAAATTATTATTATTACAAATGGAAGATTTTATAGAAGAATTACCAGGAAAAAGATATAAAATTAAAGAAAAATGAGAAGGAAAAATAAAATTTATGAATAAAGTAAATAAAAGAAAAATCGGAATAATAGGAGAAAAAATAGCTAAAAAATATTTAGAAAAAAAAGAATACAAAATAGTATGTACAAATTATTATACTATAAGTGGAGAAATAGACATTATTGCAATAAAAGATGAAAAACTTGTATTTATAGAGGTAAAAACAAGAACAAATATAAAATATGGTAATCCAAGTGAAGCCGTAAACAATACAAAAAAACAACACATGAAACATAGTGCAGCAATTTTTTTATCTCATAATAATTTTTGCACTTACACAATAAGATTTGATGTTATTGAAATAATACTAATTAAAGGAAAATGTAACATAAACCACATAAAACAAGTTATATAAAAAAATTTACAAATCTTTGAAAAATCTCTTGCAAATTGGAAAAAATATGATATAATATAAAAGCTAAATAAAGCCAATACAAGAAAGGAAGAATTAAAATGAATTGTAAAGTCGAGAAAACAGAAAATGCAAATGAAGTAAAATTAGAAATAACAGTAGAAGCAGAAAAATTTGAAAATGCAATAAAAAAAGTGTATTTCCAAAATGCTAAATATATTAATATACCAGGATTCAGAAAAGGAAAAGCTCCAATGAACATAGTTGAAAAATACTATGGAGCAGAAATTTTCTATGAAGATGCATTTAATGAAATTGCAACTCAAGCATATGATGAAGCCTTAGATGAAAATAAAATAGATGCAGTAAGTAAACCAGTAGTAGATGTAATTCAAATGGAAAAAGGAAAAGACGTTATATTTACAGCAGTAGTACAAGTAAAACCAGAAGTACAACTTGGAAAATATAAAGGAATAGATATAAAGAAAATAGAATATCCTGTTACAGAAGAAGACATTGAAAAAGAAATCAAGAAAATGCAAGAAAAAAATTCAAGATTAATAACAATTGAAGATAGAGCTCTAGAAAATGGTGACATTGCAACAATAGACTTCGAAGGATTTGTTGATGGAGTAGCATTTGAAGGAGGAAAAGCAGAAGGACATGAACTAGAAATAGGAAGTGGAACATTTATTCCTGGATTTGAAGAACAATTAGTTAACATGAAAATTGATGAAGAAAAAGAAATAAAAGTAACATTTCCAAAAGAATATTTTTCAAAAGACTTAGCTGGAAAAGAAGCAACATTTAAAGTTAAATTACATGAAATAAAGAAAAAAGAATTACCAAAACTAGATGATGAATTTGCTAAAGACGTAAGTGAATTTGACACATTAGAAGAATTAAAATCAAGCATAAAAGAAAGAATAGAAAAAGACAACGAACAAAAAGCAAAATATGAAACAGAAGAATCAGCCATAAAAGCTGTATGTGATAAGGCAAAAGTAGATATTCCATCAGGTATGATAGAAATGGAAGTTGAACATATGCTTCAAGATATCAAACAAAGACTTGCATATCAAGGATTAAAATTAGAACAATACTTAAAAATGATTGGAAAAACAGAAGAAGAATTGAAAAAAGAATATGAACCACAAGCAATAGAAGCAATAAAATCAAGACTTACTTTAGAAGCAGTAAGAAAAGCAGAAAAAATTGAAGCTAGTGAAGAAGAAATAAAAGAAAAATTAGAAGAAATGGCTAAAAACTATGGAAAAAAAGTTGAAGAAATCCAAGATAATGAAGACTTAAAAAATTACATAAAAGAAGGAATTGAATCAGAAAAAGCAATAGACTTCATAGTAAAAAATGCAAAAATAAAATAAAGTAAAAAATAAAGTTAGGAGGGAATGTCTTTAAATAAATAGAGAAACTTTGCCTAACTTTTTTAACTTTAGTCCAACACACTAAAGAAATAAAAATTTAAGGAGGATAAAATTATGATAGAAAAATCAAGTTTAGTACCATATGTTGTAGAACAAACAAGCAAAGGTGAACGTTCATATGATATATTTTCAAGACTATTAAAAGACAGAATAATTTATCTAGGAGAAGATGTAAATCCAACAACATCAAGCCTTGTTGTAGCACAAATGCTATTTTTAGAGTCAGAAGATCCTGACAAAGAAATATATTTTTATATAAATTCACCAGGAGGATCAATTACAGATGGAATGGCAATTGTAGACACAATGAATTATATCAAATGTCCTGTTGAAACAGTATGTGTAGGTTTAGCAGCAAGTATGGGAGCAGTATTATTAACAGCAGGAGAAAAAGGAAAAAGATTTGCAATGCCAAATTCTGAAATAATGATACATCAACCTCTAATTGGAGGTGGAGGACTACAAGGTCAAGCAACAGAAATAAAAATCCATGCAGACCACTTAGTTCGTACAAGAGAAAAATTAAATAAATTTTTAAGCGAAAGAACAGGAAAACCATTAGATGTTATAGAAAGAGACACAGAAAGAGATAACTATATGACAGCAGAAGAAGCATTAGAATATGGTTTGATTGATGGAATAATGACAAAAAGAGCTTAAAAAAAGGAGAGTATAAATGTCAAAAAATGATATACCAAATAATATAAAATGTTCATTCTGTGGAAAAACACAAGATAGTGTTAGAAAAATTGTTGCAGGACCTGGAGTATATATATGCAATGAATGTATTGGTTTATGCAATGAAATAATTGAAGCAGAATATGCAGAAGAAGAAGAAACATATACACTAGCAGGTTTAGAAGAAATACCAAGCCCAAAAGAAATAAAAGAAACACTTGATGAATATGTTATAGGTCAAGATGAAGCAAAAAAGACACTTGCTGTAGCTGTATATAATCACTATAAAAGAGTTGCTCATGAAGAAGAAATGGAAGAAAAGCATGAGATAGATGATAATGATGTTGAAATCCAAAAAAGTAACATATTATTAGTGGGGCCAACAGGATGTGGGAAAACATTATTAGCAAGTACACTTGCTAATATATTAAATGTTCCATTTGCAATAGCAGATGCAACAACACTTACTGAAGCTGGGTATGTTGGGGAAGATGTTGAAAACATACTTTTAAAACTAATTCAAGCTGCAGATGGAGATATTGAAAAAGCAGAAAGAGGAATAATATATATTGATGAAATAGATAAAATAACAAGAAAATCAGAAAATCCATCAATAACAAGAGATGTAAGTGGAGAAGGAGTTCAACAAGCATTATTAAAAATTGTTGAAGGAACTATAGCATCTGTTCCACCACAAGGAGGAAGAAAACATCCTCAACAAGAAATGCTACAAATAGACACATCAAATATATTATTTATTTGTGGTGGAGCGTTTGAAGGCTTAGAAAATATCATAAAAGATAGAATTGGAAAAAAATCAATTGGGTTTGGTGCAGAAATTCAAAGTAGCAAAGATATGGATAGATATAAAGTTTTTGAAGAATTATTACCACAAGATTTACTAAAATTTGGTATGATTCCTGAATTTATAGGACGTTTACCAATAATAGCAACATTAAAAGAGTTAGATAGAAAAGCTTTAATAAAAATAACTACAGAGCCAAAAAATGCATTAGTAAAACAATATCAGAAATTATTAGAAATGGACGGAGTAGAACTAGAATTTGAACAAGAAGCTCTTGAAGCAATAGTAGATAAAGCAATTGAAAGAAAAACAGGAGCAAGAGGATTACGTTCTATAATTGAAAATGTTATGAGAGATATAATGTTTGATATTCCATCTAATGAAAAAATTGAAAAATGTATTATAACAAAAGATACTATAACTAATAATGCTAAACCAATAATTATTGAAAATCCAAATAAAGTAAAAATAAAGCCACAAAGAATGATTGCAGACACTCGAGAAACTGCATAATTAGTAAAAACCTTAGGATAAGAAATTCTAAGGCTTTTTACATAATATAAAAAACAAATTATAAAAAATAGACATATTTAACATTTTTAATGAATATATTAAAATAATAAAGGGAGGTAAATATGTCTACATCATTATTAAATATTATAAAAGGTGTAATAATTTCATTTGTATCAACCATTGTATTATTATTAATATTTTCAATATTGCTAACATATACAAACATAAGTGAAAACTTTATAGCACCAACAATAATTGTTATTACTGCAATAAGCATATTTATTGGAAGTACAATAGGCAATTTTAAAATGAATAAAAATGGTTTTGCAAATGGAGCTTTAATTGGGGGAATATACTTAATAAGTATATATTTATTGTCTAGTATAATAAATCAAAACTTTTCTTTAACACTACAATCAATAATTATGATTGCAGCAGGAATTGTATGTGGTATATTTGGAGGAATTTTAGGAGTCAACAAAACTTAAAATGTCAGGAATATTCCAGTCCTAGGAGAGGAATGAGATAAATAAATGAATGAAAATAATGAAGAAAGATATAAAATAACGAAAAAAGTTGGAATATATGGAATTATAGGAAATGTATTTTTACTTATAATAAAAACCATTGTTGGTTTTACAAGCAAAAGTCAAGCTATGATTGCAGACAGTATAAATAGTGCAGGAGATATATTTGCATCTTTAATGGCCTTTATTGGAAATAAAATTGCTAGTGCTCCAAAAGATGAAGATCACAATTTTGGGCACGGAAAAGCAGAATATTTATTTTCACTTTTTATTGCTATATCAATGATACTTGTATCAATAAAAACAATAATAGATGCAATTACTTCATTAGTAAATGGAAGTGAATTAAAATTTTCTTGGTGGCTAATAATAGTATGTATTGTTACAATTATAGTAAAATTAAGTTTATATACATATACAAAAATTGCCTATAAAAAATGTAAAAATATTCTACTTGAAGCAAATATGGAAGACCACAGAAACGACTGTATTATAACTACATTTACACTAATTTCAGCATTACTTTCAGTAAAAGGAATTCATTGGTTTGATGGAGTGGTTGGTATTGGAATTTCTATATGGATTTGCAAAACTGGAATAGAAATTTTTATGGAAAGTTACAATATTTTAATGGACATTTCTATTGATGAAGAAACAAAAGATATTATTTTAGATGTAATACATGCATATAAAGATGTAAAAGCAATAAATAATATTTCATCAACACCTGTTGGAAATAAATATATAATATTTTTAGTTATTGCAGTAGATGGAAATATGACGACTTTTGAAAGTCATAAACTTGCTGACGAACTTGAAAATACAATTGCAGAATTAGATAATGTGTACAAGGCAATTGTGCATGTTGAACCATTTTTAGATGAGAATGAAGATAAGGATATTTAAATATTTTATAAATAAGTATCCAACTAACAAAAAAGGAATCTTTAAAAGATTCCTTTTTAAACTATTTTTTGCTAGATTTATCGTTCTCAGTAAATATTTCTTTAGCAGCTCCTAAACTACTTAATGCACTAGTTGCTTCAAATGGGATAAATACTTTATTTGCATCACCTTTAGCAATTTCTTCAAGAGCTTCAAGAGATTTAATTTGAACAAGTTTTTCATCTGGATCAGCAGATTTAATAGCATCATATACCATAGCAATTTCTTTAGCTTTAGCCTCTGCAACAGCTTTAATAGCTTGCGCATCACCGGCAGCTCTACGAATTTTTGCTTCTCTATCAGCTTCAGCTTCTAGAATAGCTGCTTGTTTTTTTCCTTCTGCAATTGTAACAGCAGATTGTTTTTGAGCTTCAGCTTCTAGAATTAATGCTCTTTTATTTCTTTCTGCATTCATTTGTTTTTCCATTGCATCTCTAATATCAGCAGGTGGTGTAATATCTTTAATTTCTACTCTATCAATCTTACAACCCCATCTATCTGTTGCTTCATCAAGTATAACTCTTAATTCAGAGTTTATTCCATCTCTAGAACTAAATGTTGCATCTAAGTCCATTTTACCAACAATATCACGAATTGTTGTAATTGCTAGATATTCAATACCTTTTTTCAAACTTTGAATTTCATAAACAGCTTTTGCTGGATCTGTTATTTGATAAAATACAACTGTATCTATTGTAATTGTAACATTATCTTTAGTAATAACTCCTTGAGGTGGAATATCCATTGTTTGTTGCTTTAAGCTTACAACACTTCTTACATGATCGAAAAATGGAACGATTATTGTAAGACCTGCATCAGCAACTTTATGAAATTTTCCTAACCTTTCAATAATGTATACCTCAGATTGTCTAACTACTTTAATTGATTTAAATGCTATAATTAATATTATAACAAGTAGTACAATTAAAAACCACATAATATCCTCCTTTTAAATTTTTATATAATTTTTTATTTTAATAACTTAATTTATTTAGCTGCTACGATTTTTAATGGTTTAACATAAGCTTTTACACCTTCAATTGAAACAATTTCTACTTCACTACCAGTTGGAATGTCAATTTGCTCATCTGTTTTTGCTGACCAAACTTCACCCTCACATTTTATTTGACCTGTTCCAGAAGCCCAATCAATATCTTCTATTACAATTGCTGTTTTTCCAATAATTGAATAAACATTAGTTGAAACAGAGTCTTTTTTTGCAAGTTTTTTTACAAGTGGTTTTGTTGCAAAAATTAATAATCCAGAAGAAATGACAAATACAGTCATTTGTATGATAACATTTGAAGTAAAGAAGCTAACAACCATTGCAATTAAAGAAGCAATACTTAACCAAAATAATAAAAAGCCCACTGTAATAATTTCACCTATAATAAATACTCCAGCAGCAATTAACCAAATTTGCCACATATTTACCTCCATTCTAATAATCTAGTTATTTTAATATCATTAAAAAATAAATAAAATCTCACATTTCTATTATACTACAAATTTTATAAAAAAGAAATAGATTTACAAAAAAATATTGTAAAAGTAGGAAAAAAATGATAATATAAGTTACAGAAAAATAACCTACATAACCAAAGAAAGGAAAATTCTAATGAAAAATCAAAAAGGTGTAACATTAATTGCATTAGTAGTAATGATTATAATTATTTTGGTAATAGCAACAATAACAACATACTCAGGCGTAAATACATTACAAGAGTCAAAAGAAAAAAAATTAATAGTTGAGTTAGAAATGGTTCAACATGCAGCACTAGAAATATATACAAAATACAAAACAGTTGGAATAGAAAGTTACCTTGTTGGAGAAGAACTTACAAAAGAACAAATACCAACAATTTATTTTAACTTTTTAAATTCCACAGCATTTTTAACAACAGCAAAAAAGGATGAAAAATATTATTTATTAAATGAAGAAGTTCTAGAAGAAATAGGAATTACAAACAGTAGTCATACATATATTGTTAATTATGGTAGTGGAGAGGTAATGAATTATGATGTACAAGAAACTGCATCAGGTAAACTCTTATATATGTCTAATGATTTCAAGGCATTTGAATAAATATTATTAGAGCATAAGCTCAAGATGGAGGACAAAGTGAATTTAGATAAGATAGAAAAAATAATTCCAAAAGAAAGAATTCATATAAATGCACCAATGGCAAAATATACATCTTTTAAAATTGGAGGAAATGCAGAATTACTAATTAATATAAACACAGTAGAAGAATTACAAGAAACTTTAAGAATATTAAATGAAGACAATACAAAAAAATTTATATTAGGAAATGGAAGTAATATTTTAGTATCAGATGAAGGAATTAAAGGAGTAGTACTAAAAATAGACATAAAGAAATTTGAAATAACAGAAGATAAGCAAAAATATACAATAACATTAGGTGCAGGATGCAAATTAGGAGAAACAGCATATAAACTTGCAAATAAAGAAATTGCAGGTTTAGAATTTGCTTCAGGCATACCAGGAACTATTGGTGGAGCTATAAGAATGAATGCAGGAGCATATGGAACAGAAATGAAAGACATAATAAAAACAATTACATATGTAGATAGAAATGGAAACATTCATAAAATAAAAAATCAAGAAGCACAATTTGAATACAGAAATAGTATATTTTGTAGAAATGATGATATTATAGTTGAATGTGAAATTGAATTAAATAAAGGAAATAAAGAAGAAATACAATCAAAAATGCAAGAATATGCAAAAAGTAGAAGAGAAAAGCAACCAATTGAATATCCAAGTGCAGGAAGTACATTTAAAAGAGGAAAAAATTTTATTACAGCAAAACTAATTGATGAATGTGGACTAAAAGGATACCAAATAGGTGATGCTCAAGTATCAGAAAAACATGCTGGATTTATAATAAATAAAGGAAATGCTACTTCAAAAGAAGTAGAAGAATTAATTGAATATGTAAAAAAACAAGTTTTTGAAAAATTTGGCGAAAAAATAGAAACAGAAATAGAAATTATACACTAAAAATTAAAGAAAGGTGTGAAGAAAAAATGAAGGGAATAATGCATTGGTTAAAATCAAGTTCTAAAATGAAAAGGTGGATATTTTTAATATTAGTAGGAATAGTACTTACATGTTATGGAATATCAGATATATTAGTACAAAAAGAAATGCAAATTTCTGAAGCAGGAAAAATAATAATAATATTTGTAATAGGATTTGTATTTATTGTTTTAGGACTAATAATGTTAAATAAAAGAAATATGGAACTATTTATTGAAGCAACAGATGATAGAATGAAAAATCAAAAAAATGTTAATGTAAAATCATTAATTTTTGACAAAACAATATATGATAAAGGTCCAAAAATAGTTGCAATTGGTGGAGGAGCAGGTTTAAATACAATTCTTACAGGAATCAAAAAATACACAAACAATATAACAGCAATTGTTGCAGTATCAGAATATGGTAAAGAACCAACAGACTCTAGGAAAATATTACAAACAACATTACCATTTGAAGAAATAAAAGATAGTATAGTAGCACTATCACCAGAAAAAAAAGATGACTTAGGAAAACTATTAAATCATGAGATGACAAATCAAGCATTAAGAGGACTAAAATTCTCTGACATATACTTTACTGCAATGAATGAAGTATATGGAAATAATGTAAAAGCAATAGCTCAAAGCAATTCAATATTCAATATTGTTGGAAAAGTAATACCTGTAAGCAATGATGAAATGAAAATATGTGCAGAACTAGAAAATGGTTATGTTGTAGAAAACAAAGATATGATACCAGAAATAGTAAGCGAAAAAATGACAAAAATAAATAGAGTTTATATAAAACCATCAAATTGTAAGCCAGCAGAAGGAGTTATTGAAGCGATAAAAGAAGCCGACAGTATAATAATAGGACCAGGTAGCCTATATACCAATATCATTCCAAACTTATTAGTTAATGGAGTTGCAAAAGCGATAAAAGAAAGTAAAGCACAAAAAATATATGTAAATAATATAATGACAGAACTAGGACAAACAGATGACTACTCTGTTGCAGATCATTTAAGAGCCATTATTGATCATTGCGGAGAAGGATTAATTGATTATTGTATATATGACACAGGTGAAGTTATACCAGAATACATAAAAAAATACAATAAAGAAGGATCAGATTTAGTAGAACAAGACTTAGATGATCCAAAATTAAAGAAAATCAAATTTATAAAGAAAAATATTTCAACAATTATTGATGGAAAAGTTAGACATGATCCATATATGGTAGCAGAATCTGTAATAAAACTAGTTTGTAATGATTTAAAATATGAAGATAGAGAAACTGACCCAGAATATATAATGCTTAACGCAAAACTAAAATCAGACAAACGAATCAACAAAATAAAGAAAATGCAAACAAAAATTGAGAAAAAGAAAAAAAACAAAAAAGAAGACTCAAACCAGAACAAACACATGAAAGGCAAGAAAAGTAAATTTAGTAATAAATATAGTGACAGAATAAAATCAATAAGAGAATCAGATGAAAAATTTAAACAAAACCATAAAAATGAATTAGAAAGGAAAAAAAGATGAGATTTACCAAAGAAAGTTTAAATTTAGAAAAAGGGTTAGATAAAGAATGGGTAATAACAAATGGTATTGGAGGATATGCTTCATCTACCATAATTGGAGTAAACACTCGTAGATATCATGGGCTATTAATAGCGCCAGTAATACCTCCAGCGAGAAGGATGCTAATATTATCAAAAATAGATGAGAGCTTTGAAATTGATGGAAAAAAATATGATTTATTCACAAATATAGGCAAAAATTACATAAAACATGGTTATGAATATCAAGTAAGTTTTACAAAAGAATTTATGCCAGTATTTGGATATAAAATTAATGATGTAGAAATAAAAAAAGTTATTTGTATGCAACACTTTAAAAATACAGTTGCAGTATACTACAAAATAAAAAACGGAAAACAAAAATCAAAAATAATTCTTACACCAATAATGAATTATAGAAATTCTCATTATATGAATAAAGACCACATATTTGACTTGCAAGAAAAATATAACAGAAGAAAACTTGAAGTAAAAATAGATAATGGAAGACCTATATATATGGCAATTTCTGAAGGAAATTATATAGAACACAAAAACGATACATTTTTTAACATGTTTTATATTGAAGAAGAAAAACGTGGATTTGAAGCAGAAGAAAATCATATAATTCCAGGAAGATTTGAAATTGAAATAGAACCAAATGAAGAAAAACAAATTTCACTTATATGTTCATTAGAAGAAAACATAGATGAATTAGATGCAAGAGCAATTATCACAAATGAAGTTGTAAGACAAAATGAAGAAATTATGAAATCCCAATTAATAAAAAATTCAGAAGAAAAAACACAAGATGAACAAAAAAATGACCAATTAATAAAGCAATTTCTTATTGCAGCAGATAACTTTATTATAAAAAGACCATTATTTAACACATATTCACTTATCGCTGGATACCCATGGTTTTTAGATTGGATGAGAGATACATTAATTTCATTTGAAGGAATATTATTAGTTACAAATAAATTCAATATTGCCAAAAAAGTATTAAAAACATGTGTAAGAGATATAAAATATGGACTAGTTCCAAATGCATATAGCGAAGAAGATGACAGACCATTATATAACAGTGTTGATTCATCATTACTTTTATTTGAACAAGTAAAAAAATATTTAAAATACACATCAGACTATGAATTTATTATGGATGAAATCTATCCAAAACTTGAATCTATTATTCAAAATTATTCAACAGGAATAGACATAGATGACAACAACATCTATTTAGATACAGATGGACTAATAGTTTCAGGAACAGAATTTACACAAAACACATGGATGGATGTAAAATATAATGGAGTTCCAGCAACACCTAGAAATGGAAAACCAGTAGAAATAAATGCTATGTGGTATAATGCACTAAAAATAATGTCTGAATTATCAAAACAAAAAGATGATAAAACAAGTAAAGCAAAATATGACAAAATGGCATTAAAATGCAAAAAATCATTTGTTGAAAAATTTTACAACAAAAAAAGAAAATGTTTATATGATGTTTTAGGAGACGGAAAAATAAGACCAAACCAATTATTTGCGTTAAGCCTTTCATATCCTGTTTTAGATGTAAATTCAGAAGAAGCAGAATCAATGTTTGAAGTTGTAACAAAAAAATTGTTAAACCCATATGGATTAAAAACATTAGCAAAAGGAGAAGAAAATTATATAGAAGTATATGAAGGTAATGACTTTAAAAGAGACTTTAGTTATCATCAAGGAATAACATGGACTTGGTTATTAGGATTATATTATGATTGCTTGAAAAAATTTGCAACTAATAGAAAAACTAATAAAAATGAATATGAAGAAAGATTAAAAACATTCAGAAAACAAGTTACAGAAACATTCTCAAAAGAAATGAATGAAAGAGGATGTATTGGAAGCATTGCGGAAATATTTGACTCTAAAAAACCATATGAACCAAAAGGAGCTATTGCTCAAGCCTGGAGTGTAGCAGAAGTATTTAGAATCATCTTAGGAAAATAAGGAAGGGAAAAAATGCTAAAAGTAGAAGAATTAGAAAAGCAAGTAAATCAAGGAAATGTAAATGGAATCTATTTACTATATGGTGAAGAAACTTTTTTACTAGAACAACAAGTAGCAAAAATGAAAAAAAACTTTGGTGAACTTGTAAAAGGAATTAATTACATAATTATAGATGAAAATAATATACAGGAGTTAATTGCAGATATCGAAACTCCTGCTTTTGGCTATCCAAAAAAATTAATAATAGTCAAAAATACAGGAATATTCAAAAGAGAAACCAAAAATAGTGGAGTCAGCAAAGAATTAAAAGATAAAATAAACAATTATTTAAAAGATAATGTAAAATTAATAAATGAAGTAGCATTATTAATATTTATAGAAAAAGAAGCTGAAAAAAATGCTATTTTTAATACTATAGAAAAAATAGGAACAATATGTAATTTTGAAGAACAAAAGCCAATTCAGATAGTAAAAAGACTAAAAACAATAAGTTCTGCATATAAAGTAGATTTTTCCGAAAGCAATTTAAACTATTTAATAGAATGTTGTGGAACAAATATGCAAGATTTAATAAATGAAACAAGAAAACTTATTGAATATGCAGGGGCAGGTGGAAGTGTTCAAAAGCAAGATATTGACTCATTATGTTCAAAAAAACTTGAGAGTGTAATATTTGATTTAACAGATAATCTAGGACAAAAGAAAATTAAAGAAGCAATAGATGTATTACACAATTTAATTGCTTCAAAAGAACCAATTCAAAAAATTTTAATCACATTATATAATCATTTTAAAAAACTATATTTTGTAAAATTAGCCATAATGTATAATAAAAATATTGAAACAAGTCTAAAGTTAAAGCCAAACCAAGTTTTTTTAATAAGAAAATATAAAGCACAAGCACAATCTTTTCAAATTTCAGAATTAAAAAAATTAATTCAACAACTTGAAGACTTAGATTATAAATACAAAATAGGATTAATTGATTTAAATATAGGACTAGAAGCAATTATTTGTGCAATTTAAAAGTAGAAAGGAAATTAGTTATGGGGTTAAGAGTAATTCATGGTAGAGCAGGAACAGGGAAAAGTGAATATTGCTATAACGAAATCTCTGAAAAAGTAAAAGAAAACAATAAAATACTAGTTATTACCCCAGAGCAATTCTCATTTACAGCTGAAAAAAAACTAATGGATGCATTAAAAACAGAAGCGGTTTTAAATGCAGAAGTTGTAACATTTAGTAGAATGGCATATAGAGTAATAAATGAAATAGGTGGAAGAACAGAAACAAATTTGAGTAAATGTGGAAAAATAATGCTTATATATTCCATATTAAACAATTGTAAAAAAGATTTGAAATTTTTAGGAAAAACAGACGAAAATGTTGATATGGTTGAAACAGCAATTACAGAATTCAAAAAACACGGAATTAGTGTAGAACAACTAAAAAAAGAAACAGAAAGTCAAGAAGACATTTATCTAAAAAACAAATTAAATGACATAAATATTATATATGAAAAATTCCAAGAACAAATAGCGGAAAAATACATAGATGAAACAGACTTATTAACAATATTAGCACAAAATGTGGATAAAGTTGATGAATTTAAAGATAATTTAATATATATAGATGAATTTTCAGGATTTACAAGTCAAGAATATGATATAATAAAAAAACTTTTAAAAATAGCCAAACAAGTAACAGTAACAATATGTACAGATTCAATACATGATGTAAAAAATCCAGATACAGACATATTTTATTCAAACCAAATTACAACAAACAAAATACTACAACTAGCAGAAGAAAGCCAAATTAAAGTTGAAGAAGTAAATTTAGAAAAAAACTATAGATTTAAAACACCAGAATTAAAACACTTAGAACAAAATTTATATAATTTAAAAAGCCAAATATATTCAGAAGAAGTAAAAAACATATCATTATTTTTAGCCAAAAACCAATATTCTGAAATTGAACAAGTAGCAAAAAATATTTTTAAATTAGTAAGAGATGAAAACTATAGATATAAAGATATATCAATAATTACAAAAAATATTGATACATATGCAAATTTAGCTAGAGTAATATTTGAAAAATATGATATCCCAATATTTATAGATGAAAATAGAGATTTAAACCAAAACATAATAATACAATATCTACTTTCAATATTAGAAATATTTATAAAAAATTGGAGTTATGAATCAATATTTAATTACTTAAAAACTGGACTTAATGATATCGAAGAAGACGAATTATTTAAGTTAGAAAAATATTGTATAAAATGGGGAATTAAAAATAATAAATGGAAAAAAGAATTTACATATGGAAACTTTGATGAAAAAGAAAAAGCAGAAATTGAAAGACTAGAACAAATCAGAAAAAATATAGTAGACCCACTAGTAAAATTGAAAAAAGAAATTGACGAGAACAAAACAGCTAAAGGAATATCAAAAGCAATATATCAATTTCTAGTAGACCAAGAAATAGCAAAAAAGATAAGACAAAAGCAAAATGAATTAGAAGAAAAAGGTTTAATAGACTTATCACATGAATATGAAAGTAGTATAAATATAGTTATAAATTTATTAGATGAAATAGTATTAGTATTCAAAGATGACAAAATTACAATAGACAAATTTGCCCAAATTTTAAGAGTAGGTTTAAAAAATAGTAATTTAACAAAAATTCCAGGAACACAAGACCAAGTAATAATGGGAGATGTAGATAGGTCAAGAAGCCATAAAGTAAAAGCAACATTTATTATAGGCCTTAATGATGGAATTTTTCCAAGTATAAACAAAGATGAAGGTTTTTTAAATGATGAAGATAGAGAAATCTTAAAAAGTCATGGAATAGAACTTGCTAAAGGAACAATAGATAAATTATATGAAGACAATTTTAATATATATAAAACATTTACAACAGCAGAACAAAAACTATATTTGTCATATCCGTCATCAGATATGCAGGGAAAGGCTTTAAGACCATCAATATTAGTAAATAGAATAAAAAAAATCTATCCAAAATTAAGTGAAGAAAGTGATGTGATAGAATCAAAATCAGAAATACTAAATACCAAAACAACATATGAAGAATTAATAAACAATATTAGCAAATTAAGAGAAAATGAAATTGAAAAAATATGGTATTATGTTTATAATTATTATAAAAAAGATGAAAATTGGAATAATAAGCTAGAGCAGAGTTTAAAAGGACTAAATTATTCAAATTTACCAGAAAAAATAGAACAAAAAAATATAGATAAATTATATGGTAACAAACTTTCAACAAGTATATCAAAATTAGAACAATATAGAAGATGTCCATTTTCATATTTTTTACAATATGGTTTAAAAATAAAACCACAAGAAGAATTAAAAGTAAAAAGCTTTGATACAGGAACATTTATGCATGAAGTAATAGATGAAGTTTTTGAAATTATAAAAGAAGAAAAAATAAAATTAGAAGATATAACAGAAGATAAAATATCAGAAATTGTTGACAAAATAATTGATGAAGAACTTTTACAAAACAAAAATTACATTTTTACATCAACAGCAAAATATAGAGTATTAGTAATTAGACTTAAAAAAATAATAAAAAAAGCATTAAAATATATAATCCAATCATTAACATCAAGTGAATTTAATGTGTTAGGAACAGAATTAGAATTTGATGATAAAGGAAAATATAAAACAATTAAGTTACAATTAGAAAATGGCAAAAATGTAGAAATAACAGGAAAAATTGATAGAGTAGACACTGCTCAAAACGAAGATGGAAAATATTTAAGAATAATAGATTATAAATCATCAATAAAAAACATAGATTTAAACGAAGTCTACGCAGGACTACAAATACAATTATTAACATATTTAGATGCAGTATGTAAAGAAGAGGACTTAATGCCAGCTGGAATTTTATATTTTAGTTTAATGGAACAAATGATTGATACAGACAAAAATATGGAATTAGAACAAATTGAAGAAAGAATTAGAAAAAGTTTCAAAATGAAAGGACTTATTTTAGCAGACATAAAAGTTGTTAAACTACATGACAAAAATTTAGAAAATGGATATTCAAATATAGTGCCAGCTTATATTTCAAAAAGTGGACTAAGTGAAGGAAAATCTAGTTGTGTAAGCAAAGAACAATTTAAGGACTTACAAGACTATATGTATATAGTAATAAAACAAATTTCAAATGAAATTTTAAGTGGAAATATAGACTTAAAACCATTTTATAAAAACAAGAAAACACCTTGTAGTTATTGTGATTATAAAAGTATATGCAATTTCAATAATGGAGCATGTTTAAACAAATATAATTTTATTGATGAAAAAAGCAAACAAGAAATTCTTGAAAAAATTAAAATTGAAAATAGATATGGAAGGAGATAGAAATTTGAAAAATCTATCAAATGAAATTGTACTTCACACAAATAAAAACGGTGTTCAATTTTTACAATTTAAGAAACTATTAGAATTTAGTGATATTTTAGTACATGCTTATAGTCTTGGATTAGATAGAAACTTTAGAACTTCAAATCTTGAGCAAAATACAAGTTTAAAAGACTATAAAGACTTATGTAATGAAATAAATGCAAACTATATTAACTTAGTAAAACCAAATCAAGCACACACTAAAAATGTAACAAAAGTTGAACACAAAATAAATATAGACAAGCCAGATTTCAATTTAGAACAATATAACTCAACAGATGGAACAGTTACAAATAAGAAAAACATACTACTAGCAACAACAAATGCAGACTGTATATTACTACTATTTTTTGACCCTATCAATAAAGTTATTGCAAATGTTCATTCAGGTTGGAGAGGAACACTTCAAAGGATTTCAGTAGAAGCAATTCATAAAATGCAAAAAGAATATAGTTGTAAACCAGAAAACATTATATGTTGTATATGTCCAAGCATAAGAAAGTGCCACTTTGAAGTTGAGCAAGATGTAGAAAAATTATTTGAAGAAGAGTTTAAAGAAGAACTAAAAGAAAATAACAAAAACGAAGAAATAATTGAAAGAAAAAATGAAATAAAATGGACAATAGACACAATTAAATTAAATAAAATTATATTACAAAAAGAAGGACTAAAATCAGAAAATATATTAGATTGTGGAATTTGTAGTGTATGCAATTCTGATTTAATACATTCATTTAGATGTGAAAAACAAGGATATGGTTTAGAAACAGCTATAATTGGATTAAAATAATATAAAACACTTTGAATCTATTTTTAAATTCAAAGTGCTTTTTCTTTCAAAAAACTATCTATTATTATTTTTTTGATTGTTATTGTTGTTGTTATTATTGTTTTTGTCATTATTTTTATTTTTGTTATTATTTTTTTCTGACATAAATAACACCTCCAGTTAAAAGTTTACAAAAATATTTTACCCATGAAAACAAGAAATATACAATTATATTGTAAAAACCAAAAAAAAGTTATATAATAAGAACGAAATCAAATAATGTGAATACAATACAAAAGTGGAGGAGAAAAATGGAATTTAAAAATAAAAAATTAGAAGAATTTGAAAAAAACATAAAAAACAAAAAAGTAGCAGTAATAGGAGTAGGAGTAAGCAATATTCCATTAATTGATTATTTATATGAAAAACAAGCAATTGTAACAATATTTGATAACAAAGAAGCAGAAAAAATACCAAAAGAAATCTCAGAAAAAATAAAAAAATACAACTTTGAATTTTATTTTGGAAGCAGAAGTTTAGACAACTTACACAGATATGATATAATATTTAGATCACCAAGTTGTTTACCAACAAAACCAGAACTAGTAAGAGAAAAAGAAAGAGGAGCAATAATTACAACAGAAATAGAACAATTAATTAAAATGGCACCATGTAAAGTAATTGGAATAACAGGTAGTGATGGAAAAACAACAACAACAACATTAACAGCAAAAATTCTAGAAGATGCAGGATATAATGTATATTTAGGAGGAAACATAGGAATACCACTTTTCACAAAGCTAAAAGACATAAAACCTGAAGATATAATAGTATTAGAATTAAGTAGTTTTCAATTAATGGGAATGGAAGTAAGTCCAGATATAGCAGCAATAACAAACATAACCCCAAATCATTTAAATGTACATAAAGATTATCAAGAATATATAGATGCCAAAAAAAATATATATAAACACCAAAAAAGTACAGGAATTCTTGTATTAAATGCAGATAATGAATTAACAAATGCATGCCAAGATGACGCAAATGGAGATGTAATATTATTTAGTAGTAAACAAAAATTAAGTTATGGATATATAGTTGAAGATGGAATAATAAAAAAATGTAATGATGGAATTAGAAGACACTTAATATCACAAGATGAAATTAAACTAAAAGGAATTCATAACTTACAAAATATATGTACAGCACTAGCATTAACTGAAAACTTAGTAGACACAGAAAAAGCACTAGACACAGTAAAAGAATTTTCAGGAGTGCATCATAGACTAGAACTAGTAAGAACATTAAATGGAGTAGAATGGTATAATGACTCAGCAAGCACATCGCCAACAAGAGGAATATCTGCATTAAATTCATTTGAAAATGAAATAGTATTAATTGCAGGAGGAGCAGATAAAAATTTAGATTATACACCATTTGGAAAAGCAATAGTAGAAAGAAATGTAAAAAGTCTAATTTTAATAGGTCAAACTGCAGACAAAATATATACAGCAGTAAAAAACGAATTAGAAAAACAAAACAAAACATTAGACATACATATGTGTGAAACATTTAAACAAAGCCTAGAACTAGCAAAGAGAATTGCAAAACCAGGACAAATAGTTCTATTTTCACCAGCAAGTACAAGTTTTGATATGTTTAAAGATATGTATGATAGAGGAGATAGATTTAGAGAAGAAGTAAATAAATTTTAAAAAACAAAGGAAATAGAGGTGGTATTAATGACAATAAAAGAAGCAATAACAAAAGGAATGATAATGTTAAAATCAAATAATATTGAAAGTCCAAAATTAAAATCAAGGTTATTACTTCAATATGTTTTAGATGAGCCAAGACAATATATAATAGTTTATGACAAAAAAGAAATTACAAAAAAGCAACAATGGGAATACTTTATAAATATTGAAAAGCTAACAAAAGGAATACCATTACAACACATAACACACAGACAAGAATTCATGAAAATGGATTTCTTTGTTGATGAAAACACATTAATACCAAGACCAGATACAGAAATTCTAGTTGAAGAAGTTATAAAAATAGCAAAACAAAAATACAACCCTAAAATTTTAGACTTATGCACAGGAAGTGGAGCAATTGCAATTTCTCTAAAAAAATATGTTCCAAATTCAGAAATAATTGGAATTGACATTAGTGAAAAAGCAATAGAAGTTGCAAACAAAAATGCAAATAAACTTAATGTAGATGTTAAATTTATAAAATCAGATTTATTTGAAAAACTAAAAAAAGAAAAATTTGATATTATAGTTTCAAACCCGCCATATATAAAAAAAGAAGAGATAAAGAAATTGAGCAAAGAAGTACAAAAAGAGCCAGAGCTAGCATTAGATGGAGGAATAGATGGCTTAGACTTTTATAGAAAAATTACAAGTCAAGCAATAGAATATTTAAAAACAGAAAGTTTTCTATGTTTTGAAATAGGATACAATCAAAAAAATGATGTTATGCAAATAATAGAAGATCAGCAAAATTATAAAAACATATATTGCAAAAAAGATTTATATGGATATGATAGAGTAATAGTAGCACAAGTCATATAAAAGAAAGGAGCTTCACAAAAAATATGTCTTTTTCAACAGAATTAAAAGAAGAAATAAGTAAAACAGAAAATTTATCAGATAAAGAAGCAGTAAAATATGAACTTCTAGGATACCTGATGAGTAGTAATATTTCCGAAAAAGATAACAAAATAAAATATTCAACAGAAAATGAATATAACATAAACAGATTTTCAAGATTATTAAGTAATAGCAATATAGATGATTATGATATAAGTATACAAGGAAAAATATTTACAATAACATGCCCAAAAATAAAAATCCAAACAGAAAATTTACCAAAAGAACAAATAAAAAATGTAATAAGAGGAGCATATTTAGGATCAGGCTCAATAAATAATCCAGAAAATACATATCACTTAGAAATAGGAATTAGAAGAAAAGAATATGCAAACTTAATTATAAAAGGATTAAATGAATATGATATAAAATGCAATTGTATTGAAAAAAACAAAGAATATACAATATACTTAAAAGATGGAGAAGAAATATCAAAAATTTTAGCATTACTTGGAGCAAACAAATCTGTTTTAAAATATGAGGAAATTAGAGTTCAAAGAGAAATGAAAAACAAAATAAACAGAATCGTAAATTGTGAAACAGCAAATATGAACAAAACAATGAATGCAGCAATAGAACAAATTGATGCAATAAGAAAACTAAAAGAAAACGGAAAATTTGAGAAAATGGAAAAAACACTTAAAGAAATTGCAGAACTTAGAATTCAAAATCCAAGTGCAAGTTTAACAGAATTAGGAAAAATGTTACAACCACCAATAAGTAAGTCAGGAGTAAATTATAGATTAAAAAAAATAATGGAGATGGGAAAAGAATAAATGTTAGCCAAAAATGAAATAGGAATATATGTACACATTCCATTTTGTAAGAAAAAATGTGATTATTGTGATTTTATTTCTTATTGTAATAAAGATAATTTAATAGAAAAATATGTTGAAGCCATGAAAAAAGAAATAGAATCACAAAATATAAAACCAGAAATCACTACAATATATATAGGTGGAGGAACACCATCATATATAGACAGCAAATATATCATCCAAATTATAAATAAAATAAAGGAAAAAAATGTTTCGCCAAATCCAGAAATCACAATAGAAGTAAATCCTGGAACAGTAACAATGGAAAAACTAGAAGACTATAGAAGTTGTGGAATAAATAGAATTAGTATTGGGTTACAATCAACTAATAATACATTACTTAAAGAAATTGGTAGAATACATGATTTTAAGCAATTTCTAGAAACATACAAAATGGCAAAAAAAGTAGGATTTAAAAATATAAATGTAGATTTAATGCTTGGACTTCCAAATCAAAGAATAAAAGACCTAAAAGAAAGTTTAGAACAAATATTAAAATTAAAACCTAAACATGTTTCTGTATATTCACTAATTGTTGAAGATGGAACACCAATTGCAAATAAAATAGAAAAAGGAGAATTACAATTACCAGATGAAGAATTAGAAAGAAATATGTATTGGTTTGTAAAAAACACATTAGAATTAAATGGATACAAACATTATGAAATTTCAAATTTTGCCAAAAAAGGATATGAATCAAAACACAATTTAAATTGCTGGAACCAAAAAGAATATATTGGAATAGGAGTTGCAGCTCATTCATATAGAGATATCACAAGATATTCAAATACAGAAAATATAGAAGAATATATAAGAAACGTAAATAATGAAGAATTTAATAAAAATAAAATAATACATGAAGTGCAAAAAGAAGATGATGCAAAAAAAGAATTTATGCTTTTAGGCTTAAGAAAAATAGATGGTATAAAAATAAGTGATTTTAAAAACAAATTTGGAGATAATCCAATTTATCTATATAGAAATGAATTAAAGAAATTAATAGATGAAAAATTGCTAATAATTGACAATAATGATATAAGACTTTCTAATAAAGGTATAGATTTAGCAAATTTAGTATGGGAAGAGTTTGTATAAAACTCTTTTTTGCATTTTAAGAGAAAAAACTATTGAGAAATCTTATTGCATGAAAGTGTTAAAATAATTCATAAAAACAAAAAAATAAGTTTTTATAAAGAAATTAGGACATTTTGTGTAATAAATTAAAAATACATTAATTTTTGTGTTAAATTATATTTGTACAAAAGAAAAGTCTTAAAAGGAGACTAATATAAATGATAGATAAAATATGTGCAAAATTAACACAAAAAATCAGAAAAGAAATGCCAGAAATTGATGACGAAAGAGCAGAAATCATAATGTATGGTTTGCAAATTATTATAGGAGAAATACCAAAAGGGTTAATAATTTTAGCTATTGCATATTTTTTAGGAATTTTTAAACTAACATTAATATCAGTTTTAATAATTGCCCCATATAGATGTGTATCTGGTGGAGTACATATGAAAACACATATAGGATGCATTATATATACATTATTATTATATAGTGGATCAGCATTATTAGGGAAATATTTAATTTTAGAAGGAAGTACAAAATTAATAGTTGGACTTACAATATGGATATTTTGCATGACAATGATTAAACTATATGCACCAGCAGACACTGAAAATGTTCCAATTTTAAGAAAAAAAGAAAGATTACAAAAACAAATACTTTCATATATTATTTTAACTGTAGAATTTATAATTGCAATATTTATTCCAAACACAACTATTGCAGGAATAATAATATTTGGAGACTTTATACAAACTCTAACAATAACAAGACTTGCATATAATATAACCAATAATAAATATGGACATGAAATTTATGCAAGCAATTAAAATTTAGTATAATATAGAATATAATTTATATTCTTATATTATAAATTTTTTACAAAAGAAGGGGGAATTTATTATGTTGAAATTTCTAGCAAAAATAGCAGAAAAATATGCAAAATCAACAAACACAGCATGTGTAATAGTATGGATTGGACATCAACCAAAGATGCCAGCATCATTAATAAAAAAAGATTAAATTCCTTAAGAGAAGAAAAGTTTTTCTTAAATATTAATTCAATTCAAATGAGCTCCGATAAAGCTCATTTTTTATGGTATAAAAAATATAAAGAGCAACTTACCATTTAATAAATATAAGTTGCTCTTGTTTTATTAATAATTTAAATCATATATTGTTAATTCCTGATTAAAAAACTCATTATTTTTTGAAGTAAATAAATCTAAATTTTTACTATTTTTAACATATTTTCTAACTTCCCATAAGCCAATACCAGAATGATTTTGCTTACCTGAAAATCCCTTTTTAAAAATCTCTTCAATATCTACATTTTTATTTGTGTAAGTATTTTGTATTAAAATAACAGCTCTGTGGTTTTTGTTTTCTCTTCTAAATGAAACTTTAATTATCTTCTCATCACATTTTTCTGCTTCTTCAATAGCATTATCTAGAAGAACACCAAGAATTCTAGAAAATTTATAATTATTAACTTGTAAAGTATTTAAATCCAAAAAGAAATCCAATTCAAATTTTATTCCAGCATTAGTTGCTTTAAAATATTTATTATTTAACAAACTATAAATTCCAGGATTGTTTATAGTTCTTGGGTTTAAAATAGCTAAATTATTAGTAATTCTACAATCTTCTTTAACTTCTCCAATATATTGTCTAAGAGCAGAAATATCAGCATTTTCTACATATCCATCAATAGTAGAAATAATATTTTTAAAATCATGATTAAATCCTTTTACTTCATCATATAAAATTGTTAAAGACTTATTATATTCTTCTACACTTTCTAAATTCTTTCTGGTATCTGCTAATTTTATAATACGTGTAAAACTATAAATACTCGTACAAAAGAATAAAACAAATATTACAAAGTTGGCAAAAGTAATTATAAGAGGCACAACATTTATATAAAAAGTGGTAATAACTAATTGTAATATTAATGTTATAAAACCAGTAACAATATTCAAACAAAGTATTATCAAAGTTTTTTTATCTAAATTATCTATATAATCTAGTGATATTCTCTTATTCCTAAATTTTTTCAAAACAAATATAATTAATTGTATAATACTGTAAACTATAATTAAATAGAGAATTCTATATATAGGAATATTTAAGTATGTTTCAAAATCAATATTTAATAAGGTTATGTATGGGTTTTGAATTAAAATATTTATTATTCCAAATGTAAATGTTGAAAATATTTCTCCAATAAAAGTTTTTATAAAACTTAATTTTGTAAATAATTTTATGTACAAAAATATAAAAACATAATTTAATACAATATAATATGGTGCAGGAACAAATGCGGAAAGTAACATACTTGTAAAAGCAAGAAGTAAAGCGCAAATAGCCATTTTAGTTTTTGGCAGAGTAATATTAAAAATAACAATTGCTAGGCTAATGATTAAATAAGCTTCAATCAATCCAGCTGGAATTAATATAATATTTAACAACAAATCATTTTTACTATATAAAGCTCTCCAAGCAAAATTAAGAAACTGTGACAAAATCTAACACCTCCAATAAAGAATTTTTATATTTAGGACCAATATAACAAACAGATCCATTCTTAAAATGAATTAAATTATCATTCAGCAAAATATTGGAAATATTATTTATATTCACAATAAACGACTTATGACATCTTACAAAATTCTTCGGAAGATTAAGCTTATTAAAAGAATTATATGTAACATAATCCAACTTAAAAGTATGATAAATAAGTTTAGCTCCGTCTTTTTTCAATAAACTGAATATCATTTAAATCTAAAAAAGTATTTTTATTATCAATTTTCAAAAACTTAGTTTCAGTAGCTGAAACATCATTAAACAATCTAGTCAAAGAGGAAGTAAGAGTTTCAACATTAAGACAAGACTTAAAGATATAGTCAAAAGTTGTATACTTATAAGCTTCTGCAATATATTCAAAATGACTTGTAATAAAAATCAAATAACAATTTTTATTAATATTTCGTATTTTTTTAGCTATATCTAATCCATTTTCATGGTGACCATTAAATTCAATATCAAGAATAACTACATTAACTTTATTTGTAGAGATATAAGACAACAACTCTTTAGAATTGTTTGTTTTAAAAACGATTTTCGCATCAAAGTCATTAGCAATAATCACTCTTTCTAATAGAGATGAAATTCTATTAACCATACGAATATCATCATCACAAATTACGAAGTTCAACATTCTTTCTCCTATGTACATTCGATAGAATTAAAAAAATTTCGACAAATCACAAGTAAAAATATAAAATAAATTTCAAAACTTGTCAATACTCTATTTGCATAGAATGATACATTGGCGCAGTATTCAAGAATCACTTAAAAATTAATTAAATTTAAAAGGTAATATTTAAAATATTTTACACATAAAATTAAAAAAAGATATAGTTAATTAAGCCTTAAGAAAGGAATGTGATTAAAAATGAAAAAAATCAAAATAAACCTCAAAACATCACTTGCAATGTTAATTATAATTGCAATTTTTACTATAAGTGTAATAACAACAAATCAAAACACTTCAATTTTAGCCAATGTAGAAGCTACTGAAAAAACTATAGGTTGGGGAATAAAAAGAGCCCAAAGCCATGAACAACCAGATGTTGGAGAATCCAACAAAAAAACACTAGAAGAAAATAACGGAATATGCTTAGGAAAAGAAAGTGAAAAAACAATTTACTTAACATTTGATGCAGGCTATGAAGCAGGATATATGGATAAAATATTAGACACATTAAAAGAAAACAATGTAACAGCAACATTCTTTATAACAGCACATTACCTCAACTCTGCATCAGACAAAGTTCAAAGAATGATTGAAGAAAAACATATTGTAGGTAACCATACATGTCAACATCCAAGCCTCCCAAGTATAAGTGACGAAAAAATAGAAGACGAAATAATGAAACTACATCAAGCCGTATATGAAAAATTCGGATATGAAATGAAATATTTTAGACCTCCAAAAGGAGAATTCAACCAAAGAACATTGAAAAAAACATCATCATTAGGATATAAAACAGTAATGTGGAGTTTTGCATACTGTGACTGGGACGAAAAAAAGCAACCAACAAATGAAGAAGCAATAAAAATAATAACAAACAACTTTCACTCAGGAGAAATAATGTTACTACATTCAAATTCCAAAACAAATGCAGATGTTTTAGACACAATAATAAAAGAAGCCAAAAACCAAGGTTATGAATTCAAAAGCCTAGACGAATTTGTAAAATAAATAGGAGGAGCATATGAAGAAAAACAGATTAGAAAAACTATTAGAATTACCAGAAGAAGTATATTCGAACGAACCAAAGATAACAATAACAGGTTTTAATGAAATAATATTAGAAAATTATAAAGGAATATTAGAATATGAAGAATTTTTTGCTAGTATAAGCACATATATAGGAGTTGTAAATATAAATGGATTTAATTTAAATCTTGAAAAAATGACAAATGATGATATTAAAATTACAGGGAAAATAGAAAGTATTGATATAGAAAGGACTGAAGGGTAAAATGTTATTAAAGATTTTGCTAAAGTACATATTAGGATATGTTAGAATAACAGTAGAAGGATACTATATAGAAAGATTTATAAATATATGTACAACTAGCAAAATCCTAATATGGAATTTAAAAAGGGAAAAAGGTGTAAAATTACATTTAAATATAGGAATAAATGATTTTTTTAGAGCAGTAAAAGTAGCCCAAAAACTAAAATGTAGAATAAAAATAACCAAAAAACGAGGAATACCATTTTTAATAAACAAATATAAAAAAAGAAAAATATTTTTCATTACACTAATAATAATAGTAATTTTAATCGGAGTAAGCACAAACTTTGTTTGGAATATCAATATAGAAGTAGAAGACAATCTTGAACTTCAAAATATAGAACAAGACATTAAAGAAGCGGGATTAGAAGTAGGAATGTTAAAAAAGAATGTAGACACTCAAGAAATAATAAATAAAATAAGATTAGATAGAAGTGACATTTCCTGGGTAGGTATAGAGTTAAAAGGAACAAATGCAATTGTAAAAATTGTAAAAGCCACTGAAGCACCAGAAATAATTGATGAAAAAGATTATTGTAATATAGTAGCAAAAAAATCAGGAACAATAACAAAAATAATAGCACAAAACGGAACAGCACAAGTCAAAATAGGAGATGAAGTAGAAGAAGGCCAAATACTAATTCAAGGAACAATGGAAGGAAAATACACAGGAACAAGGTATGTACATAGTTTAGGAGAAGTTGAAGCAATAGTTAAATACAGTAAGACAAAAAGAATTTATCTAAAAACAGTAGAAAAAGTCACAACAGGAGAAAAAGAAACGAAATATAGAATAAAAATAAATAATTTTCAAATAAATTTTTATAAAACTATTTCAAAATTTAATTTTTATGATACAATAGAAACAGAAAAAAAGTTTAAGATATTTTCAAATTTATATTTACCTATTTCAATAATAAAAATTACCAACCAAGAACTACAAGAAATTCAAAAAGAATACACTGTTGAAGAAGCAACAGAAATAGGAACAAAAGAATTAGAGCAAGAAATAGAACAAGAAATAGGAGATGGTAAAAATATATTAGGTAAAAATGCAGAAGTAACAGAAACTGAAGAATACATAGAAGTAAGCGTAACATATGAAGTAATTGAAAATATAGGAATGCAGGAAAAAATAAAAGACAACATATAGACAAAAGAAATCAAACGATAAAACATACCTGCTTGCCAAAACTTAGAATAACAATATTCTGGAAAGGAAAGGTAAGACTATGGAAGAGAGAAGCCTAAGAGTAGTAGGTACAGATAAAACATTTTTTAACAAATTAACAAACACACTAACAAAACTATTAATACCAACACAAATTGGATTCAATAGCTTAAGAATTTCAATGAAAAGAAATATAGTAGTAAAAGCATATGAAGCATATACAAATGAAAAAGAAAACAAAGACGAATCAGAAAAAAAATATGAAGAAGCATATACAGCATATTTAGAAGCACTAGACAAATTTGTATTAGACACAATATACAAAAAAGTAAAAAACAACACAGCAACACAATTTGAAAGCACAGCATTATCACAATATTATGGAATTGTACAATTAAAAGAAAGTGAATACAACGAATACAAATACAGAAAACAAAAATACTTAATAGAACTTGACCATGAAAGCGTGAAAAACAGTGGAAAAGAAAAACTAATAGAAAAATACAACAAATTCTATGTCTCAAAACAAGACACACTATATAAAGGAATACTAAAAAACTATTCAATAAAATTAGCAGACACAACAAACATATATGATTCAAGCAAAGACTGGATATATGTAAAAATATTCAGCACATTAGAAGACTATATACAAAACATAATACCATTAAAAGAGCCAGACCAAAAAATAGAATCTATTATAAAAGAATACGAAAGATTCTCAGTAGGAAAACTAGACACAAGAGACAACATCGAAAAAAATATGATATTATTAAAAATAAGTAGAAACCTATTTACACACAGTTTGCCACTAGTAGTTGCAGAACAATGTTATATGAAACTCCTAAAAGATGCAAGAAGTTTAGTACAAGACACAAAAATAGCAGCCAAAAGAGAAAAAGCATATACAATGGTATTAAACCTAATAGAAAACTACAATGTAGAACTATTATCAACAAAAGTATATTGGGAAAACACAAAAGAAAGAGAAGAATTCAAAAAATTCTATGATCAGTACAAGCAAATTGAAAAACTAAAAGAAAAAGACTTCATAAAATATGTCAAAGAAAAAGAAATACTATTCATAAAAAATGATCTAAGCAAAATCAGAAATGACAAAACAGATTATAGTAGACTAATAAAATACTATAAAAGAAAATTAGTAGACTATGGAGCAATGAAAGAAATTAGAATAGGAAAAACTCAAAATATTATATATAAAGGAAAAACAATAAAAAAAGCACAAATAGCATAACAAAAAAACGAGGTAAAAAATGTATCAAATAGAATATCTAGATTTAGAAGAAAATGAAAAATATGAAGAAATAATAAAAAAAGTAGTTGAACAATGCTTTAAAGAGGAAAAAATAGAAAACTCAAAATTATATATAAGCATAATATTAACAACACCAGAAAATATTCATCAAATAAATAAACAATACAGAAATGTAGACAAAGAAACAGATGTCTTATCTTTTCCAATATTTGAAAAAGAAGAACTAGATAAAAAAATAGCACAAAAAGACTTTGAATATGAAGACATTCTTGGAGACATTATAATTTCAATAAAAAAAGTAGAAGAACAAGCAAAAGAATATGGGCACAGCTTTGAAAGAGAATTAGCATATATGATAGTACATGGATTTTATCACCTAATGGGCTATGACCATATAAAAGAAGAAGACAAACTTGTTATGAGACCAAAAGAAGAAAAAGTATTAGAAAGATTAGGAATAACAAGGGAGGAAATAGATGAAAAATAAAGGTATAGTAATATTAGTAGTAATTCTTGTAATTCTTATAATAGGAAGTGGAGGATTTTTAATATATAAAATACTAACAGAAAATAATCAAATTCAGAACAATCCCAATAATACTTTTGCAACAAATGAAACAGAACCAAATGATGATGAATTAGTTGTAGAGCAAAAAGAACCAGAAATCTTTAAAGGAGACGAAAGACCTATAGCTGTAATGATAGATAATCATACAGGAGCATGGCCACAAGCAAATTTAAACAAAGCATATTTAGTATATGAAATAATAGTAGAAGGTGGAGAAACAAGACTAATGGCACTATTTAAAAACCAAGACCTTGAAGAAATAGGACCAGTCAGAAGTTCAAGACATTATTTCTTAGACTATGCTTTAGAAAATGATGCAATATATGTACACCATGGTTGGAGTCCACAAGCACAAAGAGACATTCAGTCATTAGGTATAGACTATATAAATGGAATTCAAGAAAGTGCCAAAGACTTTTGGAGAGTAAAGGGTAAATCATCACCACATAACCTATTTACTAGTACAGAAAGCATATTAAAAATAGCAGAAAGAAAAGGATATAAAACAACCTCAAGCAAAAAAAGTGTATTAAATTATATTGCTGGAGATGTAGAACTTAATGTAAAATATGGTTCTGCAGAAAATCAAACAGAAGCGGTAACTGAAAATACAACAGAGCAAGTTACAGAACAAACAATAGATAATAGTACAGAAACAACGCAAACTACTAACAGCAAAGAAAAAGCTATAAAAGCTTTGTCAATAACGATACCACATTCTTCATTACAAAAAGTTAAATATTTATATAATGAAGAAACAAAAACATACACAAGATATGCAAGAGGAAAGATTCAAACAGACTATGTAACAGGTGATGATATAACAACAAAAAATATTATCATAACAAAATGTGACAATTACACATTAAATGATAGTGAAAATAAAGGTAGACAAGGATTAGATAACATAGGAACATTTGACGGATATTATATTACAAATGGATATGCAATTCCAATCCAATGCACAAAAGTAGCAAGAGCATCTCAAACAATATATAAAGACTTGGATGGAAATACAATAGAAGTAAGTGATGGAAATACATTTATACAAATATGTCCAAAAGATGCAGAAATAATAATTGAATAAAAAAACCTCTCTTTGGAAATAATGTGAGTAACATTATTTGTAAAGGGAGGTATTATTTTGGTTAATAAGGTTGAAATAGCATCAGTTAACACATCCCAATTACCTGTTCTAACAAATAAAGAAAAAGATGAACTATTTATAAAAATAAAACAAGGAGACGAAGAAGCTAGAACAGAATTCATTAAAGGAAATCTAAGACTTGTATTAAGTGTTATACAAAGATTTTATGGAAGAGGAGAAAATGCAGACGATTTATTTCAAATAGGGTGCATAGGATTAATAAAATCGATAGATAATTTTGACTTATCACAAGGAGTACAATTCAGTACTTATGCAGTGCCAATGATAATAGGAGAAGTAAGAAGATATTTAAGAGATAATAATAGTATTAGAGTAAGTAGATCTGTAAGAGATTTAGCATATAAAACAATACAATTCAAAGATAAATTTAGCAAAGAAAAAGGAAGAGAACCAACAATTGAAGAAATAGCCAAAGAACTAAAAGTAGAAAGAGAAGACATTGCAGCAAGTCTAGATGCAATACAAGTACCAGTATCACTTCAAGATCCTATATATAATGATGGATCAGAAAACCTATTCATAATGGATCAAGTTAAAGACAACAAAAACAATGATGAAAATTGGGCAGAAGTAATGACAATTAATGAAGGATTAAAAAAACTAAATGAAAAAGAAAAAAATATAATTATAAAAAGATATTTTGATGGAAAAACTCAAATGGAAATAGCAGATGAAATAGGAATATCACAAGCACAAGTATCTAGG
Organism: uncultured Clostridia bacterium; assembly: GCA_944386165.1. GTDB lineage: Bacteria > Bacillota > Clostridia > TANB77 > CAG-508 > CAG-269. The sequence goes on from CALXAA010000009.1 coordinate 65,073, forward strand.
CTCGAAAAAAATGCACTAGAGCATATGAAAAAATATTATAAATAAAATAAACAGCCACTACAATAATAAAAACATTATAGTGGTTGTTGTTTTTTTGCAAAAAATATTATTAATCATTACTTTAAAGTAACAAATTTAAAAAAGATACATATAATGAATTATGATATATATGTCTTAGAAAGGAAAAGAAGTTCATATGGGAGATAAAGGACTTGATTTTAAACACAAAGAAGTTATTAATATTTCAGATGCCAAAAGATTAGGATATGTCCAAGATGTATGTGCAGATTTAGGCACAGGAAAAATAACATCAATAATTGTTCCAGGGAACACAAACAAATTTATGAGTTTATTTTCTTCTAATAATGATATTGAAATTCCATGGGAAAAAATTAAATGTATAGGAGAAGATTTAATTTTAGTAGAAATATAATGGTAAAAAATACATAAAAAAAACTATTGACTTAAATTAAAAATGGTGGTATTATAGATAAAGACACAAGGAAAAAGAAACTAGAAAAAATAATTAAAAAAAATCAAAAAAATTTTTAAAAAAAGTATTGACAAAATACGACAACTTGTGTTAAGATAAAAAACGTACCAAGCAACAGAAAAAATATTTTAAATAATACACAAGAAATTAGTATAAAGTAACAACAAAAAAGAACAAAAAACAACAAATTACTAGTTTTTTATTTTGCTCCAAAATAACGCAAAAAATATTTAAAAATATTTTCAAAAAAAGTATTGACAAAAAGAAAATGGTATGGTAAAATACAAATCGTTCTATACAAACTAGAACAAAACAAAGTACA
>CALXAA010000010.1 GCA_944386165.1 uncultured Clostridia bacterium
ACACCAGGGCTTCCAACAAAAAGAATATTTTCATTATTTTCTATAAATCTTAAATTTCTGAAATCTAATATTTTATCTTTATTTATTGATGGTTGGAAACTAAAATCAAATTCATTATTATATGGAATTAACCACTCTATGAATTTATTACAAGTTTCAACTTTGCCTTTAGTTTTAGGAGTTCTTGGTTTACAACGTCTCACCTTAAATCCCATATCTTTAGCAAAGGCTAAAAACTTAGAATTTATTTTTCCAGTATTAACATCTACAACTGATGCCATATTATCAAAAAGTATTTCTTCTGGTATGCCACCTATGAATTTAAAAGCATTTATCAAACATTCAAAAACATCTTCTCGTGTTTTTTCTTTTCTATATTCATAATATACATATCTAAAATTACCTAATTTAAAACTCAATACATTGAATTTAAATACTTCACCATATTTACTTATCATAGTTATATCTTCTTTCCAGTCAACTTGAGCTTGTTTACCTGGTAAAGTTTCATACCTTACAGTTTTAGAGTTATTCTTATTAATTAAAAATTTATTTTTTACAACATAAGTATGAAAATTTGAATAAGTACCAATATTTTCAAGACCAAATTTGTCAATTAAAAACTCATAAACACTTTTAATATGAATACCTTTATATTGAAGTTTTTCTTTTATTATTTCAGAATATTTATCTAGTTTTGATTTTTTATTTCTCGTTTTCTCACCTCCAGAATATCCTTCATTATATTTTTTTACAGTTCTCCTATCGCAACCATATTCTCTAGCTAAAGCTGAATAATTTGGTTTTAAATTCATTTCTTTCAATATCCTCAATTGTGTAATTAATTTCTCCATCTTTTGTATACCTCCTAAAAAAGTATACAAAAAAGAATGTATGTTTGTACATAGTTATTTTTGATTTTTCATACATTCTTATTTTATCATTTATAGTGAAAACACTACAAATTGTTCAGTCCTTCGGAAAATTCCCTACTATGACCTCTGCTGACTTCTTGTGATAAACCTTTTTCGACCACTATTTCTAGTGTTCACAAGACCTCACAGGGTAAGTCGTCTAACTTTCCTCATTTACTCGCTTGATTTACTGCATAAGGTTACGTATATCTTTCGGGCTTTGACTTGTAGTGTAGCCTTACCCTCTTATACAGCCTTAGTATCAAGTTTTTGTACATCGAGCCATGATTTTGATACACACTTCCTCCACTTCCACCTCACGATGGATAGCTTGTGTTTCTCTATGTGGTTGGCGATATCTACCTCCACTGCGGACTTTCACCGATTAGCTAAACGACATGCCTGTCGCACACGTCAAAAGGAGGTATGAGCCTAAACTCATACCTCCTTTGAACATTTTAAGCTTAGTTGGGAATGTCGATGACACTATTTCGGACAATCGAATTGTCCTGGAAGTGCCACCATTCGGACTTCAAGTAGGTGAAGCCAGAACCTTCCATGACGCTCTTCATGTAGCGAGCATTATCTGCCGCTTCTGAGTTCGTCACAGAACCCCAGCTGACAAACGCAGAGCGGATGTCAAGGGTGTGGATTGCCGAGGGCATCGGAAGAACATAGCCGTCAGATACTCTCTTGAGTCCCATGTCGACAGCTACACCATAGTTGTGGCTACTAGCCTTCTGTGCCAAGAACCACGATTCACCAAGACTACCAAACCACTGCTTCTTAAAAGCAGAGCTCTTGGTATTCAGGTATGCACGATAGGCAGCCTGAAACTCTTTAGTGCATGTGAACGGCCGATAGGCGTCATAAATAATGATGCTGTAGCCGTCAGCCAAGAATTCCTGCTGAGCAGACTTAAGCTTAACACAAGCTTCATAACGAAGCCATGCCTCGCTACCATCAGCGCTACCAGGATTGTGGTAGAACTGGCGGTCAGTCAGACCAGGAATTTGCTCATCCGCCATGGAGAACATATTCTGGGGTTGGGCCATATCCAGCCAGCAGTCAATGGAAGGAATGAAATCCTTCACATTGATGAGACAATCATCAAAGCTGATTTCTACAACGTTACCGTTGTAGTCAGCAATGAAGCCTCCTGCGCTCTCATCGACCACACTTAACCTACTATCCTGTGGAATTACTCCCACTTGAGTTTCAATGTTCTTGGTCGTCCGAATCGAACAACCTGCTGCGGGAGAAGCTGCATTTGCAGTAATCCCAAAAATGATAGACATAATGAAAACAAAAAACATGGTTGCAAACTTTTTCATAATTGGTACTCCTCTCTTATAACCAACAAAAAACGAAAATTTACGTACTTATATATATTATAATTCATTTAAGGAAAAATGTCAATTTATGTTAATTTCGGACAAGAATTTGCCAAAAATAGAACCGGCACCAAATTGACCTGCCAAAAATAGAACCGGCACCAAATTGACCCCAAATTGACCGGCATCAAATTTTTAGCTGATTTTAATTACTATTATATTATCTATTATTTTTATACTTCCTTCTTCTGGATAATTTTTCATGTTTTTGTATTCTTCTGATTCTATTATTTCTGGATAGTCTGATTGATTTACTATGTTTAAGTTTGCTCCTATATATTCATATATCAATTTTTTCCAGCTTTCTTGGTTTCCTAACCACACAGTTGGATTACTTGATATAAAGCCCCATGATCTGTCAAATATTTTTGTGTTTTCTATTGATATATTTTTTCTATCAAAATATGAGTTTTTTTCTAGTCCTCCTGTTATTAATACTGGTGTTTCTGGTGTGTATCCAGATATTTGTTCTACTTGCATAACAAGTCTGTTTGCTGTTGCTTCTGCTTGATTTTGCATCGTTTTTATTGAAATATATGATGCATTGTCTTGCCAGGTGTAATTCCATGCAATTATCAAACTACATAGTACTACTATATATTTACAAATTTTTGATATATTTTCTTTTGGCATTATTTCTAATATTTTGAAAAATATTGGGAATATACATATCATTGAACATGCCATAAGTATATGTATATCAACACTTGGTGCTGTTATTTCTATTATTCCAAAACATATTGGTAAACAAATTATTAATATTAAGGTTAATAAGATGTTTGGAGCTTTTTGATATATTTTATTTTTTACAATTATGTATATTACAGAAATTAGCATTATTGCAAATATAATAATGTAAAATATGTTTGTTCCCCAGATTATATTTGGTATCATTTTGTCATTAAAAAAATAGTTAAAAAAACTTTGATATGCTTCTGGTAATAGTGTTTGTAAACTTAATAATGTTGATAAGCCTATTTTGTCTGCTCCACTATAACTTGCTACTGTTAAGTTTTTAAGAAATACTACTAAATGAGATATTAGGTAAAATAAAGCTATTCCTATTATTCCCATAATTATATACCTTAAGGCATTTATAAGTACTTGTTTTACTTCTTTTTTATTTAGTAAATCTATTATTAAAGTTGCTACAGCTAAACACATTGTTACTGATAAATATGTTTGGTACATTCCCATTGCAAAAGCTAAAAGAAATCCACTTATTAATATTATTCGTTTATTTTTATATTTCTTTACTAAATAGACTGCAAGTGATGCTAAAAGCATTCCTAATATATATGCATCTGAACAGTAGAAAAATGTTAGTGTTGCAGATATGTTTGGTGCTACTGCAAAAATAAATGCAGTTATATATTTAAAATATTTATTTTTTATTTCAAGTGTTTCTAATACTATAATTACAGTTATTCCTAATAATACACTACTTATTAAAGTTGCTAAAACTGGTGATACTACATTTCCTTTTATGATTTGAATAAAGTCTAATCCAAATCTTAGTAACATTGCTTCCCATATGTCTGGTCTATGGTACATACTGTTAAGCAATGTGTCTGGTCCTGTTATCATTAAGCTATAAAGCTGAAAATGTACTATTAAACATGTAATTAGTGTAATAAAAAATGTTGTTTTTCTTTCTTTGTTAAAAAATTCTTTGAATTTCTGTAAAGTATTTTGAAATATATTTTCTATTTTTTCCATTTTAAGCTATTTTCCTCATTTCTTTAATGTATATAATATAAATCACATGCATTTAGTCTTTGCAAATAAGTGGTTTGTTCAAATCCAAACGTTTCTTTTATAATATCTATTTTTTCATCTTTTTCTTGACCATCATTTATAAATACTAATATTCCGTGAGATGTGTCTTTATCTTTCATTATTTGTTTTATATTTTGAGAATTACATTCAATGTCTTTTGCTATATATGATTTATTTATTTTTGCAAATAATAAAATATCATCTAAAAATCTATTATTATTTGAATTAAATAAATATAATGTTGGTAAATTTTTATATTCTTTTTCTATCATTTCAGTTATTTTATGTTTGTTTGAATATAATACTTCTGGTTCTATTCTAAAGTTTTTTATAAATAATAGTGTGTCATCAATTGATGCATCTGTAAACTTAGAAAAGATATTTATTGGTATATTAGATTCACTTTTTAATTTTTCTACTATTTCTTGTTTGCTAGAATATGCATTTTCTTGTTCATATTTAAATTTCTTTCCTACTGATATATCTATAATTTGGTTTGATATAAATGGCATTATAAACATTAATAAAGCTATTAATATCACAATTATATTTAGTGTTTTTTCTTTTACAATATTTTTTAGTAACATTATTAATAAATACATTATTAGTATAAAAATTATGCTACATATTGGCATCATATATCTTAGTTCTATCCATGGTGCAGACATTGCTACTAGTAAAAAGTAAAATATAGTTGGATACAATATGTATTTTATGTATTTGTTTTTTTCTATTAATTTTATTTTCTTGATTTTTTTATATATTATTATTCCTAAGATGAATACTACTAATATAAATAATATATTGTTAAAAGCATATACATTTATTATTAATATGTATTGACATATCTTTATAAAGAATTCAGAAATGTTTAATAAACTATTTATCGCGCCTTTTCCTCTATATCCAAAAAACATATGCTTAATTGAATATGGGAATATAATTAATGATAAAATTCCTGCTATGATCATTGTTATGATGTATTTGGCAAGTTCTTTATATTCTTTTTCTTTTAAATATTTTATTACAAACATTATAAACAGCATTGCTAAATAAAATAAGTAATAATAGTGTGTTAATGAGCCTACTAATGCAGATATTCCTATTGCTACTAATAATTTATAATTATTACCTTTTTTCTCTGCTAATTTTAAGTGTAAATATGTTGTAATTAATATGTTTAAGCTAGAAAGTGCATACATTCTAATATAAATTGCATTATTTATAGATGCTAATGTTAGACTTGATATTAAAGCTAAAAAAGCTGATTTTATTTGGCTATTTTCACTTTTGGCAAATAATTTTCTTAAAATTAAATACATAAATATAGTTATAAATAAATATATTATTATATTTAATATTATTCCTGGCCATTTAGAAAAGCTTCCTATATTAAACTGCATTGCAATTCTTAAAAACAAGTAATATAATGGTGGATGAACATCATTTTTCTGATTTTCATATACTGGTAAAAAGTTATTTTTTTCATTATCGTTTACACTTAAATAATCTTCATAATATTCTTTATTGTGCCAGGTATTGTAGAAGTCTTCATTTTGTTGTATTTCCACTTTATTATAATTGGTTAATCCTAATGAATAAGCTTCATCCATATGAATGTACGATTTATTTATTCCTGCTATAACAAATATTATTGTTTGGATTATTAAAATTATTACTATAATTGTTTTTTCTTTTATTTTCATTGTAACCTCTTTTTTAGTTAAAACTACTTTGTTCTTTTAATTCACTTAGGTTCCTTACTGATTGTATTTTTTTTATTATAACATAAGTAATATAAAATGGTAATGTCATTTGGGCTAATACCATAATTAGAGTATACATTATTCCTCCATTAGTTATATCATATAGTATTTCGATTGGTGTTCCTGGAAAATTGTTTGATATAAACATTAGGTTTCCATTAAATAGTTTGTTTATTATTAAAGCTACTATACTCATTATTCCTATTACACTTGCAAAATATTTTATGTCATTTTGTTCTAGTTCTATATATTGGGTTTTATTTATTAATATTCCTAAATATATCATTGTGCCATGAAATAAAAAGCTATGAATACTTAAAAAATGGAATGCTGGATACATTGGCAATGATGTTGATGGATATATTATAAATACTATTCCTCCTATTACTGATCCTGTTGCTAAACATACATCTCCTGCTCTTTTTAGTGCTCCTTTTCCAAATGAGCTTAATAGTCCTGCATATAATAATATGCTACAATAGTATAGTGGCATATATGTATTTACATCTCGAAATGAGTTTTGTTGTAAGTTGAAGCTTATTTTTACTACTTCTAATATACACATGATTATTGTTATTTTTTTTATTATTGAATGTACTTTTTCTTTACTTTTATTTGATGTAAATTTTAATGCTATAATTATACTTATTATTGTTATTCCAATTAGAATAAAATGGTCTGTTGTGAATATTCCACATGGTTCATATTCTCCTATATTTGAAAACATTTACTTCATCTTCTTTCTATATAATTTACATCTCTTCTTTGTTTTTTTCTACTATTGCCTTTGTATATGCCTGTCTCATCATCCATCTAAATTGCCCATCTTTATGGGCTTTTTCTTCTGGTATTTTCATTAGGTATTGTACTGCAGATGTTATGTCCATAAATATTATACCTTTTGTTGATTTTTTATGTATTCTTACCATTCCTAAGATTATTGCAATTTGTTTGGCTGTTAGCTCTTTTTCTGATTTTTTTATAAACACGATGTTTTCATCTTTACAGATTATTTCATAACCTTCTTTTTCAAATGATTTTTTGAAGATGTTAAACATTTCATCTTTTAAGTTAAATATAATTTTAAATTTTTCTTCCATATTTTACACATCCTATATTTTATTATTTTCTGAATGCTTCTACATACATTAATATTTCTGTATTTTCTGCCGTGATTTGAGAATTATGTGCTGCTATTTTATTGTTTGCTGCACTTTCTTTTGCAGCATTTAGTGTTGCTAATGAATTACTTAACATTTCTGATGTCATTCTATTTCCTTCTTGTATTGCCATATATATTGAATATTGGTTTTGCTTTATTTGTTCTAATGATACTAAAATGTCTTCTAGTCTTCTTATGATTGTATCTTGTCTTATTTCGTTTTCATAAATATTATATGCTCCAGTGTAACCATATAGAGAACTGCATCTTCCTGATAAGAAATATTCATGAAATGTTATTACTGATACCATATCCCAATATTTGTTATATAGTACTCCTAATTTATATACTTTTTTTAGAATTGCTTCTGTATCTTCTAATTCTTTTTTGACTGATTTTTCTTGTATTTTAAGTTTTTTTACTGTTTCTTCTTTTTCTTGATTTTCTTTTGCTACTTGTTCGTCTTGGGCTTTTTGTGCTTTTTTTGTTTTGGCTGAACTTATTATAAATCTAATAAAGTTAACTATAAATATTACCAGTGCTACTGCTACTCCAGCAACTAATCCCCACTTAATTCCAAATATAACTGCTTCCCAAAATCCTCCTGTAAATATACAAAAAAAGGTTATTGCTAATACTACTTTTAATAGGAATGGTGTTTCATTTTCTACAAGTATTTGATATCCAAATAATATAATTCCTATAATTGCTGCTACCCAACATCCTATATAAAATGCTGTATATAGTGCATCAGATAATGAATATCCAAATAATTTTTTTGATACACTTTTGATTTGGTTTGCATTTATTTTGTTTCTTATTTGTTGTAATGTATTTTGTAAGCTATATTTTCTTATTTCTAATTTTTTGGCTTTTTCTAAGTATGCTACCATGTCGTCTACAGATAATTCGTTTCTATTACTTATACTTTTGTTTTCCTCTAAGATTTCTTGTTCTTTGGTTTTGGTTACAACTAATTCTGATTTTTGTACTTTTTCTCCACAATTTATACAAAAAATTGCATCATCTGGTAATTTTGTTCCACATTTACTACAATACATATTCTTTTCTCCTCCTTTAAATTCTACATAATTATTATATATTTTTATTATTTTCATGTCAATAAAAATGATGTTTTGTAGTAAAAAATATTCATATAAATTGCTTTATATTTTTACAATTCTGGCAATAACATCATTTTCTGTATTTTCCATTATTATTTTTATAGTATCTTGTGAGTTATTTTTGAATTTTAAGTCATAACTTCCATATGCAACTGCAGCATCTTTTCCTTCTTCTATATATGTTACATGATTACTATGTGCATGTCTTTCTATTACTTCTAGCTCGGGAATTTGCAAAACAGCATTGTAAATGGTTGTACTTACTTGACAGTTTCCCCCTCCAAGTCCTTGTTTTTTTTCACCATCAACATATATTTCCGCTTCTTTATATCCTTTACTTGTAGTTGCTTCTCCAACTGTATTACAAAATGAAAATGTTTCTCCTGGTTTTATTTCTTTGCCATTTAAAGCTCTACATGTAATTGTAATATTGTTTTGTCTTTCTTCTGCTTTGTTATGAATTTTTGTTGAAAATTCTGCTAATACTAGTTCTTGTTTTGTAGGACTAGTTTGTTCAGTTGTAGATATTTTTTCTTGTTCTACATTTTTTGTGTTTTCTGTTTGTGATGTTTTTATGTTTTCTGATTCTTTATTATTATTCATTTTTTTTATGACCCATAATCCACCTCCAATAGCTATTAATATTATTAGTAATAACATTACTTTTTTCATTTTCATTCACAATCCTTTCATACTTTTCTTTTTATTTTGCCCCAAAAACTCAAATAATATTGACAAATTGAGAAAAAAAAAGTATAATTATTGTGTATTAAATTTTTAAAGGAGATTTTATTATGTTAGCTAAATATTGGAAAAAAATAGGTTTATTTATTTTAATAGTAGCTTGTATTTTTAATATTATGAGTAAACTTATAAGAAAAGTTTCTCTAAATACTGAGCTAGAAGCTTCAGCTACATATGTAAATCAAACAAATCAAAATAATGATAAAAATTTAGACGAATAACTTGAAAAAAGTATTAAAATATAGTAATATAATATATGGCAAAAATTACTATGGTAAGAAAGAGGTGAATTTGCAGATGAAAGAAGGAATACATCCAACATATAATCAAACAACTATTACATGTGCTTGTGGCAATGTTTTAACTGTTGGTTCTACAAAAAAAGATCTAAAAGTAGATGTTTGCTCAAAATGTCATCCATATTGGACAGGTAACTTAAGACTTGATACAAAAGGTGGTAGAGCAGATAAATTCAAGAAAAAATATGGTCTTGCTTAAAAAGGAAAGCATATTAAAAATGCTTTCCTTTCTTTTTTGGTGTACTTTCTTTTTCTTCATTATTAAAAAATTCATCTAATTTCTGTTTAGTATCATAATTTTCAGGTTCTATATTTTTTACTTCTTTTTTATTTTCTTCTTCTGAATTAGTAAGTTCTTGGTGTTCAGACATTGCTTTATCTAATTCTTTAACACCTGGGAATTCAATATCATCTTCATCATCCATTTTTGATAGTTTAATTTTTAAAATTATAGCAATTATAATAATTATTATTAAAACTATAACTGTTCCAACTATAAGATATTGTTTAAATCCCCATGTTGCTGGGTCTAGCCAATCTACACTTGATACTACTTCTTTTTCAGATAAGTTTTTATTAACTGTAATTTGATATGTTGTGCTTTCCTCAGAACTTGTGTCACTAACAATAATAGTAATTAAGTTTTCTCCTTGATGTAAGTTTTCATTTCCAAATATTTCTACTATTGCTGTATCTTTATTTGATTTAGCTTCTATTTCAAGTGAATTTATGTCTTGTGTTAATTCTATTGTATATTCATATGTATCTGTACTAAAATTAGGTTTTAAATTCATTTGGTTTACTGTTAAACTACTTAATCCTAGTTTTTCTTCATTTGTATTTTCTGTTGTAGGTTCTGTTGTTGGCTGAGTTGTTGGTTCTGTTTCTGGCTCTGCTGGAGTTTCTGCTGATTGCCTTGTTATATTTAATGTATATGTTTTTGTTGTTTTACCATCTTCTGCAACAACAACTACTTCTGCTTTGTTTTGCCCTTCTTTTAAAGATATTTTTCCTGTTCCAGATTTTATTTTAGCATTTGAATCTAATGTTCTTGCATATACTTCTACTTCTGCTACATTATTTGGTACTTCTACATTATATTCATATGTGTCTCTTTTAAATCCTGAAAAGTCATTTGGTGTTATTCCAAAATCTCTAAGTCTTGCTTCACTTGATTTTTCTTGTGTTGTTGTGTTATTGTTATTACTATTTGAATTATTGTCTGTTGTATTATTGGCTGGTGGTGTTTCTACTTTTGCTTTTACTGTTAATACTGCTGTATTTGTATCATCTGGAACAGAATCTAAATTTATAGTTTCCATTCCAGAAGCTTTAAATTTTATATTATATGTTGTGTCCTTAGATACTGTAGGTACTTTAAATGTAAAATTTCCTAAAGTTGTGATTCCATCTGTTGATGAACCTGTTATTTTTTTGTTATCTGAACTAACTTGACCTCCACTGGCACTAACAAGTTCTAAACCTGCTGTATCTGTTAATTCGAGTGTATATGCTCCCAATGCTTGTTTTGATGTTACTGTTATTGTTACATTTCCGTCACCTGAGTTAACTTCTTTGTCTGTAGAAACAATATCTGCATTTGCTTTAAGCTCAAGCGCAAAAATTATACATATTATGGCAAATATTATGCTTAATACTTTATTTTTCATCTCTAGTCACTCCTCTTAATTATAATTCTATTTGATATGTATTTACAGCATATTTTAATATTCTTAATGAATCTCTAGAATCAATTATTCCATCTTTGTTTATGTCTGCTGCAATTGAATATTCTGCAGTTAAATTATATGTTCCTACAGAGTTTTTTAATATTCTTAATGAGTCTCTTGCATCTACTTCTCCATCTCCATTTACATCTCCAAGAACAGATATTTTGTATCTGTCATTTACTATATATCCTGTTGCAAGTTTTGAATTTTCATCAATCGTTTCTCCATTAGCATTTTTTACAACAATATCTGTATTTAAAAGTTCTTTTATTTCTTTTACTGTTGCAGAAGGAATTGTTGTTACTTCATTTTTGGTGTTATTTACTTTGATTTTTTCATTTTTTACTATATCATCATTTGGGTCATCTGTAATATCTGGTGTATTTGGTTCCTCATTATTAATAGGTTCTAGGTATAATTTGTAAACTGGTTCATTTTCATATGTTTCTCTTGCCACATATCCTTCTACACCGTTTGATTTTTTTATTTTATCCCAATATGTTCCATTGATTTTTTCTGTTGCTTTTTCTATTCTTGTAACAATTTCTCCATTATAGATTCTTTCTCCTGTGTCATTACCATTTGGAGCATCTCTTAATCTTAAACTTGGGTCTGCATTACATTTTACCAAATCTCCATAACTTGGATCTATAGTGATGTCTTGTCCTTGATCATTAGGTCTTTTACAGGCATTACTTGGCATGTTTTTGTATACTGGTATTATAAATGTATATTCTTTTTCTAATGAATTATATTCTTCAAAAGTGCTTCTTAATTTTGAGCCTTCACTTTGTGCTGCCATTAAGTTTGTCATATATTGGTGCCAGTATAATTTACCATCTGAATTTTCTACATCAAATTTTTGGAAATACATTGTGTTTTGACCTTTTGATATATAACTACTAGCAATTATCTCAACTCCTCCATCTATTGCAAGTTCAATTGATGTCCATCCTTCACTTTGTGCTCTTGCTAGTCCATTTAATATAACATTTTCTTTTCCGTTCCCTGTGGCTCCTATATTAAATACATTATATACTCCTACATATTGGCCATTATATCCTTGTCCTTTTACTAATTCACTACCATCTGAACCTTGTTCTTGTAAAATCCTTGCTACAATATAGTAGGCATTTACATTGTATTTTTGAGCAGCTGTTACAATTGTATTTATGTATGATTCATTATTCCAAAAACTAGAATTTTTTACCATTCCTCTTATTGTATCTATATTATAGTCTGTATATGTTAATTCCATAAATTGAAATATATCTGATGAATTAAGAGAATTTCTTGGGTCCATCATATATTGTATTGCTGTTTGTGATGCACAATGCCAACTTCCTGAATCATAAGTTCTGTCTCCACATGTTGGGCAAACCCATTCATCAGCATAATTGCTATTTGCAGGTACTAAGTTTCTTGGTGTTGAACCATGTCCTGTATATTCATTTGCGATTACTTCGTTCCAGTCTAAATCTGTGTAAAGTATTTTGAAGTTCCAATTTGGATGTTCTTGTTTTAGTTTTTGTATCATTTCTTTTATTTGTGGATATTGATTTGAATCTATACTATTTATATCTGAACTTGTTGATTGATTTACTGCAAAAGATTTGTTTCCTATAAAGCATAATAATAACATAATTATTTGTACTAGTACTATAATTACTATTATTTTTCTTCTCATTAATCACACTTCCTTTGTATTTTTATATAACGACTTTTGATTATTTTTCTATTTGTTCGACAATAGTATATCATTTTTAGTCATTTAAAGTCAACTTATAATATATATTTTTTTATTACATTTATATTACAAAATTCTTAAAAATTTTGCATTTTTGTGATATAATTAGATAAAATTATTTACTTGGAGGTCTTATGATAGAATTACTTTCTCCTGTTGGAGATTTTGATTGTTTAAAAGCTGCTGTGCAAAATGGTGCAGATGCTGTGTATTTTGGTGCAAATAGTTTTAGTGCTAGAGCTTTTGCTTCAAATTTTGATGATAATACATTAGAACAAGCTATAAATTATGCTAAAGTTCGTGGTGTAAAAACAAACTTGACTTTAAATACTCTTATAAAAAATGATGAAATGTATAATGCTATAGCTCTTGCCAAAAAAGCATATGAGTTTGGAATTGATACTATAATTGTTCAAGATTTAGGATTAGCAAAATATTTAATAAAAAATTTTCCAGGTCTTCCAGTTCATGCAAGTACTCAAATGTCTGTTCATAATCTAGATGGTGTTATTGCTCTGCAAAAAATGGGATTTTCTAGAGTTGTACTTTCAAGAGAACTTTCTTTAAAAGAAATTGAATATATTTGCAAAAATTCAGATGTTGAAATAGAAGTATTTGTACATGGTGCCTTATGTATCTCTTATTCTGGTCAATGTTTGTTTTCAAGTATGGTTGGTGGACGTTCTGGAAATCGTGGAAAATGTGCTCAGCCATGTAGACTTCCATATGATCTATTAGAAAATGACAAAATTATTGATAAAGGTTATCTTTTAAGTCCTAGAGATTTATGCGGATTAGAATTTTTACCTCAACTTATTAAATCTGGTGTTAATTGCTTAAAAATTGAGGGTAGAATGAAAACTCCTGAATATGTTGCAACTGTTACTCGTATTTATAGAAAATACATTGATTTAGCAGAAAAAAATATTAGTTTTGAGATTGATGAAATTGATAAACAAGATTTGTTACAAGTTTTTAATAGAGGTGGATTTTCTAATGGCCATTTAGATTCAAATTCTAATCAAAAACTAATTTATCCTCAAAAATCAAACAATATGGGGATATTTCTTGGTACTATTTCTAATTTTAATAGTAATCAAGGACATATTTCTTTTACTACAGAATCTAAGCTACATGTAGGAGATAAAATATGTGTTGAAAATAAAAAACATGAAACAAGTTTATATACTATATCTGAATTAATGCTAAATAATAAAAATATTAAAGAAGCAAATTTGGGAGATAAAATTAAAATTGGTAGAATGAAAGGAAATATTTCTGTAGGTGATAAAATTTATAAATTATCAGATAAATTTTTAACATCATCTGCTATAGATACTCTTGATAAAGAATTAAGAAAAATTAATTTATCTTGTGAAATGACAGTAAAATTAAACTCCCCTATTTCATTAAAAGTATATGATGAAAATATTAGTGTAGAAATTATTTCAGATATTATTCCTGAAATTGCATTAAAATCTCCTATTACAAAAGAAAGGTTAATTTCTCAGTTATGTAAAACAAATAACACACCTTATAATTTTCAAAATATTATTATTAACTTAGGAGAAAATTTATTTATTTCTAGTATTGGTGGAATTAATGAACTTAGAAGACAAGCTTTAAATAAATTTGAAGAAAAATATATATCTAGTTTTAAAAGAAATTTAGATATTGATTTTAAATTTGAACCATTATCTAGATTGCATTCAGCAAAAAAATTAAGTTTATTATTAAATATTATAAATCCAAACTATGATTATAGCTTGTTACATGGTGTTTCAAGAATTTATATACCTTTTAAATTCTTTTTAAATAAAGAGTGTTCTAATATTATAAGTAAGATTTGTAATAGTTTTGATACTTTTATTTATATGCCTACAATTATTAGAGATAATTATAATAATTTGATTAATAAAAATTTGCCACAAATTCTAAATTCATATAAAATTTCTGGATTTGTTTTATCTAACATAGGAAATTTTGAATTATTAAAAAATTATAAAAACTATGAATTTATTTGTAATTATACATTTAATATATTTAACAATTTAAGTAGTTGTGAACTACCTGTAAATACAATTACTCTTTCTCCCGAGTTAAATAAAAATGATATTGAAAATTTTAAAACAAATAAAAATGTAGAACTTATTGTTTATGGAAAAACTCCTCTTATGACTTCAAATTATTGTTTACTTGGCAAATCTAATAAATGCTATTCTTCTTGTAGTCATAAATGTAATTCTTCAAATAAGTACTACTTAAAAGATAGACTAGGTTTTTTATTTAGAGCAATTCCTGATAATATTCAAACAGTTACAACAATTTATAATAGTAAAATCACATCAATTGAACATAAAAGCTTAAATATAGATTATGCCAGAATTGACATTTTAGATGAAGATATTTCTGAAATTAATAATATTATTGATATTGTTTCTAGTGGAAATAAACTTGAAGGAAATATTTACACAAATGGAAATTTTAACAAGGAAATTTAATTTCACTTGTCAATGGGGACGGAGATTTTGACAATAGTTGTCAAAATCTCCGTCCCCATTGACAACTTTTTTTTGTAACACTTTTTTTGTTTTTCCATATTATATATTATCAAAAGAAAAATTCTAAAGAGCCTACTTATGGTTTAGTTAGAAAAAGCATTTCTTTTATGAAAGGGGGGTTTATTATGCCAGAAAATAGAGGATGTGGATGTGGTTTTGGATTTGGTGATGACTGCTGTTGGATAATCATTCTTATACTTTTAATCTGCTGCTGTTGCGGAGGTAACAGAGGAGGATGTTGCTAATCTTTTAAGACATATTGAAGACCTATTAAGGTCTTCTTTTTTTATAAATAAAAAGTGACAAATTTCTTTAAAATTGTATTGAATTTTTTTTATTAATATATTAAAATGGTGATAGTGTATAGTAGCTTTTCTATACAATACAAAGGAAAAGTTTGAAATAATAGTATTTTTATCAATTCTTTTCCACTTAAATTTATTCATTAAGAAAGGAAGGAAATTTATTATGAAAAAGAAAATTTCGTTATTATTATTTTTACTAGTAATAACAATTTCAACAAGTGTTTTAGCTGCTGTGCCAAGTAGTGTAACAATGGAAATAGTTGAAAACAACACTTGTTCTATTCCATTAAGTGAAAATTCTACACTAGAGAAAGAAATTGTTGATTCTGATCTTAATAATCATCAAGTAACTATACAATTAAGACTAGAAAACAATGAAACAGACTTTATCCCTACTGGAGAATTAATGTTAGTAATTGATAGTTCATCTAGTATGAATACAGAAGTATCTGATGGAACAACAAGAAAGGATTTAGTTTTAAACTCAGCAAATTCTCTTGTAGAAAGTTTATTAGAACTTAACTCATCAACTTTAAAAATTGGTGTTGTAACATTTTCATCAAGTACAACTCCATCTGAAATGGGTACAGAAAAGGATGCTCAACTTGTAAGTGACTTTACTAATAACCTAGATGATTTAAAAACAAAAATATCTTCTATTGAAGGAACAGGGGCATATACAGACTTAGATGCTGGTTTAAAATTAGCAAAATCAAGTTTTTCTGAAGATGATTCAAACAAATACATAATTGTTTTAACAGATGGTGTACCAAATATGAATGTTGGTAATTCAGATTTAGTAAGTATTGATGCATTAACAACTGTAATTAATACAACTAAAGAAACATTACTTTCTTTAGATGGTATAGAAGTAATTTCTGTATTAACAGGTATAGAAAATGAAGATGCTAATGTTAGAACAGATGGTGAAACCTCAATTACTTATGGTCAAGTAATTGAAGGTGTATTTGGAACAGAAGAAGAACCAACAATAGGAAAATTTTATAATATTTCAGATGCTGAAATTGAAACAACTATTAAAGAAAGCATATATTCAGATTTAGTTCCAATATCAAAAACATTAACAAATCTAACTATCGTAGATTATTTTCCTCCAGAAATAATTGAAAATTTTGAATTTGCTTATGTTGAAGGAACTGACTTATCAAATATTTCAACAACAATTGACCCAGAAACAGGTTGTATTATATGGAATGTTGCAGAACTATCAGCAGGAGAAGTTCTTACAGTTAAATATACTCTAACATTAAAAGATGAATTTGATGAAAACATAATTGGAGAAATTTTAAATACTAATTTAAAACTTGATGTAGTTTATATAGATCCAGATGGAAAAGATCAAACAAAAACATCTGAAGAATCACCAAAAATAAGACTAAACGAAATTCCTGTAGAGGAGCCTCCAAAACAAGAAGAACCTCCAAAAGATGATACAGTTGCTCCTGAGCCATTACCAAATACTGGTGCTCCAATAATAATTGGAATAATTTCAATTATAACAATTGCAACAATTTTCTTTGCAAAAAAATATAAAAATTTAAATTTTTAAAAAATAAAATTTAAGTAATATATACCACATAGATACCTCTAATTAAATCTATGTGGTTTCTTTTATAAATAAATTTAAAAAAAGTATTGTAATTTTTATTAATCTATGTTAATATAATTAAGTAACTAATTAGGGGCATAGTGTTAATGGTAGCACATCGGTCTCCAAAACCGCTTGTCTGGGTTCGAATCCTAGTACCCCTGCCATATTATTGAAGAGTTTAGTTTAAAACTATACTCTTCTTTTTATTTAATACACTTAAAGGAGGTTTTATTGAACAAATTAATTTATTCTATAATAATTTTCTCTATTATAATCTGTATTTTTTTTATTCCAGTTTTTTCATCTTCATCAAATTTTGAATGCTCAGAAAAAAATGAAATAAATGAAGTAATTTTTCTTGGAAACAGTAATTATGCTTGGCCTATTCCAGGTTATACAACTATCTCCTCTCCTTTTGGAAAACGTAAAGCACCAACAACAGGAGCTTCAACTTATCACAAAGGTGTAGATATTCCTGCACCAGAAGGAACTAATTTAATTGCAACTTGTGATGGAACTATAACTTTTACTGCCTTTCTTGGTGGTGGTGGATATACTATTACTCTAACTAGTTTAGATGGAATAAAAATATCATATTGCCATGTCTCCCCTAATTATATAGTCCAAGTTGGTGATAATATTAAACAAGGTCAAATTATAGGTCATGTAGGTCCTAAATATGTATATAATGTTTCTGGTAATACTTACACTGACCCTACAAATCGGAAAACCAACAAATGGTGCTAGCACTGGGTGTCATCTCCATATTGGATTTAGAATAAACAATAATTATGTAAATCCTTTAGATTATTTACAATAACTTAAATTTGTGATATTATTAGTAGCACATGAAAATACAGGTTTATAGGTAATCCTTTAAAAACTTAAATCTATAATAAGGAATGATATTATATGGCTTTTGACGGAATTGTTACAAAAGTTTTAGTAAATGAATTTAAAAATGATTTAATTGGTGGAAAAATTGATCAAATCTATCAGAATGATAAAAATACAATTCTTTTAAAGATTTATGCTAATCAAACTCATTTTTCTTTAAATATTTGTATAGATGCTCATAATTGTAGAATTAATTTAACAACAAATCAAAAGAAAAATCCTCTTGTTGCCCCTAATTTTTGTATGTTACTTAGAAAATATTTAATTGGCGGAAGAATTTCAAATATTGAAACATTTGGATTAGAAAGACTTGTAAAAATTGATATTAATATATTAAATGATTTTAATGAAATTGAAACTAAATCTTTAATTATAGAGCTAATGGGAAAACACAGTAATGTAATTTTGCTAAATAATAAAAATATAATAATTGATGCTTTAAGACATATTACTGCAACAGATGATTTATATAGAGATATTTTACCATCTAGATTATATAGTTTTCCTATTTCTAATAAACAAGATTATACAAAATTAAACAGTTTTGATGAATTTTATTCACTAATTGAAAATAATTTAAATTTTGAAGGAAATTCAATTTCTGAATATTTTTCAAAGATAATCTCTGATACTTTTGCAGGTTTTAGCTTATCTTTTGTAAAAAATGCTATTGAAAAATGCAATATACAAAATACAAATAAAGAAAATTTACAAAAACTATATAATTATTTTAATAATGTATTATCTTTTAATAATCTTACTTTTGAAAATTTGTATAAAAAAGATAAACTTTATGATTATGTATTAACATGGTCTGATGAAGTTCCTTTAAATGACCAAAAATATAAATTAAATAATTTTATTGATGATTTTTATTTTAATAGAGAAACAAAAGAAACATTCACCAACTATAGAAACAGTATTTTAAAAATGATTTTAGATTTATTAAAAAAATATAATAGCCGTTTAATGAGTATTAATTCAAAATTAAAAGATTGTGACGAAATGGATAAATATAAACTTTTCGGAGAATTAATTACTGCTAATTTATATAAATTATCAAATACACATACAGATTATATTGAACTTGAAAATTATTATGATAATAATAATTTAATTAAAATACCTTTAGATAAAAAATATTCTCCTAATTTAAATGCAAAAAAATATTTTAAAAAATATTCAAAACTAAAAAATGCTCTTGAAATTGTTTCTACTCAAAAAAAAGAAACAGAACAAGAATTGGATTATATTCAAAGTATAGTTTATGAATTAGAAACTGCAACAACTTTAGAGGAAATTCAAGATATTTTTGAAGAAATTTCTGAAAATGTTATATTTAAAAATAGTTTAAAATTAAATAAAAAGGAAAAAACAAAAAGTTCAAAAAAGAAGAAACAAGAAAAACATTATTCTCCCCTACATTTTGAAGTTGATGATTTTGATTTATATGTAGGTAGAAATAATAAGGAAAATGATTGGCTTACATTTACTTTTGCAAATAAATCTGACATTTGGTTTCATACAAAAGATATTCATGGAAGCCATGTTATATTAAAATGTGGAGATTTTGAAGTCTCTGATGATACTCTTGTTAAATGTGCTAAAATTGCTGCTGAACATAGCAAAGCAAAAAATTCTTCTAATGTTCCTGTTGATTATTGTAAAGTAAAATTTGTAAAAAAACCTAATGGAAGCAAGCCCGGAATGGTTATTTTTACAAATAATAAGACTATATATGTAAATCCGCTTAATAGTTAATTAAAAATTAAAATAAGAAAGCCACTCTCTATAAATTATTTTGCAATACCAAGGTATAAAAAATAATTTATATAGTGGCTTTTATTATATAAGTTTTATTTAATTACTTCTACATCAAGCATTAATTTCTCACCATTTATTGAAACTTCTGTATAAGTATCTCTTTTTGTATTATATTCAATTGTTTTTGCTAATGTTTCTTTCATTATTTCTTTATCAAATTTCTTAACAAGATTTTCTAACATTTGATTTTCAGATACATATAATGTTATTTTATCTAATACTTCAAATCCTTTATCTTTTCTCATATTTTGAACTTTTGATAAAATTTCTCTTACATACCCTTCTTCTTTTAGTTCTGGTGTAATTGTTGTTTCTAATACAACTCCTATTTCTCCTTCACCAGCAAATGCGAAACCTTCTTTTCCTTGCATTGTTACAAGTAAGTTTTCTGAAGTTAGTGGTATTTGTACTTCATCAATTTCTATATATTCTGTTCCACCATTTTTTACTTTATTAGCTAAATCCATTTGATTTAATTTTGAAATTGCTTCTCTAATTTTTGGTATTAGTTTTCCATATTCTTTTCCTAAAACAGGTAAATTTGGTTTTATTTCAAAATGTACATAATCAGACATATTAGCTCCAAGTTCAACTTCTTTTACATTTAATTCACTTTTTACAATATTTCCATAGTATTCTGGTAAGGTGCTGGCAGATATTAACATTTTTGAAAGTGGTTGTCTGTTTTTGATATTTGCTGTATTTCTTGCACTTCTTCCTAGTTTTACTATTGTGTATGCTAAGTCCATTTCATTTTCTAATTTTTTGTCTATTTCTTTTTTATTTACTTCTGGCCATAAACATAAATGAACACTTTCTGGTGCATTTTTGTCAAGTCCTACAACTAAGTTTTGATAAATTTCATCTGCTATAAATGGTACAAATGGTGCTGAAACTTTTATTAAATTTACTAATACTTTATATAATGTTGTATAAGCTCCTATTTTGTCATCTGTTAGCTCTTCTCCCCAGAATCTTTCTCTATTTGTACGTACATACCAGTTTGAAAGACTATCTGTAAAGTCTTCTATTTTTATTGCTGCACCTGTAATGTCATATTTATCTAACTTTTCAGCTACTTCTAAAATTAATGTGTTTAATTTTGATAAAATCCATTTATCCATTATGTTTTCTGATTTGAAATTACTATATTCTAATGGGTTGAATTTATCTATTTCTGCATATAGGCAATAGAATGAGTATACATTCCATAATGTGCTTAAAAATCCTCTTTGTGTTTCTTGAACATTTTTTATTCCTAATCTTTTAGGTAACCAAGGACTACTGCTTACATAAAAATGCCATCTTGTTGCATCAGCTCCTACTGTATCTAATAATTCCATTGGGTCTACACCATTTTTCTTTGATTTTGACATTTTTTGTCCATGTTCATCTAAAACATGACCTAATACTATACAATTTTCATATGATGCTTTATCAAATAAACATGTTGATATTGCAAGTAATGTGTAGAACCATCCTCTTGTTTGGTCAATTGCTTCTGAAATGAACTGTGCTGGGAAGTGTTTTTCAAATTCTTCCTTGTTTTCAAATGGATAATGTAATTGTGCAAATGGCATTGAGCCTGAGTCAAACCAACAATCTATTACTTCTTTATATCTTGTCATTTCTTTTCCACATTCTGGGCATTTTAAATGAACATTGTCTATATATGGTTTGTGTAGTTCGATATTTTCTGGACAGTTTATTGCTTTTTCTTTTAATTCAGCAATACTTCCTATACATTCTTCATGGCCACATTCACATTTCCATACTGGTAATGGTGTTCCCCAATATCTGTCTCTTGAAATTCCCCAGTCTATTACATTTTCTAGGAATTTTCCAAATCTTCCTGTTCTAATTGTGTCTGGATACCATTTTATTGTATTATTATTTGCAACTAATTTGTCTCTAACTTTTGTCATTGAAACAAACCAGCTTTCTTTTGGATAATATAGAAGTGGTGTGTCACATCTCCAGCAATGTGGATATGAGTGTATATGTTTTTCTTTGCTAAATAATTTGCCTTGTTCTGCTAACCATTTGCAGATGTCTTCATTGCAGTCTCTTACAAATCTTCCTGCCCAAGGCTCAACTTCTGGAACAAATTTTCCTGATTTATCTACTAAGTTTACAAATGCAATTCCATTTTGCTTTGATACTAAACTATCATCTTCACCATATGCTGGTGCTATGTGAACAATTCCTGTTCCGTCTGTAAGTGTTACATAATCTCCATGAATTACTACAAATGCTTTTCCATCTACTTTGGCAAATGGCATTAATTGTTCATATTCTAATCCAAGTAAATCTGATCCTTTAAATTCTTTTACAATTTCATATGGTGTTTCTCTTAGTACTGATTCTACTAAGTCTTTTGCTAAAATATAGTTTTCGTATTTTGGCTCATCATCTGTTCCTATATTTGCTTTTACTTCTACATATGTGTATGCTTTATTAACACATAATGCTAAGTTTGATGGTAATGTCCATGGTGTTGTTGTCCATGCTAATATATATGTGTTTTCTTTTCCTTTTACTTTGAATTTTGCTATACATGTTAAATCTTTAACATCTTTATATCCTTGTGCTACTTCATGTGATGAAAGTGCTGTTCCACATCTTGGGCAATATGGCATTACTTTATGTCCTTCATATAATAATCCTTTTTTCCATAATTCTTTTAATGCCCACCATACTGATTCTATATAATCATTATGATATGTTACATATGGATGATCCATGTCTACCCAGAAGCCTACTTTATTTGTCATTTCTTCCCACATATGAACATATGTAAATACACTTTCTTTACATTGTTTTACGAATTTTTCTACACCATATTGTTCAATTTGCTCTTTACCTGAAATTCCAAGTTTCTTCTCAATTTCAAGTTCAACTGGTAATCCATGTGTGTCCCATCCTGCTTTTCTATCAACATGATATCCTTTCATAACTTTATATCTTGGGATAATATCTTTCATTACCCTTGTTTCAATATGTCCAACATGTGGCTTTCCATTTGCTGTTGGTGGTCCATCATAAAATGTGAAATATCTTTTGCCTTTATTCATATCAAAATTCTTTTGCATGATTCCTTTTTTCTTCCACATTTCTGCAACTTCTCTTTCCATTCCAACAAAACCATTTTTTAATTCTACTTTTTTATACATAATAAATCCTCCTTTTTGTTAATTGGGCAATTTGGTACCGGTTCTCTTTTTGCCTTTTTTTGGGCAATTTGGTACCGGTTCTCTTTTTGTCTTTCCTTGGGCAATTTGGTACCGGTTCTATTTTTGCCTTTTTTTGCTTGGTATGTCTTGTAGTTCAAATCTGTATTTTTGCGTTACATTTGGATATTTTTCGTGGTCTACTTCTGATAAAAACATTTTCTTTGGTCTTATCCATAGTCCACAGTCTTCATATAATTTCCTGTATACTACAAATTCTTCTTGTGTTTCAGAGTCTTTGGCAACATCTTCTACTAAGTAGTAGTCTCCTTTAAAGTGCTTGTAAATTCCTTTGATTTTTAGTTCTTGCATCCTCTTCTCCTCCTTTTTTATTTGCAAATTTAGGTGCTAGTTTCTTGTTGTATACAAAAAAATGCCCTAGCATACATTTTTTTGTATGTTAGGACGAATTATCTCCGCGGTACCACCTATCTTAGTAATCTTTTATATCTAATTTATTGTTTATATATTTTCTGCAATGATTTTCTTAATTTTCGATTACTCTCTTAAAAATCTTTAACGCAGATATACGACAAAACTTACTTTTTGATTTTTATTCATGTTCAGTTTTGCAACTTGACTAGGTGATAACATAAATTACTTGTATGATTATTATTTTACAACTAACTTATAGCAATTTTGCTAAATAATTTTTACTTTCAAACTCTCACCTTGTGTTTGATTCTCTGTAAAGATATTATATTATTTGTATTGTCCTAGTTCTTGTTTTTTGTTATTATATCACGTTTTTACTTTTTTGCAATAGTAAATTTTAATTTTGATTAAAATTTGAAAGAAAATTAAAAATTCCTCGTACTTTTTATACGAGGGAAAAAAGAGAACCGGCACTATTTTTCCCTTTCATATGTAACGAATTCATATTCTAAATTATGGTCTTCGTCTTTCTTTCTTGGTTCTCTTGAAACTTCTTTCCAAATTGTTTCATTAATTCTTGGAAATACTGCATCTCCATCAAAGTCTTGTTCTAATTCTGTTACATACATTTTTTTTACATATGGCATTAGCAAATTGTAAATCATTGCTCCGCCAATTACAAAGCATTCATTTTCTTGGTCTTCTATATATTGCTGTATTTGTAACATTGAATGTACTACTTCTGTGTCTTCACTATTTACTTTGAAATCTGGGTTGTTTGAAAATACGACTTTTTTTCTTTCTCTTAAAAATTGTCCTAATGTTTCATAGGTTTTTCTTCCCATTATTACTGTTTTGCCTTCTGTTAATTCTTTGAATTTTTTTGATTCTGCTGGTAATCCCCAAATTAATTTATTGTTTTTTCCTATTACATTATTTTTAGCTTTAGCTACTATTATGCTTAACATTTTAATTCTCCCTTTCAATGTGTTTTTTAAAATATTCCTACTATTTCTTCGTTTTCATTAATATCTATGTTTTCTGCTGCTGGAACTTTTGGTAATCCTGGCATTGTTAGAATTTTCCCTGCATATGCTACTATAAATTCTGCTCCAGCTTTTAAGTCTATATCTCTTATGTTTATTTCATATTCATTCTTATCTTCTACATTTTTTGCATCATCTGAAAATGAATATTGTGTTTTTGCTATACATATTGGTAAATTTGAATATCCCATTTTGTTTATTTTTTCAATTTTGCTAACTGCTTGTTCACTTAATTTTATTCCTTTTGCTCCATAAATTTGTTTTGCTATTTTTTCTATTTTATCTTCTATAGAGTCTTCTAAGTCATATATATATTTAAAATTATCTTTTTTCTCACACATTTGAATAATTTTGTTTGAGATATCTATTGCTCCTTCTCCGCCTTTTGCCCAGCTTTCAACTATGCTTGATTCTATATTTTGCTTTGTTAATTCTTTTTGTACATATTCTAATTCTTTTTCTGTGTCTGTATTATATTTATTTATTGCTACAATTATATTTAGTCCAAATTTATTTTGGATATTGTCAATGTGTTTATATAAATTTTTCATTCCTTTTTGTAAACATTCAAAATTTTCGTTTAGAATTTCTTCTTTTGGAGCTCCTCCGTGATATTTTAGTGCTTTTATTGTTGCAACACATATAACTACATTTGGTTTTATATTTGCTTTTCTACATTTTATGTCTAAGAATTTTTCTGCTCCTAAATCTGCTCCAAAACCAGCTTCTGTTACTGTATAATCTGATAATTTCATTGCTAATTTAGTTGCTATAATTGAATTACATCCATGTGCAATATTTGCAAATGGTCCTCCATGAATTAGTGCTGGAGTATATTCTAGTGTTTGTACTAAATTTGGTTTTATTGCATCTTTTAGTAATACTGCCATTGCTCCTTCTGCTTTTAAGTCTCTTGCAAATACTGGTTCTTCATTTTTGTTATATCCTATTAGTATATTTCCTAGTCTTTGTTTTAAATCTTTTATATTTTCAGACAAACATAAAATTGCCATTATTTCAGATGCTACTGATATATCAAATCCATCTTTTCTTGGAACTATTTTGCTTTCTCCTGATAAACCAGTTTCTATTACTCTTAATTGTCTATCATTTAAGTCCATACATCTTTTCCATACTACTTCATTAATTTGTAGTTCGTTTCCAAAATATATGTGATTATCTATCATTGCTGATAGTAAATTATTTGCTGATGTTATTGCATGGATATCTCCTGTAAAGTGTAAATTTATGTCTTCCATTGGTGCAACTTGAGCATATCCTCCTCCTGTTGCTCCTCCTTTTATTCCAAATACTGGTCCAAGTGATGGTTCTCTTAATGCTAATATTGAGTTTTTTCCTATTCTTCTTAATCCATCTGCAATAGATATTGATATTGTTGTTTTTCCTTCTCCTAATGGTGTAGGACTCATTGCTGTTACTAGTATTAATTTTCCATCTTTTTTGTTTTTATATTTTTCTGGATTTGAAATTTTGGCTTTATATTTTCCATATAATTCGATATCTTCTTCTAAATTTAATTTACTAGCTATATCTACTATATTTTTTAATTTAAATTGTTTTGCAATTTCTATATCTGTCATATACTTTACGTTCCTTTCTTAATATCAGGCTATTGCTCCAATGAAAATTCCAAGTAGTGCTCCAACCAAAACTTGTATTGGTGTATGTCCTAATACTTCGACTAATTTTTCTTGTACCTGTACATTGCTAAGCCCAGGTGTGTCTATTATTTTATTTAATAATTTTGCTTGCTTTCCTGCTGCTCTTCTTACTCCTGCTGCATCATACATTACAACTAATGCTACAATTAAGGAAAGAGCATATATGCTTGAGTCAAATCCTTCGCTTTTTCCTATCATTGTAGATATACACATTGTTATAGCAGAATGTGAGCTAGGCATGCCTCCAGCTCCTATAATTCTTTTAAAATTTAACTTTTTTGTTTTTAGTAGTTCGTATATTACTTTGAATGTCTGTATGCAAAACCATAATATTAATGGAACATACAAATATTTATTTGTAATAAATTTTTGAAAATCATTCATTGTATCCCCCTTACATATCATAGTTTTTTATTCATTGTTTTCTACAAAATTGCTTTCTTCTAATTCGCCTTCTTTTTCTAGAAGAATAGTAATTTTTTTCTCTGCTTTTTCTAGCATACTATTGCATTGTTTTGCAATTTTCATTCCTTCTTCAAATTTTTTTACTGATTCGTCTAGGTTTAAATCTCCTTTTTCTAATTGTGTTACAATTGTTTCTAATTCTTGCATTGATTGTTCAAAATTTTTTTCTTCCATTAGTTTTCTAACCTTTCTATTAAAATTACTCTTCTGAATTACTTAAATCTATAAGAATATTTTTGCTTTTTATTCTATTTCCATTTTCATCAATAATCTCTACAAAAGCAACTTTAGTTCCTGCAAAGTTTTCTATTCTTATGTCACTAGGTAATACACTTTTTCTAATTGTTTTCATGGCATTTATTCCAATGTCTTCTATCCAACCATAAGTATAGTCATATGGTCCTTCTTCATCATTTCCTATATATAGCCTTATAGAAACATTTTTTAGTCTTGAATTTCCTATATTAGTTAGTGAAATATAGAAATCTATGCTTGGGTCTTTATAATAATTATATGTATCTCCTTCAACTGGCTGGCTTGTTTCTTCAAATTCAGCACTTATTACAGCAATAGTGTCTGCAACTTTAAATGTTGCTTCTACTGTTTGTTCTAATGATGGCTCTGCTGTTGTTACTTTAATTGCATATGTTAATGTTCCTTTTCCTATGTCTTCTTCTTTAATTGTATATGAGTATCCTTCTACTTCTTTTGTTTCTCCTGGTTCTAGTCTTTCTATTATGTTTTCTTCGAAGCCTTTGGCAGAATCTATTGATATTCCTTTAATTGTTGATGTTCCTGTGTTTGTTATTATTGCTTTAAAATTAACAGTTTCTCCTAAATCGTATCCTGTGTCGTTTTGTGAGTCATTAATTGTTTCAATTTTAACAATCATTTTTTCTTTTACTGTTAATCTATATACAAATAATTGTCTTGTGTATTCAATTGTATCTCCTCCATCAGCCAGTGTTGTTGCTGTAACTTTAAAATTTGCATTCCATATTCCATTTCTTGCTATAAAATTTGTGGTTAGTTTTTCTGTTGATCCAGCTGTTAAAGGGTCTGCAATATCCCATTCTTGATTTGCGTATGTTTCTCCATATTGGTTTTCTAAATTTTCTAATGTAACATGAACATTGTATAATGTTGTGTCACCTAAATTGCTTACAGATATTTCATATTCAATATTATCATTTTCTTCATATGTAGCTTTTGGATTTGTTATTTCTGCAACTAATTCAATCTGTTCTTCTACTTCTACTTTTGGTCTTATAATTGTATTTAATTCAATGTATTCTTTTTTATTATTTTGTACATATCCAACTGAAACTGTTATTTCCTTATATCCATCTTGTTCTACTACTGCTATTGTATCAACAGTGTATCCTTTTGGTATACTAGAAGCATTTAAGTCTCCACTTTCTCCTAATGCATCTTCTACAGTTATCCCTGAAATAATACTGTCATAATCCATCATCTTTATTCCTTCAACTACTTGAATTGCTATATCTAATGCTGTTGCTTTTCTTTTTGTTCGTAAGTTTATGTTTACTACATTTGAAAATAAACTTGCGATTAATGGGATGAATATTATTAGTATAACTACTCCAATAGTGGCATCAACACCTGTTATTCCTTTATTTTCTCTTATTTTTTTTAACACTTTTTTCTACATTTTTCCTTTCATTTGTATATATTTCTAATATATAATATACCAATAATTATCAACAAAATCAATAGATAAAACATAATTTTTATTTGAAAATATAACCAAAAAAAATGGCTAGAATAGTTTCTAGCCTAATAATATATTTTTCATATAATTATTTGTTAACTGTATCTTTTAATGCTTTTCCAGCTTTGAATACTGGAGCTTTTGATGCAGGTATTTTTATCTCTTCTTTTGTTTGAGGATTTCTACCTTTTCTTGCAGCTCTTTTTCTAACTTCGAAAGATCCAAATCCAACTAATTGAATTTTATCTCCTCCTTTTAATGCTTCAGCTACTACTTCAACAAATGCATTTACTGCTGCTTCTGTTGCTTTTTTTGAATCTCCAGTTTTTGCAGACATTGCTGCTACTAATTCAGCTTTGTTCATTGTGATTACCTCCTATAAATTTTTGTAATAATATGTACTTATATTGCAGTTTCTAAGCAATATCTGTACTTTTCTGTTTATTTATTCTCCAAAATATTTTAAATTCCCTCTTTTTTTTTAATAAATTTTGAATTTTTTTAATATTTTCAAGATTTTTTCTCCTTTTGGAAGCATTATTACATCTTCTTCATTATAAATTTTTAATGCTATTACTGCTAAGAAATATATAATTACCGCAAATAGCATTGATATTATTGTTGCCTTATTTCCTAATAATATACTATTTTTTATTAAAAATAAATAAAATGTATATGAACAAATTCCCATTATACTAGCTGCAATTACTGGCTTAAAAATAAATTTTTTAAATCCTAAATCTAGTTTTATGTATTTTTTTAATACAATAAATACTATTATAAAAGCTGTTGCATGACATGCTATTGTTGCAATTGCTGCACCATATACATTTAATGCTGGTATTCTTAATAAGATTAAATTTAAAATTAATTTTACAACACATCCAGCTCCTAATGCAAATGCAGGAATCATTACTTTTCCAAATCCTTGTAATGCTCCACTAATTGTTTGGTTTAGTATTGAAAAAATTACACCTATTGCAACTAATTGTAATAATACTGCTCCACTGTTGGCATTTGGATATAATAAGTTTAATATAGGTTGTGCAAATACAACTAATCCAACAACACATGGTAGACCTATTAACATTGATGTTAATAATGAAAAAGATATTCTTTTTGTTGCTGTTTTTGTATCTTTTTTTGCTTTTGCTGCTGAAATTGCTGGAACTAATGCTGTAGAAAATGCTATGTTTATTGCAAGTGGTAAGTTTGTTACTGTATCTACTTTTCCTCCTAATATTCCATAAAGTGTTTGTGCTGTCTCAGATCCTAAATATGTACTTAAAATTCTTTTTACAGTGAATGAGTCTATATTTTTATTAAATGATGTCATAATTGAACTTAGTGTTAATGGAATTGATACCATTAATATTTTCTTTATAATTGTTTTTACATTTTCATATTTATAATTAACTGTTTGCTCTATCTCGTTTCCAATTTCTTTTCTTTTGGTTCTATAATATATAAACATATAAGCAAAACTTGAAAATGTTGCAATTGTAGTTGCTAAGTTTGCTCCTGCTGCCATCATTTCTGTAGATGTAGATGTTATAATTGCTACAAATTCTACAATAAGTATTGTTAATAGTGTTTTAAAAATTTGTTCTATTGTTTGAGCTCTTGCTGTAATTTTTAAAGTTCTTCTTCCATTAAAATATCCTCTAAATACAGATGATATTGAAACAAAGAATATTGCTGGTGATAATGCAATTAGTGTTAATTCTGCCTCTGGAATTTGAATAAAGTTATATGCAATTACATGTGCAAAAAGGAATAATAAAACTGTGCCAATTGCTCCAATTATTCCAAATGTTGCAAGTGCTACTTTAAAAATTTTGTTAGCTCCTTTGTTATCTCCAACTGCTAATCTTTCTGCTACTAATTTTGATATGGCATTTGGAACACCTATTGAAGACACTGTTAAAAGTAATGCATAAATCTGATAGCCACTAACATATATAGCATTTCCAGCATCTCCAAAGCCTTCTCTATTTGTTAAATACAAAGTGTAAATTAAACCTAATACTTTTATTAATATTTGAGAAAACATTATAGTTATTACACCTTGCATAAAGCTCTCTTTTTTTACTTTATATTTTTCTTCTGTCATATTTTATAATATTCCTTTCCTAATTTTATCCCCCTATATTTAATTCTATGTATTCAAAATCCTATTTATTATATATTTCATTTTCAAAAATATCAATAACTTTTAAGAATTTTATTGACAAATTCAACTTTTTGTATTAAAATATTTTAGTACATATTGGAAATATGATTTAAATTTAAACTTCTCCCCGGTAGCTTTAAATTTAAACTTCATATAAATAAATTATAAAATATAAAAAATTAGGAGGAAAGATAATACCATGAATAATGTTACATATAGTGCAAAAAAATCAGAAGTTGAAAGAAAATGGTATATAATTGATGCAGCAAACAAACCACTTGGTAGAGTTGCTACAGAAGCAGCAAAACTACTTAGAGGAAAACACAAACCAACTTTCACACCAAATATTGATACAGGTGATAATGTTATAATCATCAATTGCAAAGATGCAAAATTAACAGGAAATAAATTAAATTCAAAAATTTATAGACATCATTCAGGATATATTGGAGGAATGAAAGAAACATCTGCAACTGTTATGATGCAAAAAAATCCAGAAAAAGCTATGATGCTTGCTGTTAAAGGAATGTTACCACATACTTCTTTAGGAAGACAAATGGCAACAAAATTAAGAACATTTGCTGGAAGCGAACACAATCTTCAAGCACAAAAACCAGAAATTTGGAATTTTTAATTTAAGGAGGAACAATAATGGCTAAGTCAAATAAAATAACATACTTAGGTACAGGTAGAAGAAAAAGTTCAATAGCTAGAGTTAGATTAGTTGAAGGAACAGGAAAAATAACAATAAACAATAAAGATATCGAAGAATTTTTCGATTTAGAAACATTAAAAGTTATTGTTAGACAACCATTAACAGTTACAAATACATTAGCAAAATATGATGTTATTTGTTCAGTACATGGTGGAGGTGTTTCTGGTCAAGCAGGAGCTATTAGACATGGAATTGCTAGAGCTTTAAATGAAGCAAATTCAGAATATAGACCTGCATTAAAATCAAATGGATTCTTAACAAGAGATTCTCGTATGAAAGAAAGAAAAAAATACGGTCTTAAAAAAGCTAGAAAAGCACCACAATTCTCAAAGAGATAAAAAGAGCTTTTTACAAATATATCAAAAATCGGAAGTTTTAAAACTTCCGATTTTTTGTTATACTCCAGATATTTATACTCCTGCTGCAGAGAACAAGAAATTTCCCATATAAACTTGAATAATAGGTACTAATATTACACATACGAAGAATATTAATACTACACCAACAACAGAATAAACAACTTGAGGCATTACTGCAGTTATTTTTTCCATTGTATTTTTTATATCTATATTCATATATTCTCTAAGTTTACCTAACATTTCTGTCAAATCTGTTTGCATACCTATTTTAAGCATTTCTGTTTGCATCATTGAACACAATCCAGAATCTTCAAATGGTTTAATCCAAGAATAACCTGTTAATATATTATTTATTGAAGTTTCTATTAATGCCAGCATTACCTGATTTTTAGTAATATTTTTACTAACTTCAAGTGCTTCTTGTATTCTCATTCCATTAGTAACATTTAATTCTATTGCTTGTATAAATCTAGAAAAATCTAATGAAAAGATTAAACCTCCAAATATAGGCATTTTGTATTTAAAATAGTGAAAATTATATTTACCTCTAGGAGTGTTAATGTAAAATACTATTATACCAACAATTACTGCAACTATTGCAGTTGGAATAGGCCAATATTCCATAACTTTAGCTAAGAAATCTTTAAACCACATTGTAATAGCCGGTAATTTGGCATCTGAACCAAGTTCATCAAATAAGTTTTCTATTTGAGGAATTGCAACTAAAGTACCTGCTACTAACAATACTATTATTCCAATAAACTGTGCTATATTTGGAATTAATATTTTCTTTACCTTTTTTGTTAGTTCAGTTGATTCCTCTAAATATTTTACAGCTTGTTCTAATGAAGCTGTAAGAGAACCTGAAAGTTCTCCTACTTTAACCATATTTATGTATATAAATGGAAATACATCTGAATAATATTCCATAGTAGAATACATATATTGACCTGCTTCAAGTCCAGCTAATATATCTTCTAAGATTCCTCTTAAAGACATATTTTCTGTACTTTGAATTATTGTTGTTAAAGCATGTATATTATTAAAATTTGATTTTTTTAATAAATATAAGTCTTGAGTAAATATTATAATATCCCTAACAGTTACTTTTTTTGTTGCATCTATATACATAGCTATTCTTTCAACTGTTCTATTTGGTGCTTTAGTAGTTTGAGTTGTTGTGAACTGTGCCGTATTTATATCTTTTAAAATATCTTTTGCATTACTGATATTTTTTCTTTTTTTACTTTTATTTGTTGAGGCAAAACCAACACGAACTATATCAATTGGTGTAATATTGTTTTGTTTTAATTTTTCCATTAATTTCTGTTTGTTTTCTTCTTCAACTTTGTTTTTAACAATCAAACCTTTATCAGTCATGCCTTTATAAATAAATACTGCCATATATCAACTTGGTCTCCTTTCTATAGATTATCTTCTTCCCTTTCTAATTCTTAATTGCATTACAGTTCTATTAAGCATTTCATAGTTCTTTTCTTCTACTTGTGCTTTTGCTTGTTCTAGTGTAATTCTATCTTCTATAAATAAATTTGCAAGAGAGCTTATTAAACTTACACTTCCTTTATCTGCTCCACTTTGTATGGCATCTTCAATTTCTGATACGCTTATTTTTTCTTTTCTAATTATACCTGAAACAACATTATCAACAACCATAACTTCTGGTATTAATTCAAGTTTTCCTGTTGTTCCTAGTAGTAATCTTTGTGAAATTACCAATTTTAATAATGATGATAATAAATATTTTATTTGTACTTGATCACGAACTTCATAGAAGTTTATAATTCTATCTATTGTTTCAGCACAAGATTTTGTATGTAGTGTTCCTATTACTAAGTGTCCTGATTCTGCCATTTCTATTGCAGCTTCCATTGTAATTTTGTCTCTAATCTCTCCTATTACTAAGATATCACAATCTTCTCTTAATGCGTTTTTTACACCATCATGATATGTTAAGCAGTCTCTTCCACTTCCTACTTCTTTTTGTACAATTAGAGAATTTTTAGATTTGTGCATAAATTCTATTGGGCTTTCTAATGATAATATCTTTTTATTTTGTGTTTCATTTATATGATTTACTAATGCATTTAATGTTGTTGATTTACCAGAGTTTGTTTTACCTGTAACTAATATTACTCCTTGAGGTTGATAAGTCATTCTTCTTACAACATCAGGAACACCTAAAGATTCATAAGGTGGTAATTCATTTTTTATAATTCTCATAGTAAATACAGGAACTTCATCTGCAAATGAAATATTTACCCTTAAACGTGTTCCGTCACATACATATGATGTATCAAGTTTTCTTGTTTGTTC
Source organism: uncultured Clostridia bacterium (assembly GCA_944386165.1). Lineage (GTDB taxonomy): Bacteria > Bacillota > Clostridia > TANB77 > CAG-508 > CAG-269. The sequence continues at coordinate 33,970 of CALXAA010000010.1, forward strand.
AAAACTTTTTGCTTTATCAGCATTTCCATTTATAATATAATCACAAATCTCAAACATGTCTTCATCTTTTAATTGTTTTGAATTTTCTTGTGGAACTAATGCTTTTTTTATTCTAAACATTGGATGTTGTCCTGCAATTAGGTGTATATCTGAAGCATCCTTGTCCATTGCATTTTTTATAATTGAATCAAAATCTACCATAATACCCTCCTACTTTCTTTTAATTAAAATATTAATAATTTTCTATTTAATTCTTCTAAAGTTGTGATTCCATCAACAACTTTTCTAATTCCATCTACTACTAATGGTTTATATTTGCCTTTTAAAGCTTGTTTTCTTATTTCAATACTTGAAGCTCCATTCATTACTAATTCTTTTATTTCATCATCTAAATCAAGAATTTCAAAAACTCCTATTCTTCCTACAAATCCTACATTATTGCATCTTTTACATCCTACAGGAGAATATGTTTTCTTTCCTTTTAAGTCAAAATTTATTCCATATCTATTTTCTATTGATTTAATAACTTTAATTTCATCTTCTGTAAATTCTCTTTCTTTTCTACAATATGGGCATATTCTTCTAACAAGTCTTTGTGAAATAGCTGTTGAAAGAGTACTTGCTATATCATAATCTGAAATTCCAATTTTTCTTAATCTTGTAATAACCTCTATTGCATCAATTGTGTGTATTGTTGATAATACATAATGTCCTGTTTGACCTGCTTGCATTGCAATTTCAGCTGTTTCTTTATCTCTAATTTCTCCTACCAATATAATGTCAGGGTCTTGTCTTAAAATTGTTCTTAAGTTTCCAGCAAAAGTTGATTTTGCATCAACTTCAATTTGGTTTAATCCTTCCATACGAATTTCTACTGGGTCTTCAATTGTTGTTACATTTATATTAGGTTTATTTAAATAATCTAACATACTATATAGAGAAGTTGTTTTACCTTCTCCTGTAGGAGCAGCTATAACTGTAATACTGTTTCTTTTGTTAATACTCCTATTTAGTTCTTCTGGTGTTCCAGGATAACCTAAGTCAAATATACTTTTTATAGAATTATTTTTCTTTAAAAGTCTTAGTACAAATTTTTCTCCATAAACATTTCTTTGCGAAGATACACGAATATTATAATTTTCATATATCAAAATTCTACCATCTTGTGATTCTTGTTTTTCCTGATGCATATTAGATATAGCTTTTAATCTTCCTACTACTTGTGATAATTTATCAATAGGAATTGTTGTAGCAATAAAAAGCTCACCATCAATTCTATATCTTACTCTTATTTGATCTTTTTGAGGCTCTATATGAATGTCACTTGCTCTTTGTTTCATACCATTTCTAATTATTGAATCTACTAATTCTGTTATATTAGATTCTTGTCCCATATCTTTAATATCATCTGTAGAAGAATTACCTATATTATTTAAGATGTCATTTATAATGTCTGAATAAGTAACATATGGATCTACAATTAATCCTTTATTTAACATCAACATCTTTATTGCTTCAAATGTTCTTTTATTTGTTGTGTCTGCAAAACAGACTTTAATTTTATCATTTTCTATATCAAAAGGAATTGCACTATATCTTTTTGCCATTTCAAGAGAAATATAATCAAGTACATTTAATTTTATAGATTCATCAGTTAATATTACACCTTTAACTCCAATAACTTCACCTATTGCTTGTATAAGTGCTCGAGGATCGCAAATATTCATATCTTTAATAATTTCTCCCAATTTTCTATTTGGAGATTTTTTTTGTTCTAATAAAGCTTTTCTAACATCATCTTCTGTTACAAGTCCTCTTTTTACTAGTTCGACTCCAATTGGTTGTCTTCTTTTGAATTCCATTGTAACCATTCCTTTCATTAAGTTATAAAATGCTATATGTATTTATATATGATTTATTGTTAATTACTAAATCTACTCTTACATTTTTATTGTCTATATATGTAAATACACAACTATCTATATTGGAACAGATTTTTACATTATCCATATATATTGCATTGTCTAAGAATGTATATTGATGATTTGATTTTTCAAAAATAATATATGTACCTTTTTCATCTACTTCTTTTATATAATTGTATTCCAAATTTACATCTTTTGTAAAATATGAATTAAATTTTATGAATTCAGAATTAGATAATGTATCATCTGTAGTTACATCCATGTTCTTATAAAAATATGCAGAAATTCTTGTTACAATTGCTACAGTAGCAGTTATTGCAAGTAAATAAATAATTAATGAAACTAATGAAATTCCTTTTTCTGACTTCATAAATTCCTCCATTTTAAATAAATAAATTTATAGTATTCATTATAAATAAAGTTATTATATTACTTACACCCAAATAAAATCCTAATGGTATCTCTTCAAATTTAATTGGTTTATTCCCATTTTTGGATTTTCTTAAATTTTTTATGATTAAGTAAAATATAATTTCTATTAAAAAAATAATTAACACTATTGTTGATATTTTATACTCAACAAACATTGTAATCATAGTAAAAAATATTACTAAATTTATTATATAATTTTCTTCTGCAAATTTTCTAAGCATAAATGTGTCTGTGGTTATTAAAATAATATATACTGCTAAATATATAGCATATCTATATATACTAGTTGGCTCTATTACGTATAGATATATCATATATAAAAGAGATATGATTATTCCATATGCAAGAACCTTTTTATTAATATTTCTATATTCTTTATCTATTGCAGAAATAAGAATTACTGCAGTAAAATATAATATCATAAATGCAAATAAAATTATTTGTTGTAAATTTAATGTATAAGCATTTATTTTCAATGTATAAGCTAATAAAACAAACATAATCCCACTTAATATTTCTAATATTAAATATCTTGGTCTTATTTTTTGTTTACAATATCTACATTTTCCCCCTAGAAATATATAACTTAATATTGGCACTAAATCCAATACACCTAATTTGTGACCACAATTTGGACAATATGAATGTTTTTTTACTATATCTATATTTTTTGGTATTCTATATGTTGCTAAAGTGTAAAAACTTCCAAACATTGCACCACATACAAAGATTATTGCATATAATAATAAGTTCATTGCATTTTTTGTTAGCTTATAAGCTAACATACCCCCTATTTTAGTATATTAAATTTTATATTATATCAGGCATATACTTAGGTATATGCCTGATGCATTAATTATTTCATAACAGTTTTTATTGGTTCTATGAATGAAACTGAGCTTTTTGTAAATACAAATTGTCCAACTAGCATTGAGTATTGGCTATCTACTGGGAATTCTGTTGATGTTGATATTGTCTGAACAGGATATGTTGTAGAAGTTGTTGGAACTCCTAAAGCAAATGTTGCATCTTTGTAAAGAATTACTAATGTATTTCCATTAAAATATAAATTGTATTTGTCATCTTGAAGTTGATCTTTAATGCTTTCATATGTTGTTGATGGTGCATCTTTTGTTGTAGATGTTAAATCATTAACTGCTCCTGCTCCACCTAAATCTTCTATAAGTAGTGGAACATATTCTTCTTTATATTCTGATGGTTGATGTCCAACTTCAATTGCTGTTCTTGTATTTACTTCTGCAAATACTGTATTAAATCCTGTTGTCATTCTTTCAATAACTTCTGCTTCTGAAGAACTATATCTTGACATTCTTGCTCTTGTTATAAGTCCATTGTCTCCTCCTAGAGTTGCTATTGCAGCTCCTGCTATAATTAACATAACTACTATTGTAATAACTAATGATATTAAGGTTACACCTTTTTGATTTCTTTTCATAATTCTTTTAATTCCTTTCTTTTTTATTTTAATTTATACTTTTTATTGGCTCTAAATAGTAACTTGCATCATCTGCAGTTAATCTTATTTGAGCAACTAATACTGGGAAATAGGCTAATGTTGTATCAGATACTAAATTATTTTCTGTATCATAATATGCCATCCCATGGCAGAAAGTAGAATCTTTATAAACTATTGTTATAAATTTCTCATTTTCTACTTCCCCATTACTTAAATATACATGATATCCATCAGTAATGTCCAAAACCTCTCCCTCATTTTTCTTAAATGTTTCAAGGTCTACTTCTGAAATTTTGTCTTTTGATTCATCAATTACGTTTTCTCCAAGCTCTGAAATTATAATATTTTTCAAATCAAAAGCAGTTCCCTTTTCTACATTATCTGTATCTATATAATAATAGCTTGGCTGATATCCATTAACTGTTGCAACATTTACAATAACCTCACTTCTTAATTTATCAAAAGCAGATCCAATTTTACTAATTATTTCATCTTCTTTTTCTGATTCAGATAAATTTGAGGTTAATTCACTTTGATTCTCCTCATCATTATTATTTTGTTGAATTTTAAATATTATAAAAATAACAAGTTCTATTGCAACTATTATAGCAACAACAATTATTACTAATTTAATTAATGAAATACCTTTATCTTGTTTCAATAAAATATACCTCCTTTCATTAACTTAAACAATTTTGCAAATATATTTAAATTTTAATAACATAAATTATATAGAAATACTAATTTTATTATTTACTATTTCCATCTTCAAACAAAGTTCCTCCACCATTATTACTTCCTGAACCACTTGAACTTCCTGAATTTCCTACAGATTCGCCAGAAGTATCTTCTCCTGGTGTTGTATTTATATCTCCAGAAACTTCTTCTTCTTCATTAGTAATTGGTGCAAATGGATTTGCTCTACCAGGGTTATATTGATCTGTTTTTTCAAACCCTTCCAAGTCACTGGCTGTTATTTCATATGTTTTTATAATTAAATCTGAACTATTATCTACTTCAGAATTCACTTCACTTTTTATTTCTTCACTAGCTTGGTATGTGACTTTTTCAGGTAGTACTTTGTTATTTGGAATAAAATTGTAAAACATTACACTTAATAATAATATTACAGCTAAACAAACTAATAATGAAATTATAATTTCTCTTATAATCGTTTTTCCCATAATGTCTCCTTTCTCAATTTAATTTACATTTTTTAGCTTATTATACTATTAGTATTTTTAGTTTCCACTAGTACTTTCAGTTGTGTTATCAGTACTTTGTGTTGCCTGTTGTGTATTTGTACTTTCTGTACTATTATTAGTTGTTTCACCATCTGTTGCTTCGCCATCTGTTGAATCTTCAGTAGTTGGATCAACTATATTTAGCCTTATGTCTTTACATACAAATGTTGCAGTTAAATCATAACTTGTTACATTTTCCTGTACTGGCACACTTTCAGTGTTTTGGGCAGAGGTTGATTCTGTATTGTTTGTTTCTGTTTCTGTAATTTGTTCAGTAGAAACTAATTTAAAATTTTCAATTTTAAATACTAATGTATTATCTCTTTGAATGTCATATAAAAAATCTGCAATTTGTATATATTCTCCTACAACAGTGAAATTTAAATCATATGTTTTTGCAACACTGTTGTTTACCGTAATCTCCATTTTTAGGTCAACACCTTGTTTGTCAGCATAATTTCCAAGAGTTATCCAAATTTTTTCGATTTCATATTCTTGAATTTTACTTAATGGTATACCATTTTCATCTACACCTAACTGTAGTAACTGCTGATAACTTTCTTTTTCTGACATTAATGTTTTATAAGCCTGTTGTTGTGTTTTTAATGCTTCTATATATTTAACATCTTTTTGCTCTATTGCATCTGCTATCTGGTCTTCTAAATCTGCATTTGCCTCTACTATTGAAAAATAACTACTTATTGTTATTATTCCAAGATCTACTCCTTTAAAAACAATAAAAACAGCTAATATTAACAATAAAACTACTACTAAATATAAAACTAATCTTCTCATGGTAAATCACCTTCTATCGTTACAGTTACATATTCCCCTTGTTTAATTCCACTTCCAGAAACAACATTTTGCAAAATACCATTTACTTGTAATTTTCTTTTAAAGAATCCTAATCCTTGATATTTTGGAGATTGTGCTTCAATTACTATATGTTTTCCTGTAGGATTTGAAATTGAAGTAATTTGAACAGTTTCATCTATAACAGTCATAATTTGATTTAATAAATTTGGTATTAAATCTCTATTTTCATTCACTTCACTAATTTTGTCATTTATTGTATTTAATTGTTCAATTAGTGTTGAATATTCTGTTGCTTTACTATTTAATTTGCTAGTGTCTGTTGTAACTTTTGTAATTTCATTTTTTATAGATGCTGTTAATGATTTTACTTCAACTTCTTTATCTTCTATTTGTTTTAACAGTAAATTAGAAAATACAATATAGACAATAATAAAAATAAGTATTGATATACATAATCTTAAAATTGAAATTTCAGTTTTAGACATTTCTGTTTTAAAGCTATCCATATTCAATTTTAGAGAACGGTTTGAACCACCTGCTTTTTTCTGTTTTGGAAATAAATCAATACTAACATTAAGTTTGTCTTTTAGTTGTAGTTGCTTAAAATTTATTCCATTTATTGAAGGTGCAATTCCTTGTAAAGCTAAAGATATTGCAGAATTTACGTCAACATATTCTTTAACATTAACATCTTTATAGCTACTTTGGATAAAATATGGCTTTAAAATTTCACATTTTATATCTCCCAAGTATTCTTGGAAGTATAAATCAATATTATTTATATTTGAAAGAGTTCCTGTAATATAAATTCTACTTATTTTATCAAGTCCATCATTAATTAATTGTTGTACTGCCCCAACAATATTATATATTGTTGGCATAATTTCTTCTAAGTATTTATCTCCTTCACTTTCCACTTCTGGAAAAGATTGAGTATCACTTGTATATATAGTTGTATTACGCAAAATATCGTAAGCTTTTGCATATGAATCTTCTTGTTGATTTATCTTATCAAGAATTTCATTGCTTCCAAAGTCGAAAATTTGTATATCTCCAACAGATTTTCCATATAAAGTTGTAACTGTTGTTTTATCTTCTAAATTTACAATCATTACATTTTCTGAGTCATCAATTTTTATTAAATTTGGCAAAATCATTGGAAGTGGTGAAATTGATTCTAATTTCTGGCCATTAAACATATCTTTTGTTTTATTTAGATCTACTTTGTTTTCTGACACATTAATAACTTTAATTTTTTCAATTTCATTAACATCATCAATAAAAGCATATCTTATTTCAAAAGAATTGGCATTATATCCCTTCTCTGTACAATATGCTTCAAATTCTAATTTTACTGCTTTTTCTAAGTCTTTTTTGCTTAATTGTGCAAACATACTAAAGAACTGATATAATTCATCAGTTAAATTTACACTTATTGGAATATTGTTACTATTAGTTTCTTGCACAATTTGGTCTATTGCTTTAGAAATATCAGTATAGAATTTAATGCCAAAAGCTTCCAATTTAACATTGTCTTTTTCTTTTGAGACTTTTGCATATTTAATTAAATCTTTACCAATGTATAAACCTAAATTTTCAGCCATTTTATTCTCCTCGATATTTTTTTACGTTTACTATAATTCTACCTTTTTTACGCCAAAAGTCAATATATTTCGATAAAATGTAATATTATTGTTTAATTTGTAATATTTTTGTAATATTTTTGTAATAAAAATTTAACAAAATTTTGTATACTTGTATTTTTATTGGAAATAATAGTAAAAAATTCTATTAGATTGGAGGTCATTATGAAACCATTAGATTCAAAAAAAGATTACCAAAATTATGTCGAAAAAAAATCACCAAATTCCCCTATTTTAAAAAATTGTTTCAATGCTTTTTGGGTAGGTGGATTAATATGTTCAATTGGTCAAATTATATTGTTCATATGTAAAAATAGAGGTATTTCTCAAGATATTTCTGGAACTGTTGTTTCAATTATTTTAATTGGTATTAGTGCTTTCTTAACAGGTCTTAATATTTTTAATAAAATTGGAAAATTCGCAGGTGCTGGTTCATTAATTCCGATCACTGGTTTTGCTAACTCCATAGTTTCTCCTTCAATGGAATATAAGTCAGAAGGATATGTTATGGGTGTTGGAGGAAAAATGTTTACAGTTGCTGGTCCTGTTCTTGTTTTTGGGATTTCTACATCTATTATTGTTGGTATAATTTATTTAATTTTTAATACACAATCAATTACACTTGTTTAAATAAAAAGGAGGTATTTATGGAAAAATTAGGAAAACAAACTATCAAATTTAATACACCACCTGTTATTATAAGTACTGCTTCTATAGTTGGTCCTAAAGAATCAAATGGTCCACTTTCACAATATTTTGATCAATGTTTAGAAGATGAATTTTGGGGAGAAAAAACTTGGGAAAAATCTGAAAGTAAAATTATAAAAGAAACTGTTTTAATGTGTATTTCTAAATCAGGTATTCCTTCATCAGATATAGATTATTGTTTTGCTGGAGATTTATTAAATCAGTGCATTTCTTCTAGTTTTGGACTAAGAGAATTGAACATTCCCTTTTTAGGAATTTTTGGAGCTTGTTCAACATTTGTTGAGGGGTTAAGTTTAGGGGCCATAATTGTAGAGGCTTGTGCCAAACATGCTTTATGTGCCGCTTCAAGTCATTTTTGTAGTGCAGAAAAGCAATTTAGATTTCCATTAGAACTTGGAAATCAACGTCCTCCAACTTCACAATGGACTGTTACTGGTGCAGGTAGTGCAATCTTATCTAAAACAGGTGAAGGCCCTTTTATAACTCATATTACTAGTGGAAAAATTGTTGATATGGGAATTAAAGATGCTAATAATATGGGTGCTGCAATGGCACCAGCCGCATTAGATACATTAATTTGCCATTTTAATGATACAGGTCGCTCACCAAATTATTATGATGCAATTATTACTGGAGATTTAGGATATATTGGAAAAGAAATTTTAATTGAACTTGCTGAAGATAAAGGTTTTAACATAAAAGCAAATTATAATGATTGTGGTGTTATGATTTTTGATAAGGAAAAACAAGATACTCATTCTGGAGGAAGTGGCTGTGGTTGTTGTGCTACTGTATTTTCTGGATATTTCTTTAAACAATTTAAAGAGAGAAAAATAAAAAGATTATTATTAATAGCAACAGGTGCATTAATGAATTCAACTTCTTCTCAACAGGGTGAATCAATTCCTGGAATTGCACACGCAATTAGTATAGAAATATAACATGCTAAACAATGGTATATTAGGAAAGGATTGTGATTTTATGGATTGGTTGCAAAATTTTGATTGGTTACAATTATTAAAATGTTTTGTTACTGGTGGATTAATTTGTGTTATTGGTCAAATTTTAATTGATAAAACAAAACTTACTCCAGCAAGAATCTTAGTTGTTTTTGTTACTACTGGTGCAATACTTGGAGGTCTAGGAATCTATCAATATTTAGTAGATTTTGCAGGAGCTGGTGCTACTGTTCCTCTTACTGGATTTGGCTATAATTTAGCAAAAGGTGCTATTAAAGGTGTTAAAGAATTTGGTCTGATAGGTGCTTTTACTGGTGGCGTCACTTCTGCTGCCGGAGGCATTGCCGCTGCAGTTTTTTTCGGGTATATTGCTTCTTTAATATCAAAACCAAAAATGAAAAAAGAATAACTAACTAACTGGGGTCGGTTCCAAAACAGAAAAAGTTGTCAGTGGGGACGGAGATTTTGACAATATTGTCAAAATCTCCGTCCCCACTGACAACTATTGTTTATCTACTTCTTTAAGAATTACATCATGTGCTTTTCCTTCTGCAATACTTACATTTGACACTATTGTAAGTCTTGCTTTTTCATGTAATTCTTTAATTGTAATTGCACCACAATTACACATTGTAGATTTTATTTTTGCAACTGTTATTGCAAGATTATCTTTTAATGGTCCTGCATATGGAATATAGGAATCAACGCCTTCTTCAAATGAAAGTTTTTTGTCTCCTCCCATATCATATCTTTGCCAATTTCTTGCTCTATTTGATCCTTCTCCCCAATATTCTTTAACAAAATTATTGTCTATTCTAACAACTCTTGTTGGGCTTTCGTCAAATCTTGCAAAATAACGTCCCATCATTGCAAAATCTGCTCCTAATGCTAATGCAATTGTAATATGATGGTCATGTACTATTCCTCCATCTGAACAGATTGGAATATATACTCCTGTTTCTTCAAAATATTTATCTCTTTCTGCAACAACATCAAGTAAACTACTTGCTTGTCCTCTACCTATTCCTTTTGTTTCTCTTGTTATACATATAGATCCTCCTCCTACTCCGACTTTTATAAAGTCAGCTCCTGCTTCGGCAAGATATCTAAAGCCTTCTGCATCTACTACATTACCTGCTCCAACTTTTACTGAGTCTCCATATTTTTCTCTAATAAATTTAATTGTATTTTTTTGCCATACAGAATAACCATCTGATGAGTCTATACATAGTATGTCTACACCTGCATTTACTAATGCTGGTACTCTTTCTTCATAATCTCTTGTATTAATTCCCGCTCCTACTATGTATCTTTTATTTTCATCTAATAATGAATTAGGATTATTTTTTCTTTCTTCATAATCTTTTCTAAATACTAAATATTTTAAGTTTCCTTCTTTTGTTAATATTGGTAAACATTCTTTTTTCTTTTCCCATATTATATCATTTGCTTCTACTAAGTTGATTCCTTCTTCTGCCCATATTACATTTTCTTTTGGTGTCATAAAATTGTCTATTGGAGCATTCATATCATCTCTTGAAACTCTATAATCTTTATCTGTAACAAGTCCTAAAAATTTTCCATTTGCTGTTCCGTCTTCTGTAATCATTACTGTTGAATGTCCTGTTTCTTTTACTAATTCTATTACTTCTTTTAGAGTTGTTCCACTTTTTACATTTGAGTCACTTACAACAAAACCAGCTTTATGTTTTTTTACATGATATACCATTTCTGCTTGTGATTCAATTGATTGAGATCCAAATATAAATGCAACTCCTCCTTCTCTTGCTAGTGCAATTCCCATTTTTTCTCCAGATACTGATTGCATTATTGCAGATACCATTGGTACATTTGCTGAGTATTTTGGTTCTTCTCCTTTTTTGAATTTTACAAGTGGTGTTTTTAATGATACATTTGATGGTATACATCTTTCATCTGTTAAATTTGGTAATAATAAAAATTCATTAAATGTTCTTGATATATCTTCTAATATTTTTGCCATTTTTTCTTATATGATATATTATTTTATATCATAATCTCCTTTCTTTATTTTATTTATAATATCAAAAATATGATACCAACTATATGCTGTTATTATATTTTTTCCAGATATGTTTTTATTATATTGACAATCAAATTTTATGACTTTTACTTTTGTTGATATATTTTGAATGTTTTTTGGGCTATCTTCTATCATAATATCTATATTGTTTTCAATACATTTTTCTAATTTTTCTTTATCTGTTGTAAATATTATTTTATCATATTTTATATTATTTTTTTCTAACCATTTTTTTGTTAATTCTTGCATTTGACCATAATACTTTGGTGGTAATCCTTCTTCATTTCTTGCTGTTATTATATAAATTTTGTTCTCTTCTTGTTGCAATTTATTTATTATTTGTGGTGCAAATGCTCTTGTTTGACTTTCTACTACATATGTAAATAAATATTCATTCCAAAATTCATTGTCTTGTTCTTGTGTCCAATTAAATTTTTCAGTTTCCCAATATTTGCTTAAATCTATTTTTATTGGAATATTTTTTTCTACACACATTTTTGTTCCACAGTCAATAGTTGTTCTTTCCAAATCTATTAATACTCCATCTATATCTATTCCAATATTCATTTTATTTAATTCTCGTTTCTCCTTTTATATAATTTAAAACACAAAGAGGTCTTATTTGATTTTTTCAAATAAAGACCTCCTTTCTTTTTATTTAAAATTTATGCATTTTTTGCTATTGTAGCAATTTCTGTGAATGCTTTTGGATCATTTATAGCTATTTCTGATAACATTTTTCTGTTTATTGTTACATTAGCTTTCTTTAATCCTGATATTAGTTTGCTATATGTTGTTCCATTCATTCTTGCTGCTGCATTTATTCTTGCTATCCATAGTTTTCTAAAGTCGCTCTTTCTGTCTTTTCTTCCAACATATGCATATGATAATGATTTTAATACTGCTTGATTTGCATTTCTGAATCTATAGTGTTTTGCACCATAATATCCTTTTGCTTGTTTTAATACTTTTTTGTGTCTTGCTCTTGTTGTCATTGCTGATTTTACTCTTGCCATTGTTCTTTTCCCTCCTTATTTTTAGTTACCGTATGGTAATAATTTCTTTATTGTGTTTTCACATGTTTTATCTGCATATGCTTTTGGACATCTGCTAGACATTTTTTGTCTTTTTGTTTTGTTTGCTAATAAGTGTCTTCTATTAGCTGTTGTTCTTTTTACTTTACCTGTTGCTGTTAAAGAATATCTTTTCTTTGCAGCTTTATTTGTTTTTAATTTTGGCATTGTAATTGCTCCTTTCAATTGTTTTTTATATTATAAGCTTTAATTAGCTTTTTTAGCTAGTATTATAAACATGTTTTTACCTTCTAGTTTTGGACTTTTTTCAACTACTGCTACATCGCTTAATGCTGATATAAATTCATTTAAAACGTCTTCTCCCATTTTTACATTATTTAGTTCTCTTCCTCTAAATCTAACTGTTATTTTTACTTTGTTTCCGTCTTCTATGAATTTTCTTGCATTTCTTGATTTGAATCCAAAGTCATGTTCTTCAATGTTTGGAGTTATTCTTAGTTCCTTTGTTTCTTGTACTTTTTGCTTTTTCTTTGCTTCTTTTTCTTTTTTTGCTTGTTCAAATTTGTATTTTCCATAATTCATTATTTTGCATACAGGAACTTGTGCATTTGGTGAAACTAGTACTAAGTCTAATTTCTTTTCTTCTGCTATTTCTAGCGCTCTTGATGTTGGTAACATTCCTAGTTTTTCTCCATTTTCTCCTATTAATTGAACTTCTTTTGCTCTAATTTGACCATTAATTGGTAATTCTTGTTTTATATAAAACACCTCCTAGAAAAATAAAAAAATTGACTTTGTTACAAGCCAATTCCACATAAATATATTATACTTTTTTCGTAATTTAATTACATATAATATAAGTTTTTTCTAACCTTTTTCCACATAGATAAGGTGAGAAGTGGATAACTTCTTCTTGTAACGTTAATTATTATACTATATTACCAAAAGCTTGTCAAGAGTTATTGTGATTTTTTCTTAAAAGATTCTGGAAAATTTTTATAAAACAAAAAATAAGCCCACTATATATTCTCTAAATTAAAGAAAATATATAGTGGGCTTGGAAGTTAATTTCTAAAGTTTTTGTTTCAACAGCTAATAGATTTAACTGATGATATAGTCTTGAATCAACCTTCTATGAAATCTACAACCAATTCACCATATTCAATTGAGAAATAAGATTGTTTGTTACCTTTGTGAATTCTAAATCCAATAAATCTGGGTGATTCTTGACTAATTACTGGTTCATAGCTATCAAACACTCCTATTTTTTCTATTATACCATTTTCATCAGTCATTACAAAATGTCCATCAGAATACTCCAAAATTTTAAACACATCACCTCTGTCAGACCTATCATGATTTTTGTGGCAATAAATACAATTAAGACTTTCATACGAATTAACTACTTCTTCGAAATCACTAGTAAAGTCGTATACATGTTTCTTCATATTATGGTCTACAATTGTAATATTAGTAATATGTCTTGGATAACCTGCCACTTTGACTGTGTTACCTGTAGCTCTAAACAATTGAGTTTTTACAATAATTGACTTTGCCTTCAGAGGATAAATCTCCTTTTGTTTGGTTACAGAGTAAATTCCAAAATTTTCTCCACTACGAATTGTACAAATTTTTTCATAGTCTCTAAAATCATAATAATCCCTATAGATACTATCGGCATATTTAACTGTATAAATCGGACTACAATCGTCATAGAAAGGAACTAAAATTTTTTCTCCTCCAAGATCAGTTATGGCTTTTTTACCATTGTTACTTATTTCTAGATTTATTTCCCTTTCTTGGATTTTATCAACCCACCCTATATTAGAAATCTTACACTTTTCATTAAAAATTGCAGACTTTCCTTCAAGGTTAGTTAGCAGTAAGTATCTCACATCATAAGAGTAAGGCCTACAAATAAACAAATATTTCTTATAGATGCCCTCAATAAATCTTGTTCCATCAAAATTGAATAATTCATAGCCCTTTTCGTTCTTAGATACAATAAAAGCCATATTCTGATTTGCCTGAGCATTCCCAGTTATACATACAATTTCAAGTGATTCTCTAGGCTCATCAGGAATAATCGGCTTACCAGTTGTTTCTGAATACACCCCCATTTTAGCATACTTTTCATTTTCGTCCTTAATCCGGATAATTTTGCACATGTCTTTCGGACAAGCTGCTACAAATGAGCGCTGAAAATGTATAATTTCGTCGCCATTATGCAAATTGTACTGTTCGTGGTAAATCATAATCTGCTCCTTTTTTATGTTGTTAATATTCGGACAAAACTTTTATCACCTTCCATTTCAATGTACAATAAGCTTTTAGCTTATATTATGATTCATATTATATTATAGGATTAGTTTTATGTCAAGTAAAAGTCTTATTTCTTATAAGTTCAAAAAAATACTATTTTATATTGATTTTTTTGAACTTATGTGATGTGATTGAATTAGAAATTTTAGTTAGAGTGCAAAAGATCGGATATGAGGTTGTTTGTATTTAAATATTGCAAAAAAATATTTTTCATTAAATTTATAAATTCCCTTGAATTTATTTCAAATTTAGTATAATATAAAGAAAAACTGTTTTTACATAGGAGGAGAAAAATGCCAAACAAAACTAAAGAAACAAAAAAAGAAATAGTAAAAGAAACAGAAAAAATAAGCAAAGTACCAGAAAAAGAAGAAAAAAATGAGATTAAAAAGACAAAAAAGAAAAACACTTCTGCCAAAGAAATAGCTGTTAAAGTTGCTGAAACAATTAAAGAAGCTTCTAAAAAAATAATAGGTTCAAAAGAAAAAAATGAGAAAAAGCCAAAAAAAGCAACTAGAAAATCAAAAAAAGTCACTGAAGAACCTATAACAACTGAAACTGAAAAAACATCTAAAAAAGCATCAAAGAAAACAACGTCAAGCACGAAAAAAACAAATACCAAAAGCTCAACAACTGCAAAAAAATCAGTTTCCAAAAAAGAAGCAAACAAACCAAAAGATATAACAATCTCTAAAATAAAAAATGTAAAAGAAACATATAAATCAGCAAAAGCAATAAAACCAAAGCCAAAAGCAAAAAAAGCAACAAAAAAGCCAGTAAGTGTTATAGAAAATTATGAATTACCTTATAGATATAATGAAACAATTGTAAGAATTCTTTACCAAACCCCAAACACACTATTTGTATATTGGGACATGTCTGATAAAGATAGACAAAAATACATCAAACAATTTGGCGAAGATTTCTTTAACAACTCATACCCTGTTTTAATAATCCATAACGACACAATGAACTACAGTTTCGAAATAGCAATAAACGATTTTGCTAACAGTTGGTATTTAAGAGTAAATGACAGTAAATGCAACTACAGAGTTGAACTTGGAAGAAGAATAAGCAACATAAATAGCAATAATACTAAAGCTCAAAATAACGACTCTAGCCAAAACTTCCATAATGATTATATATATGTTTCTATGTCAAATTCAGTAGAATTACCTAATGATCACATTCTATTTAAAACAAATGGAAATAATACAATTAAATATAGAAATGTAAAAACAAAACAAGAAACAAATATATCAATTTTCGACATAATCAAAAATCTACCACTAATAGAAAAAACTGAAATACCTTATCTAAGTAGTGAAATTTTAGAAGGCTTATATACTGCAATTTATAAAAACGAAGACTTATCAGTTCTTGAAGCTCTTGCAAATCCATCTTCAAGAGGATTAGAATCAAGCAGAATGCCACACAGCAAATAAAAAGTATTTAAAGTCGTAGGACTTTCCTACGACTCATTTAAATGAAAGGAACGAAGCAAAAATGCAAAAAAAAGGATATGTAAGTTTTGTGCTACATGCACATCTTCCTTTTATTCATCACCCAGAAAGTGATGACTATCTAGAAGAATCTTGGTTATATGAAGCAATCTCAGAAACATATATACCACTATTACACAACTTTCAAAAACTAGTTGATGAAGGGGTAAAATTTAGAATAACAATGTCAATGACTCCCCCACTACTTTCTATGTTAGATAACAAATTATTACAAAAAAAATACATAAACTACCTTGAAAAATTAATAGAACTATCAAAAAAAGAAATTGAAAGAACAAAAGATAATGAAAGAATAAACAAACTATCACATTATTATTATGATAGATATTCAAGTGATTTACATTTCTTTAGAGATGAATGCAATTGTAATTTAATAGAACAATTCAAGCACTTTCAAGATATTGGCGTATTAGAAATAATTACTTGTGGTGCAACACATGGTTATTTTCCAATATTATATGTTAATGAAGAAACAGTTAGAGCACAAATAGCAGTTGGTGTACAAACTTATGAAAAATATTTTAAAAGAAAACCTCGTGGAATTTGGCTTCCTGAATGTGGATACATTCCAGAAGCAGACAAATACTTAAAAGAATTTGGTATAGAATATGCTATAGTAGAATCACATGGTGTATTATATGCAGATCCTACACCTATTTATGGAACATGTGCCCCAATTACATCACCTGGTGGATTAACTTGTTTTGGAAGAGATATAACATCATCTCAACAAGTATGGAGTTCAATAAATGGATATCCTGGAGATTTTAATTACAGAGAATTTTATAGAGATATTGGTTATGATGCAGATTATGATTATATAAAACCTTATATAGCCCACAATGGAGTTAGAGTACATACTGGAATTAGATATTATAGAATAACAGGAAAAACAGAACAAAAAGATATTTATGATGTTCAATGGGCAAAAGATTCTGCTGAAAAACAAGCTGGGCACTTCTTTAATTCTAGAAATGAACAAATTGAAAATGCATCTAAATATATGAATGTTCCACCAATTATTTTATGCCCTTATGATGCAGAATTATATGGACATTGGTGGTATGAAGGTCCATACTGGTTATATATTTTGTTCAAAAAAATATATTATGATGATTGCAATTTTGAATTAATTACACCATCTGAATATATTGATAAATATCCAAATATTCAAGTATGCCAACCTTGTAGATCAAGTTGGGGTGCAAATGGATATAGTGGTGTTTGGTTAAACCCAACAAATGACTATGCTCACAGACACCTTCATAAAGCTGGTAGCAGAATGATAGAACTTGCAACCAAATATCCAAATGCTACTGGAATTGTAAAAAGAGCATTAAACCAAGCAGCTCGTGAATTACTACTTGCTCAAAGTAGTGACTGGTTATTTATTATAACAAATGGTACAATGGTTGATTATGCAAAAAAACGTATTGTTAATCATATTGGAAGATTTACAAAATTATATAATCAAATTAAAAGAAAAAGAATTGATATTCAATTTTTAAAAGATATTGAAAAAAAGGATTGTGTTTTTCCAGAAATTGATTATCACATATATACAAAATTAAATTAGCTTCGTTATTACGAAGCTAGTTTTTTTACTCACACTTTCTATTTTTTAGAATATTATATCATAGTCATTGTATAAAATTAAATTTTAAGTAAATACTATACAAAATGAGATTTTAGAAAGGATTATGTGATGAGTTCATTATGTATAAAAACAAATAATGAAAATATTTTAAAATATCTACAAAACGAATTCAAAGATTTTAACATGTTAAATGTTTTTTATTCTTGTAATGAATTCAAAAATTATAAAAATATAATAATCCATTATAAAGGTGTTGATAATGAGCTTTTTTATACAAAACTTGCAACTATTTTTAGCTATTTAGTAATTGATAATTTTGAAAATAAAATAGTAAAAAACATTTTATTATCAAATTATTTTTACTTTGATAATTATGAATTAGAAAAAATTTTAGAACTTTGTGAAGAAAATATTTGTGATGATAGCGAATTTTCATTTCAAAATAGGCAAATGCTTTTGTTTGACGCTTTTTATGACTATATTTCTACACACAAGTCAATAATTTTAACAGGATTTATAAATTTTCGTTTAACTAATTATAGAAACTTATTGAATGAACTAATAGATTTTTCAGTTAATGAATTTATTATAGAAAAAGAATATTTAGAATTTGTTTCCTTGCTTAAATTATATATAAATTCTCAGCTTCCATTAACCCCTATTCTCCACCTTGTTTCTTCTGATTTTGGAATAATAATTTTAGATAAAGATTTGAATATTGTTGAAGTTAATAAAAATATTGAAAATACAAAGTATTTGTCTGATATTTCTTTTTCTGAAAATGATTATGTTTTAAATACTATAATTAATTTGTTGCCAAAAAAGATCTTTTTACATTTGCCTAAAATTTCTATAAATAATTTTGAGTTTATTAATACTTTGAAATTGATTTTTGAAAATCGTATTGAGATTTGTAATGATTGTAATATTTGCAATTTATATAAAAATATAAATTCCTTTGAACAAAAACGGGAATTTTTAAAGCCCACAGGACTTAAGTTTTCCGTACTACTTAATATGAAAAATTCTCCAAAATTATTTGACAAATATTAAAAATAATGCTATACTAATAATAGCTTAAGTGAATGTAGCCGTTCATTGAGCAACACCAGATATGTGGTAGTGACACATATCTTTTTTTGTGCATAAAATAAACAGAGCAGGTAGTGACTGCTCTGAACTGAAAATTCAGTTTTAATTGACTGAAAAATTAATTCCTCTTGCTACAATATCTTTCATATTTTCTATTAAATCATCTATTTCTTTTGGAG
>CALXAA010000011.1 GCA_944386165.1 uncultured Clostridia bacterium
AAATGGAATAGATTATATATGCAACTGGGTAGAAAGTTTAATATTAGTTACTACAAATAAAAATCATATTGCATATTCTTTAAAGAGTAAATATGACAATTTAGATATTCTATATTATGAAAAATTAGACTTAAAAAAATTATTAGAAGATTTGTATAGTAAATATAATGCTGAAAGACTAACAATTCAATCTGGAGGAAATCTTAACGGGCTATTTTTAAGAAACAATTTAATTGACTATGTAAACATAGTAATTGCTCCATTATTAGTTGGAGGCAAAGATGTATCTACTTTAATTGATGGTGAATCAATTAGCAGTTCAAAAGAATTGAATAAATTAAAAGCATTGGAACTTATTGAATTTAAACAATTACATAATTCTTATGTTCAGTTAAAATATAAAGTAAAAAAATAAAAGATTATAGATTAGTTTGAAATGGAACTAATCTTTTAATTTTAGAATTATATAAAAATCGGTAGAGTAGGGGGGATAGTACATTATTTAATATATAAAAATATATTAAATAAAATTTTGTGCAATCTTTAATTTAAGAAAAATAAATTTATAAATAAAAAATTTTTTTAATATTAAAAATAAATTTTAAGATTCAAAAATATATTTATAGAAAATTATAAAAAATCATAAATTATAATTTTGTAATGCAAACATTGTAATACTAAAAAACGAAAATTTGTTATTTGGTGATTTTTTATAGAATTTATATAATATTTTAATTAAATTATTGTTTCATTAAGTTCAAAATCGTTTTTAAGCAATTTTAATTATTGAAATGTAAAATTAATCATTTATTATATAAATTTTGATTTTAATGAATTTCGTTTGCAGATTTATATATTCTAATTAATATAATATTTGCATTTTGTACTATAATCCAATAAGTTCTATAATAATTGCAATAACTGTATTACAAACTAAAAACATACAAAATAATGACCTTTTAAAATCGATTTTAAGCCTTTTTTATTTTTAGATTGATAAATTACTTGTTTAAAAATTAAGGGTAAATATTGATTTTAGAAAATTATCATTAAAAAGTAGATTTTTTTGAAGAAACTACTATCATATATAGATATGCAAAAAAGTGCCAAAAAAGCGACGCACGAGAATCGATTTTAAGGCGTTTTTATTTTTTAGGCATATAGTTTGTTGTCCGTAAAATAAGGCGAATATAGAGAAATAGGCACTTTGGAGATTTTTGAAAAATTTTTCATATTATAAAGTAATAATTGATATAATGAAAAAAATTTTATAGATACAAATTAAAATAACAGATTAAAAATAAATTAAATAACAAATTATATAAGTAAAATAAAAAAATGACTTAAAATTGATTTTAATAAGTCATATAAACATTGATATAATAAGCAATACAAAAGATTATAATAATATAGATATAAATAAAAAATAAAGATATATAATAGAATATTAATAGCTATAAAGCAGTCAAAAGCCTTGAAATAGTAGAAGTAGAGGTTTATGGCTGTTTTATATATTGCTCCTATCTCTTTTTACACAAAACTTTGATTTTGTGCAATGTTGTATATTTCTTTTTTACACTTTCTCAAGACCATTTGCCCCTATCTTCTTCTATTTTTTCACTAAATCTAGTAAAGTAAATTTAATAATACTTTACTTTATAAATTCTTTTATATTTAATTATTAATTTTTATTGTTAATAGAGAGCAAATCTTTAGATTTACTCTCTCATATTTAACCATAATAACATTTATACAATTGTTGTTTTAAATTATATCAAAATTTATTGTTCATCACTTGAAACCAAAACATCTGAATTGTCAACTTTTAATGCAAAATATGGTTTTTCTTTATCAGATTCTTTTAAATACAAAATAAAATCATCATCAAATATAAATTCTCTATTAATGTTTAAAATTCCTTGCCTTAAAGCTTCAATTAAAGCCTCACTTTTTACACTACCACCATAATTATTTAATTCAAAATCAATTGTTTGTAAAGCTTGTCTAATATACCATTGAGTTCCTTTAATAAATCTACCACATAATTCATCATAATTAATTTCATCTTGAACCTTTATATATGGAATCATCAATACATCATTTTTGTCCCAAGTTTTATTTCCTGTATAATTATTACTTTTTTCAATCATTTCATTATAATTGTCATCAAAACTTTTACCATTACCAGTTGTTCTATATAAATAAACCTCTTCCCCCTCTTTTGTTTTTAATTTAATTGCAAAATCAGTTTTAGAATTATAAAATAAAATATCAACATTTTTACTTGCAGTTTGTGCTGTATCTGGTTTTATTCCAAAATATTTTACTTTTTCTTGAGAATCTTTAAAATTTGCATCATCTAAGGTTGGAAATTTTTCTAAATAATTAAATTCTTTTTTTAACATACAGTATAAAACATATCCTTCTGGATTATCCCATTCAACTTTATCCAACATTTCACTATTTTCATTAAACTTTTCTTTAATACCATTCTCAATTTCTGTTTTTAATTCTGTTGTAGCCCAACCATGTTTTTTATAATATGAATTAGAATTCAATTGATCTACAGTAAAAGATTGTTTATTAAGTTCATCTGCTAAACTTGATGGTCCATCTTCAAATTCAATTTTTCCTCCAATAACATCATTCATAAAATCATTCCATACTAGATTAAATGTTCCGCACCATACTTTATTTGTGTCCATTTCTGACAAATTAGTTGTTGTTGTTGGAGTTATACTTGCTTTTCCTTTTAAATGATTTAAAATCTTATTACTTGCATAAACAATTCCTGTTGATAAAATTCCAATAATGATTATAATTGATAAAAATTTAACAACTTTATTTTCTTTCATTTCTACCACCTTCTCTTCAATTAATAATTTTCGTAATTTGATTCTGGCTCTATGTAATAAATTTTTTATTTTTGATTCACTTTTATCCATAATTTTAGCAACTTCTTTATATGATAAATCTTCAATTATAGCTAAATAAATTACCATTTGATAATCTTCACTCATCTTGCTTATTACTTTCTTTATTTTTTCTTGTCTTTCTTTTGAAAAAACGATATCTTCAAGTAAATTTTCTTCAACTGAAATATTTTCAAAATTGCTTTCATAATTTATTTGCTTCTTCTCTTTTTTTAGATAGTTTAAAGCTCTTGATTTTGCGATTGTGTAAATAAAAGTTTTAAAGGAATATTTAAAATCATATACCTCTTTTTTAGAAAGAATGTAAAGTACTACTTCTTGATAAATATCTTCAGATATATCTTCATTTTTTACATATTTAAAAATGAAATAAATTAAATTGTTTTTGTGTTTGTTCATGAGTATTCCAAATGCATCGTTGTTTCCATCTAAAAATTTTTTGTATAATTCTTTATCTTCTTCGCATTCGTTTTTTAATGATATCATTTTGTGCCCTCACATTTCTTTCAATATAAATAATTATTTATTACACTAATTATACAATATAAAATAAAAAAAGTTTTCTTTTTATAATAAAATTCAGAAAACTTTTTGTATTTATAAATAATCATCAAAATGATAATAGCCACTCCTATGGGGAGTGGCTAACCCAATATTATGGCAGATGAAGCCTTTTATTGGGATTTAATGGATGTATGTTCATCCAAAATATTCCGGATGCTGGTTTTCTTCGTATGCCATAAGCAGAACCAAATCATGGATGATGTCTTCTTCATCCAAAGTGGCAGCCACATGGTGAGCAATTCTCACAAAATCCTGTGTGACTTTTGCATCGGCCTTGAGTTCCTCTTCTGTGAGCCTTTCTCCAGAAAGAAACCTTTCAGGCGTAATGATGGGCGGCCGATTCTCAAACCAGGCCTTATACTCATTCCAGTCTTCTAAGGTCACATAACTGCTTAACATTTTTTCCAACATTTCTTCGTACATTTTTTCCTCCTTGGGCAATTGCCCTCTAAAAGCATGTATGTTCGTACTTAGATGAACGGAGTAAAACACGTTTATCCATAAATATTATATATTGTTATATGTAAAAAGTCAATGTTAATTTCAATTTCTGACTTATAAGTAATATTAAAACATCTTAAATTTGATTTTTATGTATTATTGTTTTTAATAAACTTTTCTTTTTCTAATACATCTTCTCTCAAAAATGTATATATTACTGTTGCAACAGGAACACCAATTAA
Organism: uncultured Clostridia bacterium; assembly: GCA_944386165.1. Taxonomy (GTDB): domain Bacteria; phylum Bacillota; class Clostridia; order TANB77; family CAG-508; genus CAG-269. The sequence goes on from CALXAA010000011.1 coordinate 4,181, forward strand.
CATTCCTAAAATTCCTGCTAAACTTCCACCAACAGTTACAGCAAATAATACCCACATTCCAGGTAAACCAACTGAGCTTCCAACTACTCTTGGATATATTAAATTTCCTTCAATTTGTTGTAATATTAATACAAATATTACAAATACAATTGCTTTAATTGGTTCTACAGCAACTATTAATATTACACCAACTATAATTCCTATGAATGAGCCAACAACTGGTATTAAGGCAGTAACGCCTATCAAAACACTTATAGAAATTGCATATGGAATTCTTAATATTAACATTCCAAGTAAACAAAGTGTTCCTAATATAGTTGCTTCTAAACACTGTACTGTAAAGAACTTTTTAAATATGTTTGAAGTAGTCCTACCTAAGTTAATAATTTTTTCAGCTCTTTTTCTATTAAAATATGCATAAATTATTCTTGTTGCTTGTCTTTTTAATTTTTCTTTATCCATTAAAATATATATTGAAAAGATTATTGCTATAACAAAATTTACAATTCCACTAACTATTCCACCTACAATTGATATTGAAGATGTTAATACATTTGGAATTAAGTCTAATATTTGTTTTTTTATTTCATCTATATTAATTTGTTCTATCAAATTATTGATTTCTTGTGAGTTTCCTATATTGTTTTGGGCAAATTTGGTGATTTCTTCTACATAAAATGGAACATTATTCATTAATGTAGTTACAACACTTATTAATTCTGGAACTATAAGTTTAACAATCACAGTAAAGATTAATATAATGACTGCAATTGCAAATAAAATTGCTATTATTCTTAATAGTTTGCTTTTTTTTCGAGGATTCTTTTTCTTCATATTTTTCTTTGTTTTAGATATTTGGGAAAGTTTTCTTTCAAAAAATGTCATTGGTATATTTAATATGAATGCTAAACTTCCTCCTAGAATAAATGGAAAAATAATGCTTATAATTTTTCCTATTAAATTTCCTAGTGTAGATAAATTGTTTATAGCCCAATATCCAACTATCGCAATCAAAATTATTGTTAACCATTTTCTTATTTCTTTTTTATCTTCTTTCATTTAATTTTCCTTTCTTTGTTAATTTGACAATTTGGTACCGGTTCTTTTTTTTACCTTTTTTATCAGTCTCTTGTTTATATAACATCTGGTGTTAAACTATCTACAGGACAATAGTTGTCTGTTAAGATGAATGTATCATTTAGATTAAGTTCAATTGTATCATTTAATTCTAAAGTATCATCTGTTGCAACAACCATAAAATTTTGTATTTTTTTACTGTCACTTCCATTATTATTACATGGTACAATATAAACATTTTTAAAAACTTGTTTTAATGTATTAACTTCTGCTTTTAAAAATTTTGAGTTATTTTCATCTAAAGCTGAAATAATATTAGTTAGGTAAACTCCGTTTGGATTTAAAGAGTCATGTATTTTTTGTACCGCTTCTATTGTTGTTAATGTTTCTGCTGGCTCACTTCCTGAGAATGCATCATTTAATATTGCATCATATTTTTTTGTATTTCTGTTTAAATATGTTCTTCCATCTTCTGTAATAATATTTAGTCTTTTGTTATTTTCTAAATCATATTCTTCTATTAATTTGTCTAAATAAAAGTACTCTTTTGCAAGTTCTGTAACATCTTCATCTATTTCAACTACATCCATGTTTTTTTCTGTATAATTACTTATATAATATTTGGGATATGAATATCCTGCTCCTCCTATCATTAAGCAATCTTTTATTTCTATTGATGCTTCAAACATTAAATCATAAAATTTTGTATATTCATATGTTAAGTTATAACATTTCTCTTCATCAATATATGTTGCAGATTCATTTCCTTTGTCTATCATCATATGTCTATAAATGTTATCTCCTTGTTTTGTGTTATAAATTACTACTTTTCCATATTGAGTATCATAGTTTACTCTTGTGTTTAGTTCTCCTTTTAATACTTTTTCTCCATTTAAATTATTTACTGTTATATATATGTAAAAAAATATAGAACTTAATAATATACATATAGTTATAATAATTGTAATTTTATCAATTTTTGGCTTTTCTACAATAAGAATTATCAAAAACATTATTATTGCTAGTATAAATAGTAATTGATTGCTTCCGATATTTGGTAGTAACCAAAATCCTCCTAGAAATGTTCCTACAATGCTTCCTAAAGTAGCTATTGCAGAGATATTACCAGATATCTTCCCTACATTTTCTAAATTTTCCATTTTTAATTTTACTATTATTGGTGATATCATTCCAATTGTCATAGAAGGTAAGAAAAATAATAATACAGTTGATATAATTGCTCCTATTCTAATATCACTAAATATTGAAGTAATTACTTTTAAAATTTCATTATGTATTAAAGGTATTAGCATAATTAAAAAACCAGAGAAAATTAATAAGTATTTTACATTTGAAGAAGAGTTTTTCTTATCTGCAATTACTCCTCCTAAATAATTTCCTACACTTGTACTTAATAATATTATACCTATTATGCTTGTCCATATCATATTACTATTTCCAAAGTATGGTGATAATACCCTTGAGGCTATTAATTCTAGAATCATATATATTGCATTTACTATGAATATTATTGTTTCAAATCTGTATTTTTTCACTTTTTCCTCTCCTCTACTATTTTTCATGAATATTATAACATTCATTATCTTTAAAGTAAAGCTTTACTTTTTCTATATGTATTGACTTTTTAATTCTATTTATATAAAATAAAATTAATTTTAATAACTACAAAAGAGAGGATTATAAAATGGATTTAAATCAAGCATACGTTATAGGAAGTTTATCACAAGAAGAAATTAAATCTGTTAAAAGTTATTTAGGTTATAGCCATACTGGAATTAACCTTTTAGGTAATTTCACTCCAGAAAATTATGAAAATTTAAGAAATCAAGGATGGTTATTGCCTGAAACTTCAGAAGATTTGAATAAAAATATTGAAGATTTTGTCAATATCTATTCTGCAATGTATAAAGAATCTAGAGGAAAAACTGCAAATGCATATTTGGTTAGAGGTACAAGTAACAAAAGATTAAAAGACTTTGATGGAAAAATAACTACACAGTTTTTATCAACTACAACTAATGAAGATGTTGCAAAAACTTTTACAGAATATGGTGATGGAGCTTTAGTTTATTTTGGTATTGATGATAATGTGCCTTTTCTAGATACTTCAAATTATGTTAGTGAAAATTATAAAAAAGAACATGAAATTATATTATCTCCATTCTGTCAAGCTAAGATTGTACATAGAAATCAAACACTAGACAAATATAGTTTTAGTAAATATAGAGTTGAAATAACAAAAGACAATTCATTCCAAGATATAGATACAGATCAATTAAATTCTTTAAAACAAGAGATTATTAGTAAATTTTCTCAAAATCTTAAAGATATGAATGAATTTCTAAACCTTGAAAATAAAATATTTTCATTAGAAAAATCATATTATCAATTTGAAGGAAATAAAAAAGAACAAGAAGATATTATGGAAATATTACAGGAAAATCAGGAAAAATATAATACTTTAAAAGCTTCAACAACTGATTTTAAAGATAAATTACAACTATTATTAAGAGGATTGTGTAGACAAAAGGAATTAGAAATTGATGAAGCTATGAAAATAGTTTCTGAAGATAAACAACTAAAAGAAGCAGATGAAACAAGAAAAAGCTTTATTTCTGAAGTTTCTTCTAGTTTTAAACAAAATACAAGGAATTCAGAATTTTTGCAAAATAATGTAACATCCACTTTTTCATCTTTAATTAGATGTCAGAATAAAATAGCACAATTTGCAAGTCAATTTGGTATTTCTATGAATTTTAATAGAGATGTTTCTGCAGAGCAATTAATACAACAAATACAACAAAATATTCAAACTGTTTCCGAAAAAATTCAATCTTCTAACTTAAATCAAGATACTAGTTTAGAAGAAGCTCAAAAGATTTCTAAAGACTTAAAACCAATATTAGATGGAATAAGTTATGGAGCTGAAATTTCAAGAGGTTTTAATGATATACCAAAATTATATATACAGCAATTAGATGATGTCTTTAAAGAAAAATTATATGGTAAAGTGCAACAAGTTTTGCAAACAGCAAAAATAAATAAGTATTCTCAAGAAAAGCAAATTTTACAAAGTAAAAAAATAGGTTTTTGGGGCAAATTATTTGGACAAGAAACTTTAAAGAACGAGCAATTAACAAATCTTGATTTAAAAATACAATTAGCCCAAAATCTTCCAAAACCGCAAGATAAAGTTCATATACGAGAATTATTAGCAGATATGTATATTTGTGCAGAAACTGAATTAAATGGTAATTTTACAAAAGAAATGCAAGATTTATATAAAACAATATCTTCTTCTTTTTCAGATGAAAAGAATGGTGAATTTACTCTAGAATATATAAAAAGTATTGCTAATAAAAAAATGATGAATGATTCTAAGCAAAATTCTGGTTTGCCTACTCCTCAAAATAAATTACCAACATTTTTTAGAAAAACCAAAACTCAAATAGATTTATTAAGAAATGAAAACTCCAATATAAAGAAAAAAATATCAAATGTTAAATCATCTAATAATTTTAGAGCAGGATATGCTAAGCAGCAAAATGATGCATTTTCTTTATTTAAGGATAGATTAAGATTGATAGCTAGAAACATTCAATTTAGAGAAAATGTACAATCAAGAAAAAATATAGAAGATACTTTACAGTTATAGAAAAAAGTAGAGTAGAGTTTATGTCTCTACCCTACTTTGTTTTATTATATTTTCATATCTTTACATTTAAAGTTTTATATGATAAAATAGTTAAATAATTAGATTTAAAGGAGGATATATGGAAGCAAAAGAATTAATATTAATACTAGATTTTGGCGGTCAATACAATCAATTAATTGCACGAAGAGTTAGAGAATGTAATGTGTATTCAGAAGTAGTACCATACAACATTTCTATTGAAAAAATAAAGGAAAAATCTCCAAAAGGAATAATATTTACAGGAGGACCTGCAAGTGTTTATGGAGAAAATTCTCCAAAATGTTCTGATGAAATATTTAATTTAGGAATTCCTATATTAGGAATCTGTTATGGTATGCAATTAATGGCATATACATTAGGAGGAAAAGTTGCATCAGCAAATACTAGAGAATATGGTGAAACTGATGTAAATATCGACAATACCTCTCCTCTATTCCAAGGTTTTGATAGTTCAAATATATTTTTAATGAGTCATACAGACTATGTTCAAGAAGTACCTTCTGGATTCAAAAAAATAGCCTATACATCTGTTTGTCCAAATGCAGGTATGGAAAATCAAGAAAAGAAATTATATGGTATTCAATTTCATCCAGAAGTTAATAATTCAAAAAATGGTATTCAAGTAATTAAAAATTTCTTATATAAAGTTTGTAATTGCTCTGGAGACTGGGTTATGTCATCTTTTGTTCAAGATTCAATCAAAAAACTAAAAGAAAAAATTGGAGACAAAAAGACATTATGTGCTTTATCTGGTGGAGTTGATTCATCAGTTGCTGCTGTTCTTTTAAGTAAAGCTATTGGTAAAAATTTAACTTGTATATTTGTTGACCATGGGTTACTTAGAAAAAACGAAGGTGATGAGGTTGAAGAAATTTTCACTAAAAATTATAATTTAAATTTTGTTAGAGTTAATGCCAAAGATAGATTTTTAAATAAACTTTCTGGTGTAACAGATCCTGAAAAAAAGAGAAAAATTATTGGCGAAGAATTTATTAGAGTATTTGAAGAAGAAGCCAGAAAAATTGGGACTGTAGACTTTTTAGTTCAAGGTACAATTTACCCAGATGTTATTGAAAGCGGACTTGGAAAAAGTGCTGTAATTAAAAGTCATCATAATGTTGGAGGTCTACCTGAACATGTTGATTTTAAAGAAATTGTAGAACCATTAAGAAGCCTTTTTAAAGATGAAGTTAGAAAAACTGGTTTAGAATTAGGCATTCCTGAAAAATTAGTTTATAGACAACCTTTTCCTGGTCCAGGTTTAGCTATAAGAATTATAGGAGAAATTACAGATGATAAACTTACTATTTTAAAAGAAGCAGATAGTATTTTTAGAGAAGAAATTGCTAATGCTAACTTACATAAGAGTATTAATCAATATTTTGCAGTATTAACTAATTTGAAATCTGTTGGAGTTATGGGTGATGAAAGAACATATGATTATACAATAGCTTTAAGAGCTGTTGAAACTACAGATTTTATGACAGGTGTTTGGAGCAAAATTCCTTATGATGTTTTAGAAAGAGTTTCTAGTAGAATTGTAAATGAAGTTAAACATGTAAATAGAGTTGTTTATGATATTACTTCTAAACCACCTGCAACTATTGAGTGGGAATAAAATATAATAAGACGTAGCCTTCACTTTACTTTATGAAGACCACGTCTCTTTTTTTGATATTAATTTACAATTTAGGAACCATTACACTTGACAAAATTCGCTTCAACTCAGAATAATCTACTCCAGTACCCCAGGGCAAAGGTTCAAACACTTCGTTCAGTGCATTTTCAAAATTTTGCATATTCTTATAATGCAAAATATCTAAAGCATCAGAAACTGTAATATTACATGCATATGCAAGTAATCTAGAATATACCAAAATTACTGCTCTGAATATCATGAATATGTCAGCCCTTGAAAATTTGCCATCTGTGGCACTGTGCCATTCTACATAACAAACTTCTTCTTGCCAATTTTCCTCAGTATAAGGATGCCATTTGACCGAATTAATATCCATTATTTCCTCCTATTGTGCAATTGCTTATACAGGACCTCAACCAAAGGACAAATTTATTATATCACATTTTAAAAAAATTTGTATATGTTTTTTAATAAAATTATATTAAATTATTGAAATAATGTTTTAATTTTAGGAATCAAGTAATGGCTACCACCTAAATCTCTTCCGTTTTCAACCATACTAATAACTAATAATTGATTTCCGTTTGAATCTGCTGTAAAACTATCAAACCAACTTAAAACATCTGCTTCTGCATCTTTAGATCCTTTTAATTCTGCTGTTCCAGTTTTTCCTGCAATTGTTCTACCAGATACTTTCATATCATGAGCTGTTCCTTCTGCATCTTCTACAACTTGTATTAAATCTTCTTTAATTGTATTTGCCGCTTCTGCTGTAAATGCATTTTCAACTAAATATTCTGTTTCTTGGTTTTCTTTTATTTCCAAATAAGGTTTTACCATATTTCCATCATTTGCAAAAGCTGAATATATAGATGCCATATGTATTGGATTAACTAAAAGCTCTCCTTGACCATAACCACTGTCTGCAAGTACTTTTTCATTTTCGATATCTTCAGAATTTGAATATTGTGATTTTGCAGTTGAAATTTCAAGATTTAGGTCTTGATTAAATAAGATTTTATCTAATCCACTTGTAAAGTTAGTTTTACCAATTTGTAATGCTGCTTGTGCGAAATAGATATTGTCTGAGTGTATTAAAGCATTTCTTAAATTTTTAGGTCCACTATATGCTGTTAAAGTTGTAATATCAAATTCTCCCCAACCATCTTTTTTCCAGCTTAGACCACTATATGAAAATGTATCATCAGCACTTAATGAATTAGTTGAAAGTCCAATAGCACCTGTAATTGGTTTAAATGTTGAACCTGGAATATATCTTTGCTGATATCTTACATACATAGGTTTCATTTCATTATTATTTATTTCATTCCATTCATCTGTTGTCATTCCTAATACAAATTTATTTGGATTATATGATGGTGTACTTACTAATGCAAGTAATGCCCCTGTATTTGGTTCCATTACAACAAAAAATCCAGCATCATTTTTTAATTCCTCATACAATTTTGATTGTATAGTTGAATCAATTGTTAAATTAATTCTTTCTCCATTTTGAACTTCTATTTTTGCTATTTCTGCTTTTCTGTTTCCTTCTTCATCTTCAATATAAATTTCTAGGCCATTTGTTCCTTTTAATCTATCTTCATATTGTTTTTCGAGTCCAGCTTTTCCGATTACACTTGTACTTGTATATCCTTTTCCTTTATTATTTTCCAAGTCTTCTGCTGTAACTGTTTGTACATAACCAACTAAATGTGCTGCAGCTTCTCCTAATGGATAAACTCTAGAACTTTGTGTAGTAATTTTTATTCCTGGAATTTGAAGAAGTTGATTTTTTAAATCAGTTTGATTTTTTTCTACACTTTTTATTGGAACAAATGTGTCATCTTTTACCCAAGATGCTGAAAGAGATTTATTTATAGAGTCTACACTTATTCCTAGTAAGTTTGCAATTTGTTCAATTGAAGCATCTCTATTTTCACCAAGTTTTCCTGGTACAATTCCTACTGAAGATATTTCTCCTTTTCCCGCAAGTAATACTCCGTTTTTATCATATATTTCTCCTCTTTCAGCTTCTATTGTTTTTACTCTTACTTTATCAGTACTACTTAATTGTGGAAATATTAAACTATGACTCCATTCAATTTCATAGTGTTTTTCATCATTTAAAACAAGACTTACAGAATTATCAAAATCTATGTTTCCTGCACTTGTTTCCATTGTTTCAGTATAGTAAATTTTTACTGTTTTTTTATCTTCTTGTTCTACAATATTTGAAATTTGTACATTTAAATTTGCCATATCTATTCCTTCATAGATATTTTTGTTTCTTGTAACAAAGTCTTCTTGTGAAATTTGTTGCTTTGAAGAATTTGTTATCATATTATACATTTCATCATATTTTTGCTCTGTAATTAAAGATATATATTGTTGCCATATATCTTCTGGTTTTTCTTTAACTTGATTTAAAAAGAAATATGCTGTAACTCCACCTGCAATTGCTACTACAAGTACTAATATAATTATAATTGTGATTATTACTTTTTTACTCATTTTTCTTTTCTTCCTTTCATTTATTATTACCAAATTGTTTCATCCAATTAATTCGTTCTTCATGTAATTTGTTTCCGATTTGAATTCCTTTTTTTAAGTTATATTTGTTCTTAATATATTCACCATCTACTTCTTTTAGACATTTAATTCCTATTGATTCAAAATTAACAGTATTGTTATTTAGTTCGCCTCTACTTGATTGATCTGAATTGACTACTATTTGAAGTCCATCTAAACCAAGTATTGACTTACTTACTCTTTCAATAAATGTAACTTTAGTTGATGGCTTCATTTTATTAAAATTACCTCCTCTCATATGTTCTTTACATGCTATTTTACCACATTTGATCCAATTATTAGGAGCTTTTATTCTATTACCTAATTTTTTTACTAATTCTACTCCTCTTTCTTCATGTCCATAGTGATGAGGATATTGTTCTTTTGGAGTTGTTCCTTTTCCAAGGTCGTGTACTAATGATGCAAAACGTATTTCTAATTTTCTTTTTTCTTCAAATTTTTCTGTGAGTTTTGTAGATATATCTAATACTATCATGGTATGATTATAAGCATCACCTTCTGGATGATATTCTATTGGTTGCTCAACTCCAATTAAATCATTTATTTCTTTACAATGTATGTCTAATACATTGGCTTTTCTTAACACATTAAAAAATATTGATGGTTTCTCAGTATTAAGAGCTTTTTTTAATTCTTCAAACACACGTTCTTTAGATAGTGTGTTTAATTCATTTTTTAGTTCTGACATCATTTTTATAGTGTTTTCTTCAACTTGAAAATTTAATTGAGCAGAAAATCTTGCAACTCTATATACTCTTAATGGATCTTCTTTAAAATGCTCTGTAGTGGCTTTTATAACTTTATTCTTTATATCTTCTCTTCCGATTAAATGGATCTATAATTTTTCCTGTTAATACTTCTTGGGCTATTGAATTTATTGTTATATCTCTACGTGCTAAATCTTGCTCTATTGTTATTTTGGGATTTGTTGTTATCATAAATTCTTTGTGTCCAATACCTTGTTTTGATTCTGTTCTTGCTATTGCAAATTGTTTCCCATTTATATCAAATACTTCAAAGGCTTTTCCTATTATATGTGCTTCTGGGAAAAGATTTTTAAATTGTTCTGCTGTTATTCCTGTTACACAATAATCTTCATCATGATTTTTTAATCCAAGAAGAGAATTTCTAACTGCTCCTCCTACTAAATATAAGTTTCCTCCATTTTGTTTGATAATTTCCGCAATTTGATGCAATCAAATCACCTCTCTTTTGTTTAATTTTGTAATCTTTTTTTCTTTCTAGGAATAAAGTTTTCTGTAAATTTATATTTATCTCTATTATGAATATAAAAATATCCAAGTATTGAAAAAGTAACTGCTCCTATAAAGTTTACTATTAAGTCTTTCATAGTATCAATTATTCCAATATCTAAATATCCTCCTTCAATTATTGTTTCTCCATCTTTTTGGCTATTTATTATTGTTTTATCTATGTCGTTTATAATTACTGGTTTATTTTCTCCTTCTGGATTTAACGAAACTGATGATATTGTTTGAACAATTCTATCTTTTTGCATATCTGTTTTTAAAATTTGGTCTGCTCCAAATTCAAAAAATTCCCAAAGTACTCCAATTGTCATTGAAAAACAAAATGCAACTAATGCAACAAATATTGGAGATAATTGTATATGGAATTTATCAGAATTATTTAATATGTCTATTAGAGAAAATCCTATTGCAGCACATAAGAATCCGTTTAAAGTATGTAATATTGTGTCCCAATTAGGAATGTGTGCATAAAAATTATTTATTTCTCCAAGTATTTCTGCTGAAAATATAAATAAAAATATTATAATTTCTAGTACATTTGGAATGTCTATATTTAATTTATTATTTATCCAATAAGGTATTAAAAATAGTATTAATGTTAATAAACATAAAAATACATTTGAGTATTCTCCTCTTATAAAACTTAGAATCATTGTAATTATAACAAATGTTCTTAATACTAAATACCATATTATACTAGATTTTTTATTCTCTTTATATAGTGTTTTCATTTTTTCTACATGCTTAGATGCCATATGTACCTCCTTAAATTTTATATAAAGTATTTTATCATCGTTTATATTATAATGTCAAGTTATACATTTTTAATAAAATACAAAAGAACTTCTTATTAAACTTATTTGTCTAATAAAAAGTTCTTAATTTTGAGACTAATTCTTATTTTGCATAATCAACAACTCTTGTTTCTCTTATAACATTTACTTTAATTTGTCCTGGATAGTCCATTTCTTCTTCGATTCTCTTAGATACGTCTCTTGCAAGTAATGTCATTTGATCATCAGAGATTTTTTCTGGTTTTACAAGAATTCTAACTTCTCTACCAGCTTGAATTGCAAAAGATTTTTCAACTCCGTCAAATGAATCTGCAATAGATTCTAAGTTTTCTAGTCTTTTTATGTATGCTTCTAGTGTTTCTCTTCTTGCTCCTGGTCTTGATGCAGATATTGCATCAGCTGCTTGTACAATTACAGCTTCTAGTGTTTGTGGTTCGACATCTCCATGATGTGCTTCTACTGCATTTATTACTAGTGGATTTTCTTTAAATTTCTTTAATACTTCTACTCCGATTTCTACATGTGTTCCTTCCATATCATGATCTAAAGCTTTTCCAATGTCATGTAATAATCCAGCTCTACGTGCAAGCTTTGCATCTAATCCAAGTTCTTCTGCCATTATTCTTGCTAAATTTGATACTTCAATTGAATGATTTAATACATTTTGTCCATAACTTGTTCTGTATTTTAATTTACCAATTAATTTAATAAGTTCTGGATTTAATCCTATAACTCCACTTTCAAGTGTTGCTCTTTCTCCTTCAGAACGAATTGTTTCTGCTAGTTCTTGTTTTGCTTTTTCTACCATTTCTTCAATTTTAGCTGGATGAATTCTTCCATCATCTATTAGTTTTTCTAAGGCTATTCTTGCAACTTCTCTTCTTAATGGGTCAAAACCTGATAGAATTACTGCTTCTGGTGTGTCATCTATTATTAGGTCTATTCCAGTTAATGTTTCTAATGCTCTTATATTTCTACCTTCTCTACCAATAATTCTTCCTTTTATATCATCTGATGGTAATGGAACTATTGATACTGTTGTTTCTGCTGAATGGTCTGCTGCACATTTTTGTATAGCATAACTGATTATTTCTTTTCCATTTTTTATTGCTTCGTCTTTGGCTTTTTGTGTGTAATCTCTTATTAATTCAGCTTTTTCAGTTGTTAAATTTTGCTCAACATTTCTTAGAAGTTGATTTTTGGCTTCTTCTTCACTAAGTTTTGCAATTTCTTGAAGAACTTTCTTTTGCTCATCATATAAACTTTCAATGTCTTTTTTTCTGTCATTTAAGCTTTGTTCTTCTTTTTCTAGTTCTTTTTCTTTTTGTTCAAAATTGTCTGCACGTTTTTCTAAATTTTCTTCTTTTTGGATAATTCTACTTTCTTGTTTTTGAATTTCGCCTCTTCTTTCTTTAATCTCTTTGTCTAGTTCATTTCTAGCGTTCATAATTTCTTCTTTGGCTTTAAAAATTTCTTCTTTTTTTAGATTATCAGCCTCAATTTTTGCTAATTCTACTAGTCTTTTTGCCTCTTCTTCTGCTCCATTTATTTTTGATTCGGCAATTTTTTTTCTGATAGCTATTCCAACTAGTATTCCTATTACTAATGAGATTAAGACAGCGGCTACTATGATTAAATTTTCCAAAATCATACACCTCTTTCTTATTTAATTTTCAATGTTCGAATAAATATATATATATGTTTTTTCATTATATTTTTTATATATTTTTTCAACCTATTATATTTTATAATTATTATTGTTAACTGTCAAGTGTTTTTTTGAAAATAATTCTTATCTTAGACCATGTAAAAAAAATAATTTCGATATTAAAAAATGAGACAGAATACTTTTTGGTTTTCTATCTCAAAATTTATTATGAATTATGCTCTTGGATGAGCTTTTTTATAAATATTTTTTAAAGCTTCGTCTTGAAATTGCATATATACTTGTGTTGATAATATATCTGAATGTCCAAGCATTGTTTGTATAGATTTTAAATCTGCTCCATTTTGTAATAAGTGCGTTGCAAATGAATGTCTTAAAACATGTGGTGTAATTTCTTTTTCTATATGTGCTTGTTCTTTGTAATATTTTATAATCTTCCAAAATCCTTGTCTTGTTAATCTTTGACCATTAACATTAACAAATAATGCTTTTTCATTTTCGTCTTTAATCATTATATTTCTTGCATTGTTAACATATTCTTTTAATGCTTTTAGTGCCATATCTCCTAATGGTACTGTTCTTTCTTTTTTATCGTTTCTACATGTTGCATATCCTTTTTCTAAATCTATATCTTCTATATTTAAAGATATTATTTCAGTTACTCTCATGCCAGTTGCATAAGCAAATTCTAGCATTGCTTTATCTCTAGTTCCTTTTAAGTCAACAGCTTTTGGTTGATCTAGTAATAGGGCAACTTCATTTGATGTTAATACACTAGGAACTCTTTTTTCTATTTTGGGTGATGAAATTCCTTCTGTTGGGTCATTTTCTATTCCTTTATTTTTTACTACATATTGGTAAAAAGATCTAATAGAAGCTAAACCTCTTGAAATTGTTGATGATTTTTTTCCTATTTCTTGCATATGTGTTATGTAATTTTTTATTCCTTCATCTGTTTCTTCTTGATATTCTTTTCCTTGTTCGTTTAAATACTTTTCATATTGCTTTAAATCTCTTTCATAAGATTGAAGTGTATTGTTAGACACCTTTTTATCATTTTCTAGAAATTTAAAAAACAAGCTTAATTCTTCTTCCATTTCATTCCCACCTTAAATCTTAATCAATAAATTTTACATAAATAATGTACTTATGTTATATCAAATTTTTTTAAAATTGTAAATAGATTTTATTTATTTTCTAAAAATATTTTATAAATGTTAGCATTAATCTGTAAGAAATTTCTATTTTCATTATTGATGAAATTATCAATGATATTAATATAAATATTGAGATTATGCTATGTTTTAAAATCGAAATTTTTATGTTTTCTTTTCTTCTATCTTTTATTATTGATTTGTATAATTTTATACTACTTACTCCAAGTATTAGTAATGATGGTATAAATATTATATTTTGTAAAAATATTGTTAGAAATATAAAGATTAATCCTTTTAATTTTCCTAAAGTAAAAATACATGCAGATATTGTATATCCTAAGCAAAAACCTCTGGCTAAAATTATTCCAAATACTATTGGTATTCCTATTATAGTTGTTCCTGAAAACCATAATAGAAAAACTAGTAATATATTTGATTTAATATCATTTTTTAATTCTTCAAAAAAATTTCCAGTTTGAATTGTTTTTGTTTCATCTATATATGTATTAATGTATTGTGATATATTGTCTTTTGATTCTGTTTGGTTTATAAAAAGCACTCCTAAAAATAGTCCAACAGTAAATATTATTGTTACTATTACATATGATTTTATATTATTAAAAATTTCTTGTTTAATAATATTTAATATTTCCCATTTTTTCTTTTGCATTATATTTCTCCTTATTTGATATTTTATACATAATATCTATTCAATAAGGAAAATTTTAGAACTAGTACTTTTTTATTTTATTCAGCAGAAACTTTGCCGTAAATTCCGCCACCACCAGATTCTACTTTCACCTTACCTTCACGTGCATTTAAAATGTTATTTGCAATTTTTTCTCCTACTACAGCTTCTATGTCATCTTTTGATAATTTATGCAATATGTTCATTTCTGTTTCAAAAGTATTAAGTAGTTTGTCAATTGTCTTTCCTCCAACTCCTGGTATAAAACTTAGTGGTATTTGGTATACATATGGAGGTCTATTTGCTGGACTTTTTGTTGTTTCTTTATCTTTTATTAATTCTATTCTATCAAAAACACCAAATGTTACTTTATCACTTCCACAATTTGGGCATTTATCTACAGGTTCTTTTGTTTCTATTGTACAATTACAATTATCACAATGAGTTCTATGATATTTGCCGAGTTTTGGGTCTACTCCATAATTTACTAATATTTTACGTCCATCTTCGTTTTTAAGGGCTTTTACTACTTCTTTAAAACTTATATCATTAACTAGCATTTTATTATATTCTCTGGCTATTTTGGGAAGTGAGTGTGCATCTGAATTTGTAACAAATGTTTTTCCTTCTAATTCTGAAATCATATCTGCTAAATATGTATCTGAACTTAGTCCAAGTTCAACTGCAAATATTTTATTGTATTTTTCTTTGAAAACATTTTCAATTCTATCTGTACAATTTCCATAGTAACTTTTAAATGGTGTAAAAATATGAGCAGGTATTAATATTCCATTATATTTTTCAACAATATCTATTAAATCATATCCTGATAAGTCAGACCTTTGAGTACTAAGTGTTATATTTTTAATATGATGGCTCATTTCTTCTGAAAAGCCTTTTATATCATTTAAATGTGGGAAGAAACAAATATTATGCGCACTCCCACATTTTCCGTTTCTTCCTTTTTCTGAAGTTTCTACTTCACTTCCTAATAGAATGCAAACCTTATTTTTGTAAATTATTCCACCATCTTTTAATTCATATGCTTCACCTGTTTTTAAAAAATTTTCAATATCTTCTATAACATAAGGTGATGCACAATCTATTATTCCAACAATATTTATTCCTTTTCTATTTGCACATTCTTTAGCTATATTTGCAAAATTAAGGCTTCTTGCAGCAGTTATTTTTATTGGTTTTCCATTTTCACTTCTGCCTATATGAACATGCAAATCTGCAAATACTTCGTACATTTTTATTTAAGTTAGTTTAGAATTTTAACCAACTTATCCTCCTATTCCATCATTAACTTTTTTTAGTATTTTTTCTTTTGTTTCATTACTAAACATTGATTTATTATCTAAATTTGTTTCATTATTTTTCAAAACTTCTTTGATTTTTTCATCAACTGTAACAGAATAATCTATAGAAAGTTTCTTTACAAATTCCGGAACATCTTTAGACTCTCTAATCAATTTTTGCAATCTTGCAAATACTGTTGTATTTACAACTCCCTGAATATAAACTTTGTCAAAGATTAATGCAAAGTCTCTAAAAATTTCCAAATATCTATTATATTCTCCTTTTAGGTTTCTATGTTCTATTAATACCATTGCTTCATCTGGATGTAACCCAACTCTTTCTGGTCTATCTATTAACATACCACCAAATTGGTCTACTAATTCTAATATATCACTTTCAGGTTCTCTTTTATCTTGCTCACTATATCTATTTACACCTTCACATATTTTGCAAAATCTTGCATCAAACCCAAGTTTTGCCAAATGTCTTGCACCTTCTATTGCATAAGTTTGAACTTTTCCTAATTTTTGTGAATTATCAACTTTTTTACAATTACATAGTAAACAAGCTGTTAATATTAAATTATGGTCTAATTTTATATTTGTATATTCTAAAAACATTCTTGCAATTTCTGTTTTAAATACTATGGACTTATCAAATTTTATTCCTAATTTTGATGCTAAGAAATAAATTATTTCTTCCTTTGCTATTAAATCTTTTTCATTTAAAATATATTCAGCAAATTCTTCCATCGTTTGTTTCTCCTTTTCTATATATTAAAGAATTTATTAAATTCTTCTTCATTAATTTTTTCTTTTGCAATTAATTCTGCTGCAATTGCATGTAGTAAATCCATATTTTGAGATAATATTTGTTGAGCTTTTTTATATGCAGTATCTATAAGGGTTTTTACTTCTTGACCAACAACATCTTCCATATTGTTTCCAAGTAACTGATATTCAAAATTCCCTTCACTGTCCTTCAAACTAATTGGACCTACTATATCACTCATACCATAAACAGTAACCATGTCCTTTGCTATATTTGTTGCAACTTCTATATCATTACTTGCTCCTGTTGAAATGTCATTTAAAACTAACTTTTCAGCAGCTCGTCCACCAAGTAATGCTACTAGTTTTTCTTCCATTTCTGTTTTAGATATAAAGTATTTATCTTCATCAGATTTATACATTGTATATCCTCCAGCAACTCCTCTTGGAACTATTGAAACTTCTTTTACAGCTGTTTGAGTTGGTAAAAATTGACTTACTATTGCATGTCCTGCTTCATGATATGCTGTTAATTTTTTATCTCTATCAGATGTTTTTCTACTTGTTTTTTCAAGTCCAACAGTAACTTTTTTTACCGCTTCATCTAAGTCATCATTATTAATTGCTTGATGTTGTTTTTTGGTTGCTATAATAGCAGCTTCATTTAAAATATTAGCAAGTTCTGCTCCTGTAAATCCTGCAGTATCTTCTGCTATACTGTGTAAAGAAACTTCTGGTGCGAGTTTTTTATCTTTTGAGTGAATTTTTAAAATCTCTTCTCTTCCAACAATATCAGGAGAAGGAATCGTTATTTGTCTATCAAATCTACCAGGTCTTAGTAATGCTTTATCTAACATTTCTGGTCTATTTGTTGCAGCTAATACTATAATTGTTTCTTCAGATGAAAAACCATCCATTTCAACTAATAGTTGATTCAATGTTTGATTATTTTCTGTTTCTGCGCCATTATTACTTGTTCTTCTTGAACCAATTGCATCAATTTCATCAATAAAAACTATACATGGTGATAATTTTCTTGCTTTATCAAATAATTTTCTTACTCTTGATGCTCCAAGACCTGCAAACATTTCTATAAATTCTGATCCACTCATTGATATAAATGGTACATTTGCTTCGCCAGCAATGGCTTTTGCAATTAATGTTTTTCCTGTTCCTGGTTTTCCATATAATAAAACTCCTTTTGGAATTCTTGCACCCATTTCTGTAAATTGTTTTGGTTGTTTTAAAAATTCAACAATTTCTTTTAATTCTTCTTTTTCCTCATCTAAACCTGCAATATCATCAAATGTAACTTTTGTACTTCTTTCTGTTTCTTCATAAACTTGACCTTTTTCTCCAAGTCCTTGCATTTTAAATATCATTATAAATAATGCTAGCATTATTGCTGTTGGTAATAATGATAAAATATATGATGGAATTTGTGATATAATACTCTGTGGTTTTTGAACTAATTTTATTTCATTTCCTTCTAATGTTTGACTTTGTATCAATTCCATAAAAACTTGTGTATTAGGAATAATTGCTTTCTTTTCTTCTTCAACACCTTTAAGTTTAACCTTTAAAGTTGTACTTCCAACTGTCATTTCAATTTCTTCTACATTTTTATTTTGTACTTCTTTTACAAGTTCTGTATATGCAAGAGTATTTTCATCTTCTTTATTTTTATTTATCTGTTGAAAATATAATAATACAGCTGTAACAATAATTAAAACAATTAAAAATATTATTAGAGCAATTGATTTATACAAATCTTCTTTTTTCTTTTCATCTTTTGATTTGTTATGTTTCTTGTCTTTACTCATTTTTTATTTCATTCCTTTCCTCAAGTAATCGCTTGTGAACCATTTGTTTCTTCTCCATCAGCCTCTCCTTTTTCTTTTTCCTTTTTTTCTGGATTAACTGGTTTTCTTGGTTCAACAGGTGGCTCTTCTTTTTTCTCTTTTTTGTCTTCTCTTTCTATTTCTTGTTTAACTTTTTCTTGTTCTTTTTTTATTTTTTCAACTTCTTGCATTCTTTTAATTAAATCATCTTTTAATAAGAAAATTACTGTTGCTAAATAAATATATGCAATTGTTATATATGCTACTTGGAAATAGCTTATTGTGAAATTTGTAAACATATTTATAATAATATAAATAATATTTAAAATTGTTGGTAATGTTAATGCATAAATTGCCATATTATAAATTGCAACAAATCTTATTTTTATTCTTGTAATTACAGTTGTTAACCAACCAAAAACTGCAATTTCTAGAGCATCTATTGCTGTTACAAAAATATCAACTATTAAAAATGATAGGAATGCAGAAACAAAATATTTAAAATAAAAATTAATCATACCAGATCCACGCATAAATTCTATCATTTGAGCTTTATTAAATGTTTCAACATCTTCTCCTACATAGCTTAGAATAAAATCTTGGTATGTATATGGGCTTACATTTGCTTCAATACCTTCTAATTTTGTTCTGATAATTATTTGATTTTTAAAGAAATATACTGTTATTCCATTTGCATCATTTTGCTGTTGAAATGCAATTTTTTCTTCATCACTTCCTATTAATGGATTAATAATAATTCTATCTATCCCATCATATGCCACATTTTCAATAATAATTGGTTCACTAATGTCCATCTGGATTTCTCCATTTTCATATGAGAATTCAGGTATATTATTATTAATATAATCAGATAATTGAAATACCATATTCCTAATTGACAAAGTTGATCCTATTGCCATAAATACTGTAACAAGAGCACTTAAAATAATTAAATATTTAACAGCTTTTCCAAGCCCCTCAGTTGCCATTTCTGGATATTTCTCAAATTTTGTTATTGAATACCATACTTTTTTAAAAAAGTTTATATTTACAATTTCTTCATTATTTTTCATTTTAGTTGATTTTCCTTTCTTTTTACCCCTTTTCTAATTAACTTGAATTTACTTGGAATTTTTTAAATGTACTTTCTGGTAATTTTACTATCAACAAACATCGGACTTACTTCAAATAATACTTCATCATCAATATTTACATTTTTTCCAGTTATCTCAACTGTTACATGGAACATACCAAGTCTTCCTAAAATTTTTAATCTCTCACCATTTATTTTTACAAAAATTTCTTGCTTTTTAAAAACATTTTTTATGTCTCTTACTATATATCTTAATTTATCTATTTTTCTAAACATATCTTTATCTACTATTACATTAAATCCATCTGCATATCCACATGGAACTATAGCAACTTTAGTTTCTTTTTTAGTTTTAAATGAATTTGAATATCCTATATTATATCCTTTTGGTAATGTTTTTATTTCTGCAACATTTGATTTTAGTATACCTACTCTTTTAAATCCCCATACATTAGGTATAGAAATTCTTCCCAAAATTGCTGAGCCAATTCTAACAGCATTTAAGTGCATATCATGGAAACGTAAAAAGGCAGATGAATTGCAAATATGTAACATTCCTGTTTCAATATCATTCATTTTAAGAACTTCTATACATTTTATAAATCTTTCAAATTGTACTTTTGTTTCATTTCCTTTTCCAAAAAATGCAATTGAAAAATGTGAAAATGTTCCTTCTATTTTTATATTATTCCAACTTTTTATACTTTCTATCATTTTTTCTCTGTCAGAATATATAAATCCATATCTTCCAAAACCTGTATCTATTTTTAAATGTACTCTTGCCTTTTTGGTTTTAGATAATTCATTTACTACATCTCCTGCTTCTTTTGACCCTATTGTTAATATAATATTATTTTCTAACATTTTTTTAATGTCTGACTTTACAGCAGTTGATGATAACATTAAGATATCTTCTTTTATTCCAGCTTTTCTTAATTCTATAGCTTCTTCTACTGTTGCAACAGCAAGCATTTGTATACCATTATCTATTAAAAATTTAGCATATGGTATAAGTCCAAGCCCATAACCATTTCCTTTTACAACAGCAATTATTTTTACTTTTTCACCATTATCGTTTTTTCCATCTGAATTTATTATTTGTCTTATAATTTTTAAATTATGTTTTATTTTGTCTTTTTCAACTAATAATTCTTTCAATCTTTTTCTTCCTCTCAATATGCTTCTAAAATTTTAATGTTATTTGTTTTTTAATTTTGCTTTTAGTCCTCTTAAATTTCTAAATGTTTTTTCAGAAAATTTATATAATGAATAAGTAATTGGTTTAAATGGTATATAAACTTCTCCTACAAATTCTGTAAAAGTTGCTCCAAACCCTTTTTTAAACCTATATAATCCATATTGAGGATGATTTTCATCTACGACTCCAGATACTCCTCTAAAATCATATATATCATCTTTTCTTGCAATTGCCATTTTTATCATTTCCCATTGTAGTAAATAGTTTGGCATTAGGTTTCTATGTTCATTACTGCTTGCACCATATAGATACCATGTTTTATTACCATAGAATATAGGAATTACTCCAGCTATTGCTTTTCCATCATGATATGCCATAAGTAATTTCATATGTTCAGGTGCCATTTCATCATACATTTTTTCAAAATAAGATAATGATCTAATAATAAATCCATCTCTTGCGCCTGTTTCTACCATAATTTTATGAAATTCTTTTAAATCTTCTCTTGTTCCTTCTTTTATTTCTACTCCTTTTTTTATAGCTAAACGTACATTATATCTTGTTTTTGAGTGAAATCCTGCAAATATTTCATCTTCTGTTTTATCTTTTATGTCTAATCTAAAAACATATCTTGGTTGAATTTCTTCTCTGAAATTTTTGGCATCATCTTTTATTTTGTATCCTAAATTTGTTACTATTTTTTTAAATTCTTCGTCACTACTTAATATGTCTGGTTCTGCTTTAAATACTATAGCTTTATATTTTTTTGCTAATTCTTTTATTCCATCTGTAAGTTGTTTCATTACTGCTATATCGTGTATGTCACATGTTGGGCCTCTTGAAGAATACATTATATTACCCAATATAGGTATTTTTCTTATTAGTATACTAATTGCTCCAATTATTTTACCACTTTCATCTTCTGCAAGTACAATTTCGTTTTTCCAGTTTTCTTTTACTTTTGCCCATTCTGGTGATTGTTGAAAATTACACCTTTCGTGCTTTTCTAAAAATTCTTTATATGCTTTTCTATCTTTCTCATCTGTTACTATTCTCATTTTGTTTTCCTTTCATTTTTGTGTTTATATATTTTAAAATTATTGTTTACATTTCACGATTATTTTACACTAATTATATAAATTTTACAAGTGTTTTATGTAAAAAAAGATATTTCATTAATTATATTTCCCTTTACTTTTTATGTAATCTATGTTAAAATTATATAGTTGTTTTTAAACAACTGTATATTATTTTTTCAGGTTTGAAAGGAGAACATGGAAATGTCTGACAAGGAATTACTTTACCAAGCACTACAAGGAAGAAATTACTTTAAATTTGGTAAAACAGATTCCATACAGGTTCTTAAATCTGCAAAAAGCTTAGATGAAATTGTTATTGAGGTAGAAAGAGGTTGCAATACTGATAGACTCCTTTTCCGTTACGACAAAATAGAGAAATCTTTTTATAGGATTGCTCTTAATCAAGAAGACTTTGATTTACTTGATTTGGAAACTCATTATACAACTCTTCCGCAATGTAAAACTAGGAAATGCTTGAGCAGAGTAATTAAAGTCTCTGATTTTATCAATTTGCTTAAAAATCAGTTTGAAGCAATTGCAATTTACGAATATGAAGCAGTTAAAAATTAAGAACTAACATTTTCAAAGCCAACACATTTTTTGTGTTGGCTGTCTTTTTTTGGCTGGGGCACTGTGATTCGAACACAGGAATGTCGGAGTCAGAGTCCGATGCCTTACCGCTTGGCGATGCCCCAATATGTGATTATACTTATTTATATTAGCATATTATTTTAAATTTTGCAATATTATTTTCAGTAATTGGTGATAGTATTCATATTTTTAGAAGCGGATATTAAAATTTATATCCGCTTAATTCTTTTTCTATTTTTGCATAGTTTTCAAAGTTTTTTTCTAGCATGTCATTAAAACTTTTGCAATGTGTTTTGTATTTGATGTGGCAAAATTCGTGTGCAATTACATATTCAATTATTTCTTTTTTGAATTGCATTAGTTCTGGATTAATGATTATTTTATTTCCTCCAACACATTTTGCAAGTTCTTCATCTAATTTTTCTATTGAATATTCTTCTGGTGCTATTCCAAGCATTAATCTTATTTTTTCCATTATGTTTTCTATTTGGGTATATGCTATTTGTTGATACATTTTTTCAATAGATATTTTTAGGATTTGTTCATTTCCTATTTTTTTATATTTTATTGGCAATGTTATTTTTATTTCATAATTTTCTTCTAAATTTAATTCTGGAGTATCTATGTT
This sequence comes from uncultured Clostridia bacterium, assembly GCA_944386165.1. Taxonomy (GTDB): domain Bacteria; phylum Bacillota; class Clostridia; order TANB77; family CAG-508; genus CAG-269. The sequence continues at coordinate 27,282 of CALXAA010000011.1, forward strand.
TTGGTATAAAACTTTTATGTCATAGTTCTTTCCAAATATTTTTACAGATTGTATATTTGGGTTGTTTTGTTTTTCATATTCATTTATTTTACTTAATATCCAGTTTTTCTTTTCTTCAACTGCTGATTGAATTTTACTTGAACTAAAATACCATGGTGCATTAACTACTACTTCTCCGTTTTGTATTGTTATATACATTTCTTTGTTTACTGCTTTATTTACTGTATATGGTATAATATTGTTTTTCTTTCCAAATATACTCATCTTTTTTCCTCCTTATTATTTTGAACTCTTGTTCGCTTTTGATAAACCTATTTTATATCTTATTTTATAAATTGTCAATAGTTTTTGCAGATTTTTTCGAACATTTTTTTGCTTATTTTTAATACCCTATTTTTACTGCTTTTTACACTAGCAAATATCATATTTTTTGTATTAAAGCATATTTTTTATTATGCAACTTAAGTGGAAAATTTAATTTTATTAAAAAAGAAAGGGATTTATATGAAGAAATGTAATTTCTATATTGTAAAATTAAAACATTTTATATTGCCTTTTATTTTAATTGCTTTTACAATGTGTCTTGTTGTTTTTTCTAATACTAATCTTGTAGCTGCTAAAAATGGACTTATTTTATGGGCAAATTCTATTGTTCCTTCTTTGTTTCCATTTTTTGTTGCAACAGAATTACTTTCTCATACGAATTTTATATATTATTTAGGTAGAATTTTGAATAGATTTATGAAACCTATTTTTAATGTTAGAGGAGAAGGTAGTTTTGCGTTAATTATGGGAATTATAAGTGGTTACCCTATGGGAGCTAAAATTGCTGCTAATTTTAGAAAAAATAATGTTTGTACAAAAGAAGAATGTGAACGATTATTAAGCTTTACTAATAATTCTGGTCCTTTGTTTATAATTGGAAGTGTTGGAATTGTTATGTTTGGCAATTCAAGTATAGGTTTTTTACTATTAATTACTCATATACTTGCTTCACTTACTGTTGGATTTTTATTTAGATTTTGGAAATATAGATCTAAAAAAGAAATGAATTTTAATAGTTATAGTTCTAAACCTACAAATGAAATTACTTTTTCTAATTTAGGTGGAATAATTGGTAGTAGTATTACAAATTCAATTAATACTATTCTTTTAATAGGTGGATTTGTTGTTCTATTTTCTGTTATTTTATCAATTTTGAAAACAAGTAACCTACTTAATATAATTTGTACTTGTATTGAACCAATCTTTAAATTTTTAAATATTCCATCAGAATTTACTGCAGGTTTTATTTCTGGAATTATTGAATTAACCAATGGATTAAATATTATATGTACCATACCAGAGAAAAAAATATCTATAAATATTATTATGGCATCTTTTTTATTAGGATTAGGTGGTATTTCTGTTCTACTTCAAGTATGGAGTACAATTTCTAAAACAGATTTATCTATAAAACCATATATTTTAGGAAAAATATTTCATGCATGTTTTTCTGCTTTTTATACATTTTTATTTTTAAAAAATTTAATATTTTTTAATTTTGACATATAAAAAAATTGAGAAAGAAACTTTTTTAGTATTCTTTCTCAATTATAATTTTAATTTTTTGTAACTTCATTTAACATCCATAATTTTTTAGAATATTCTTTTAAATAATCATCTATTAAAGAAGATGTTTCATAATCAGATTCTTTTTCTGCACATTTTTTTATTTCTAAAGCTTTTTTATAAAGTATCATGTAATCTTGAGTAATGTTTTTTAGAAGTTCTTCACTTTTTATTTTTTCATTTTTAGCTTCAGCAATTTCAGAATTGCTAATAAAATCTTTCATTGTTCCAAGTGGTTCATGTCCCTTTGCTAAAATATGTTCTGCAATTTCATCAATTTGTTCTCTAATTTCATCATAGTATTCTTCTAACTTACTATGAATTGTAAAGAAATTGCTTCCTTGAACATTCCAATGATAGTTTTGTAATTTTACAGACATTATTTCAAGTTCGCTCAAAAACTTATTTAAATTAATAATATTTTCTTCCATAATATATCACATTCCTTTCCAAAATTATTAATATTATGAACAGAAAATATATCTACTATTCAAATTTATTTCCTTCTTCTAAATTATTTCCTCTTAAGAAATCACAAATTGGCATTTTTTTTGCATTTTCTGCTTGAATTTCGTCTACTTTTATTATGCCTTCATTTGCCTTTATATATAAGCCTTCTTTACTATTAGATTTTACAATTGTTCCATTTTCTATGTTCTCAAACTTACTTTCAAATGGTAAAACACTTACTTTCCAAAACTTATATTTTTTATTATCAAAAAATGTATATGCTCCTATTATAGGATTTAATCCTCTAACTAAATTTTTTATTTCCTTAGCTGTTTTTTCATTCCAATTTATTTTTGCCATTTCTTTATTAAGCATTGGAGCTAAAGTAAAATCTTCTCCTTGAGGTATTCTTGGTGCTATTCCATCTTTAATTTGTTCTATAGTTTCTACTAAAAGTTTTGCTCCAATTTTTGAAAGTCTATCCCAAAGTTCACCTGTTGTTTCATCTTCTCCTATTTGAACTTCTTCTTTTAAAATCATATCACCTGTGTCCATACCAACATCCATATACATTGTTGTAATTCCTGTTGTTTTGTCTCCATTTAAAACTGCCCATTGAATTGGAGCAGCTCCTCTATATTTAGGTAAAAGTGATCCATGAACATTTATGCAACCATATTTAGGTATATCTAAAATTTCTTTTGGTAGTATTTTTCCATATGCTACTACACATATAATATCTGGTTCTAAATTTTTAATTTCTTGTATAAATTCTTGATTGTTTTTAACTTTTTCAGGTTGATAAATTTTTAAGTTTTTTTCTAATGCAAATTCTTTTACAGGTGTGGGAATTAGTTTCATTCCTCTTCCTTTTGGTTTATCTATATTTGTAACTACACCTAAAATATCATATCCTTTATTATATAAAGCTTCTAAAGAATCTCTAGCAAAATCTGGTGTACCCATAAAAACTATTTTCATTTATAAATCACTTCCTATTTTTCAATTTCTCTTGCAATATTAGCATAATCTTCTAACTTTAAATTTTCAGCTCTCACATTTTCTTCTAAATTAAGTTTTTTTAGAATTTCTAATCCTTCTTGTTTATTTGTAAAAACTTGAGCATTTGTTAATGAATTTAATAGAGTTTTTCTTCTCTGCATAAATGCACTTTTTATAATCATAAACATTACTTTAGGATTATCAAGTTCAACAGCTGGTTTTTTTCTTAATTTCATTTTTATTACTTCAGATGTTACCTCTGGTTCAGGAATAAATGAACTGTTTGGAACTTCCATAACTTTTTCTGATTCACAATAATAAAATATTGTATGTGTTATTGCTCCAGTATTTTTTCCTCCAGGTGTTTCTATTAATCTTTCAGCAACTTCTTTTTGTATCATTACAACTATACTATCTATATCTAATTTGTCTTCTAGTAATTTCATTATAATTGGTGTTGTAATATAATATGGTAAATTTGCAACAATTTTGGCTTTTTTTATATTATTATTTAAATTTTCTTTAATAATTTTGTTTAAATCAACTTTTAATACATCATCATTAATAATTTCAAAGTTTGAGTAATTTCCAAATCTGTCATTTAATATTTTTATCATTTTCTTATCTAATTCAATACAGATTACTTTTCCTGCATTTTCTAACAACCTTTTTGTTAATGTTCCAAGTCCAGGTCCAATCTCAATTATAAGGTCTTCTTTTGAAACATCACTACTTTTTATAATATTTTCTACAACTTCATTATTTATTAAAAAATTTTGCCCTAAATCTTTATTTGCCTTTATTCCATATTTTTTCATAATAGTTTTTGTTTCATCAAATAAATCTCTCATTTATGCCTCCACATTTGAAACTACACATGTTCCGTTTTCATACTTTAAAGTAATATTTTGTACTAGTGTTATATAATTATTCATATTTTGTTTTCTAACCTCATAGGTTGTTTCTACTCCCTTTATGCTTTTTACAGTAATTTCTTCTATCATGTAATCTGATTGACTACCAGTTATATCTTTCATATATAATGTTCCATTATAGTCTATAAATTCACTAAATTCTTTTTTAAGAACATCTTCTGTCATATATTTAGTCATTGCATCTTTAAAATCTGAATATTTAATTCCTGTGAATTTATAATCAGAATATTCCTCTGGTAATATTTCATTAGTATTTTCTACTGTTTGATTTAAATTTAAACTATTAAGTAAATATTGTGTACCACCTGTTTTTATATCATATAAATTAGTATAATTATAAATTACAGTAGATGCTGTATCTTCTGGAATTCTATTAGCAATTTTAATTGTCATGGCCGTTCTCATAGCTTCATTATAATATTGTGTATACAAATTTTCTTGTCCTACAATTTCAATTGCATACATATACCCATCTAGCATAACTGCCAATATTTTAGCTTTTACACCCTTATTTTCAGCCTCAAATTCTCTCCACTGAACATCATCAATTAATTGGGTTTTTGTATATTCAATAGTTGAATATATTGAATGTTCTAATAGTTGAGTTCTCATTTCTTCATTTGTCATATCACTTTTTTCTACATATACATTTATTCTAATATCATCTGTAGTTCCATCTTCGTTTTGTATTGAAGGGCCTTGAATATAGAAAATTATTGATCCATTTTGTTTTTCTACAATTTGCCATTTATCAGATAAATTAACTAAATCTAGAATTACTACATTATTAGAATATATTTTAGATTGTACTTGTTCTGCACTTGGCTCTGTGTTTGATATTTCTTCATCTTGTTTTTCTCCTGTTTTCGCATTTCCAGAAAAACGTCCTACTACAAATACAATTATTCCAACTATTATTATAAAAATTAATACTGTTACAAAATTTAGTTCAAATGTTTTCTTAGGTTTGGCCATTTTAAATCCTTTCTTAACTTACATTTTATCTGGCATTTCAATTCCAAGTAACCCAGCACCTATTTTTAAAATGTTTCCAGTAGCATATGTTAAAAATACTCTTGTATTTTGGATTTTTTTATCATCTGTTATAATTTTATTTTCATTGTAAAAATTGCTATATGCTTTTGCTAAATCAATTAAATATCTAGATAAAATTGATGGTTCATTTTTTTCTGTTACTTGAATTAGAATGTTTTCAAAATTGTAAATTAATTTTAATATTTTACTTGAAGATTCTTCTAATAAATATTTTGCATCAATATTTTCAAAAGATGGTATTCCACCAGCTTTTTCAATTATACTTTTTGTTCTAACATAAGTATATTGTAAATATGGACCTGTTTCTCCTTGAAAATTAAGTACTCTATCCCAATTAAATATTTCATCCTTAATTCTGCTATTTGCTAAATCATTAAATATAACAGCTCCAACTCCAACTTTTTTTGCAATTTCATCTTTATTTTCTAGTCCTGGATTTTTCTCATTAATAATTTCTTTTGCTCTTTCAATTGCTTCTTTAAGTAAATCTTCAAGTTTTACTACATTACCATCTCTTGTTGACATTTTACCTGTTTCTAATAATACCATACCATATGATACATGTTCTAATCCATCTGTATATTTTTTATCTAATCCTAGTAGTTTTGCTACTTGGAATATTTGCTTAAAGTGTAAAATTTGCTCATAAGATGTTACATATAATGCTTTATCAAAATCATATGTACGAGCTCTATAAAGTATTGCAGCTAAATCTCTTGTTGCATAAGTTGAAGAACCATTTGATTTTTGGATTAAACATGGTGGCATTCCATATTCTTCTAAATCTACAATCATTGCTCCTTGTGATTCAATTAATTTTCCTGATTTTTTTAGTAAATCAATTACTTCACCAATTTTATCTGTATAAAATGATTCTCCATTCCATGAATCAAATTTTGTTCCAAGTATATCATAAACTTTTTGAAACTCTTTTAAGCTTAAATCTTTAAATTTTGACCAAAGTTCTACACATTCTTTGTCTCCATCTTCTAATTTTTTGAAATTATTTCTACATGCTTCTAAAACACTTTCATCTTCTTTACATTCATTTGATATTCTAACATATATTTCTGTTAATTTTTCAATTGGATTTTCTTCCAAATTGTACTCTGAACCCCATTTTTTATATCCTTCAATTAATTTTCCAAATTGTGTTCCATAATCTCCTAAATGGTTAATTCCTATAACATTATATCCCAAGTATTTATAAATATTATATAATGCTGCTCCAATAACTGTTGTACGAAGATGACCAATATGAAATGTTTTAGCTATATTAGGAGAAGAATAATCTATTACAATATTCTTTCCTTCTCCTATATTTGATTTTCCATATTCTTTGTTTTTTGTTACTTCATTTAATATTTCTAAAGCAAGAGTTTCTTTATTTACAAAGAAATTTAAATATCCTCCTACAACTTCTAGCTTTTCTATAACATTTTCAGAAATTTGAATATTTGATTTTATTTCATCTGCTATAACATTTGGAGATTTTTTTAAAGTTTTTGCTAATTTAAAACATGGAAAAGCATAATCACCATTTTCTGGCTCTTTTGGAACTTCTATATATCCTTCTATTTCATTACTTTCTATATTTGTTATTTTGGAAATTTCATCTGCTATTATTTTTTTAAAATTTATCATGAATTTCTTCCTTTCGTATGTTTATGTTTATTTTTTTACAATTTCAGTTCCTTCTTTAGTGTCTTTTACTATATATCCTTTTTCAAAAATCATATCTCTTAGTTTATCTGATTCACTCCAATTTTTATTGTTTCTTGCTTCTTTACGTTTTTCTGCTAAATCTAAAATTTCTTGTGGTATTTCTTCTTTTAATTCAGTTTCATCTATTTTTATTCCTAAAACTGTATCAAATTTCTTTAATAAATCTGCTATCTTTTTTGACTTTGTTTTATATCTAACAGCTTCCCACACAACACTTAGTGCAAGAGGCATATTCATATCATCATTTATAGCTTTATGGAATCTATCTTCTAAATCATTAATAATTTCATCAGATACTTCTTCAGTACCATTTAAATGTTTTTCATATCCTTCTTTTAAACGAGAAAGAGATGCTGATGCAGATTCAATTCCATCCCAAGTAAAGTTTAATTTTCCTCTATAGTGGCATGAAAAATTAAACAATCTATATGCAAGAGGTGAATATCCTTTTTTCATTATGTCATCTACTAAATAAACATTTCCTAAGCTTTTTGACATTTTACCACCATCAACAAGTAAATATTCTCCATGTATCCAGTAGTGTGCCGGAATTTTACCACATGCTCCTTTATTTTGAGCAATTTCATTTTCATGATGTGTTGGTACTAAATCTATTCCACCTGTATGTATATCAAATTCTTCTCCAAGATATTTTGTGCTCATTGCTGAACATTCTATATGCCATCCAGGATAACTTGGGCCCCATGGACTATCCCATTTCATTAAATGATTTTCTGGAGCTTTTATCCAAAGTGCAAAGTCATATGGATTTCTTTTTTCTGGATCTACTTCAACTCTTGCCCCTGCTTTTTGATTGTTTAAATCAATTCCTGAAAGTATACCATATTTATCTAGTTTTGATACATCAAAATAGATAGCTGTTGAAGTTTCATATGCATATCCATTTTCCATTATTTTTTTGACCATTTCTAACATTTCTTTTATATGGTCAGTTGCTCTACATATAACTTCAGGAGTTTCAATATTTAGTCTTTCTAAATCTCTAAGAAATAAATTTGTATAATAATTTGCAATTTCTAATGGACTTTTATGTTCTTCTCGTGCTGATTTAATCATTTTGTCTTCTCCCTCATCTCCATCAGAAACTAAATGTCCTACGTCTGTAATATTCATTACATGTTTTAAATGATATCCATTGTATTTTAAAATTCTTCTTAATGTATCATTTAATAAATATGTTCTCATGTTTCCAATTGTGGCATCTTTATAAACTGTTGGGCCACAAGAATAAATTGTGGCCTCTTTTTCTTTTATAGATTTAAATAATTCTTTTTGTTTTGTTAATGTATTATAGAAATATATATCCATAACCCCTCCATCTAAGCAATGCTTACTAATTTATTTTAATTTGATCCTGTTGATTCTGTTTTGTTTGTACTAGATGTACTTCCACCAGTTGTACTTCCTGTTGATGGTTTATTTGTTGATCCTGTTGATGGTTTTTGAGTGCTATCTGTTTTGTTGCTATCTCCAGTTGTGCTACCAGTTGATGGTTTATCTGGATTTGTTGAGCCTGTTGTTGGCTGTGTTGGGCTTGTTGTTGGTTTTGTAGGCTCTGTTGGTTTAACTTCTTCTGGTTTTTTGTGTATTGTACAATATTCTGTTGGTGGATTATCACCTGATTTAAGTTCTGTAGTATTCCATAGTCCTAGTCTTTCTTTTTCAGGTATATATCCTGAATCTTTTGTTTCTTTTGAGGATGCAGGACAATATTCATTTGCAAGTAATCCTGAATCTTTACATATTGTATATGTTGTTGAATGTGCATCACAAGTTTCTGGTAATTTTCCTTTTATAAATATTTCAGAATGTGTTGATGTACATTTATCTGATGCTAATCTTCCACTTACATTACAAACTGTTGCAGTTACTACACCTTCTGGTTTAGTAAATTTTGAGTCTTCTAAATTTGCATGAATATTTTTCATGATATTTGCAAATATACGTCCTGAAGATCTATTACTTGCAAGTGTAACTGTTTGTGGTTCATCAAATCCATAATATACTGCACATGCATAATAATTTGTAAATCCACATAGCCATCTATCTTTATCTCCATTTGTTGTTCCAGTTTTTGCAGCAAGGTCCATTCCACTTATTTTACAATATGATGCTGTTCCACCATAACCTTCTGCACCATTTACTACAGATGTTAGCATGTTTTTTAAAACATATGCAGTTTCAACTGAACATACTTTTTCAGTAGTTTGATTTGGTTGCATTACTGTATTTCCTTCAGAATCTACAGCTTTTGTATAAAATGTAGGTTCTATATAAACACCATCATTTGAAATTGTTGCATATGCACCAGCCATTTCTAATGGGCTTATTCCATATGTTAAACCTCCAATTGCTAAAGCTAAGTTATTATCTCTTTCATCATCCAATGTTGAAATTCCCATTTTTTTCATATATTCCATAGATTTCTTTGGTGTTAATTCAGCCATTATTTTTACAAATGGGACATTTTGTGATGTTGTTAATGCTGATCTAACTGTTCTATATGTTGTATAATAATTATAATTCTTTGGGTCATATCCTCCACCAAATATTGTATATTTATCTAAATATATTGTTGCTGGTGTAATTATTCCTTCTTCAAGTGCTGGTAATACATCTGCTATTGGTTTTATTGCAGAACCTGTTTGCCTTACTGCAAATATTCTATTTAGTCCTCGAGATGTTGTTTTTTCTCCTAATTGTCCTACAGCTCCTACTACATATCCAGTTTTTGGATCTATTACAACTGCTGCTGCTTGTGCATATATAGGGTTTCCGTTTTCATCATATACGATATTTTTATTTGCATCTTTTAATGTTAATTCATATCTAGAATCTTTCATCTCTGTTTCCATTATATTCTGAATGTTTGCATCTTGTGTAGAATATATTTTTAGTCCACTTGTATTTAAATATGTTTCTGCAGCTTCTTGTGATATATTCTTCTCTTCCATAATTTGTTCTATTAATTGATCAATTAATGCATCTGTATGAGAAGAATAAACATTTCCTTTTATTCCGTTTTGGAAGTTAAATCCTGCTTCAATCTCTGCAACTGCTGAATCATATTCTTCTTGATTGATATATCCAAGTTTCTTCATTTGGTTTAAAACTGTTTTTGTTCTATTTTTAATTTTTTCTGTATTATCTTTTGTTTCTGAATATGGATCATATGAATTTGGAGCATTATTAATTCCTGCCAAAAATGCACATTGTGCTATACTTAAGTCTTTGGCACTTTTGCTAAAATAGTATTCTGCACCAGATTCAACTCCATAGTTTCTTTTTCCCATAAGAATTAAATTTAAATATAATTCTAGAATTTGGTCTTTTGATAATTCGTTTTCTATTTGATATGCTTTTACCCATTCTTTTATTTTTCTAATTACTCCACTTATTCCACTAGAGTCTTTGTCTTGTGTGATGTTTTTAACTAATTGCTGCGTTATTGTACTTCCTCCACCTGCTGTTGATTTTCCAAAGTGTGTTACAAATGAAAATATTGCTACTGCTGTTCTTTTAAAATCTACTCCATGGTGTTCATAAAATCTTTCATCTTCAATTGCTATAAATGCTTTTGGCAAATATGGTGACATTTCTTCTAATGTTATGCTTTTTCTGTTTTCGCCACCATTTAATTCTGCTAAAACATTTTCATTTGCATCAACAATTATTGTATTTTCATCCATTGTTAATTCTGAAATATCTATTTTTAAATCATCACCCCATAAACCAAATACTAATCCTACTACAACACCTGTACCAATTACACATAATAGTAAAAATATAACAAGAGCTATTTTTAAGGCAAGACATAGCTTTGGATGTTTGTATTTAAATTTCATTTTATTATCTTTTGAAATAGCTTTTGTATTACTATCTTTGTTATTTGTTTTTTTACTTTTTTTCTCCTTTTGCTTTATGTTTTTTTTCTTTTTTTCTTCCATATTTTTTCGTTCCTTTCGTAAGAAATAAGCAATCTTTTTATTGATTGCGAATACATTATATTATATTTTTATAAAAAAAGAAAGTATTTTAATAAATTCTTTATAATTTTATACTTTTGTTATGGAACAAAAGAAGAGGAAAAGTATAAAACTTTTCCCCTTTTCTTTTATTGTTTATTAAAATCCCCACATTAGCCGTAAGTTTATTGAATTTTTAAGGACCTGTCTTCGACAGGTGGGTTCCTACTTGAGTACTCCTGGGCTTCTTACTACTTAGTGCGAAATTTATATTTGCTAAAGTGTAAGCTTGCACGCCATACCCAAAGAATTGGTCCCTCTTTTAACTTGTAGGTTCTAAAAATTCTGCCTACACGTACTACGCAGGGCATCTACCTTTTTGTTATAATTATTTTAACATATAAACTAACTAATTGCAACTATTTTAAAACTGAAATTTAAAAAAATTTATATTATAAAATTAGTTTTTCTCATTTTATCATAATTATACTCTCTAATACAAATTTTTTTATTCTTTTTCCAAAACTTTTATAGCACATCTAATTCCATCTATTGCTGCTGTCATAATTCCACCTGCATATCCTGCTCCTTCACCACATGGATATAATCCATCAACATTTATAGAATTTAGAGTATCTTTGTCTCTAGTAATCTGTATAGGTGATGAACTTCTTGTTTCAACACCTGTTAAGATTGCATCTTTATCTGCAAAGCCACTCAACTTTTTATCTAATTCAATTAGACCTTCTTTTATTGTATCTGAAATAAATTGTGGTAAAATTTTATTTAGGTTTGCCATTGTTATTCCAGGCATATAAGTAGGCTTTACTTTACCAATATATGTTGTATTTCTATCTAATATAAAATCTTCAACTCTTTGGATAGGGGCATTATAATTGCTTCCACCCAATACAAATGCTTTTCTTTCTAAATCTTCTTGAAAATACATTCCATCAAGTGGGGAACTTTTATAAAAATCTTGAATAGAAATATTTACAAGTATTGCACTATTGGAGTTTTCACCTTCACGTGCAAAATTACTCATTCCATTTGTTACTATCGAATTATTTTCTGAATTAGATGCTATTACTTTACCTCCTGGACACATACAAAAAGTATAACATGTTCTACCATTTTTAGCATGATATACTAATTTGTAGTCTGCTGCTCCTAAATTTAATTTTGATTGATTTCCATATTGGGCAAAATTTATATCTTTTTGTAAATGCTCAATTCTAACTCCAACAGCAAAGTTTTTTGGTAATATTTGTATTCCCAATTCATAAAGTTTTTTAAATGTATCTCTTGCACTATGCCCTATTGCAAGTATTACACAATCTGTGTAAAATTTTTTCGTTTCATTTAGATTATTTTCACAGATAACTGCTTTTATTTTTCCATTTTCAATTTCAAAATCAGTTGCTTTTTCTTGAAATATAAATTTTCCACCATTTTTTATTATATATTTTCTAATATTTTTTAAAATATTTACTAGATTATCTGTGCCAAGATGTGGTTTTGCCACATATAGAATTTCTTTTGGTGCTCCAAATTTAATAAATTCTTCTAAAACTTTTCTTGAAAATATGTTTGAATTTCCAGTATTCAATTTTCCATCAGAAAAAGTTCCTGCACCACCTTCTCCAAATTGAACATTAGATTTTTCATTAAATTCTCTTGTTTCAATAAATTTATTTACATCTTTAATTCTATCTTCTACTTTTTTTCCTCTTTCTATTATAATTGGTTTAATACCATTATCTATTAATGTTAGTGCAGAAAATAGTCCTGCTGGTCCAGCACCAATAATTATTGGATTTTTTGAACTCTTTCTTTTAACATTAATTTGAGGAATTTTATTTAATTCTACTTTTTCAAATTTATTTTCTCTACTTTTATTTTTTAATTCGATATCAATACTATAGTTATAAAATATATCAGCTTTTTTCCTTGCATCAGTTGATTTTTTATAAATATGCCAATTTTCTATTTCATCGATTTTTAGACCATTTTTATGTAATGCTTTTACTAATACTTGTTCATCTGTTAAATCTTCATGTATTTTTATGTTTTTTAATCTAATCATTTTTTTCCCTTCAAAACTTAAAACTTTTATGACTTTTTCTACTTACTTAATATAAAGTACAATACGGAAACCAACATCAACAGCACTATAAATCTCTCTATTAGAGCCATCACGGTAACTAGCTGGATTTATACTTCCTTCGTCATAAAAACTTCCTCCACGTAATACAGCAAATGTACTTGTTGTACCAGCATGTTTACCTTCTTCTGTTGTCCATTCCATCATGTTTCCGGCAAAATCATAAATATTATTTGCAAAATTTCTTCCTGATGAACCTGTTGGAATTTCTATTCCATCTCCTGCTTTTTTTAATGTTATATTTTCCCACAAAGACGCAATTTTCCATCCACTATCTTTATAAATATGTTTAGCAGATAATCCTGAGTATGTATATTCAGAATCTATGTAATTCCCCCAATCTTTACTATTGTTTACATCTTTTCCTGAATTTGATAACCATTTTGTAATTGTATCCCATGCATAACTATCTATAAGTCCACTTGTTACTGAATTACTGTTTTCATACATTCTTTTTGATGCGGATTTTGCATTTGTTTGATTTATAAGGTTCCAAGATCTTGCGTTTTTCTTACTTACTGGTATATAACTTCCTATGTTTTTACCTGTGGTTAAATATGAATTGTTATCTTCATTATTTGAAAATAAAGTACCATCTGGTATTCCTGCTTCAAATCTACTTACATAAAAACCTTTATATTGTGATACACTTGTTGGATTTATTCCTTCATCATTCCAATCAGTATAAATATTGTATTTATCAGATTTTTCTCTCCAAGTTGATGTATCTTTTTCATATTTTAGTATTTCACCGTCAACTGGTATCCAAACAAATTGATTTCCTCCTTTTGAATTGTTTATATCATCATATGCTACATCTGATATTACCAATCCATCAGAAACTTTCGCAGAGCCTTTTACTAAACAAAATCCTGCAGGAATTATAGCTATATTTCCATCAAGGTCTGTATAAGGAGTATTTTCTGCCATTATTTTTCCAACTTCAAAGTTTATATTATCTAATTCTATTATTTCTCCTTTTTCTGTAACTAAATAGCTTCTTTTACTATCATTAAAGGTTATATAGTTATTAGTTCCTATTGTAACAAATTCAATATTTTCTTTCATATTATTTTTTAATTCTTCTTCCAATGCAGTACCATTTATTATTCCAGAATAATCTACTCCAATAATACTTTGCATGGCTGTTTCTATTTTTTCTTTTTCTGCTGCAATAGCATTTTTTAACTTTGATTCTTGTGCTTTGTCTAATATCCCAGTACCATCTTCTGTTTTTATCATTGAAATTGCTGCAACTGATATAAAAAGAATAATTACTATTGTTACTATTATTGTTACAAGTGATATAGTTATTTCACCATTTGTTTTTTTAAAAATTTTAAGTATATTATGAAAACAATTCATTTTTTATCACATTCCATTTCTAAGGAATAAATGCAGTTGAAAAATTGTTAAAACTCTTTCAACCATTTCCTATTTCTTTTGTTATTCTTCTAATATAATCCTATATCATTTTTGATGTTTTTGTCAATACTTTATTTAATTTGACTTTTTTCTTATTTTGTGATATTATGTTAATATCTTGTTTTCGAGCTATCCCCATTTAGCTCAACTATCAACACACAATTGTATGGATGCAGGAGGTTTATATGTTTACTTGGGAAATGATGGTTATACTCTTTATTGGTATTGTTTTTCTTATTTTGTGGTGTTGGGAACTTTTAAAAAAAGATGCCCATTATGCCGTACTTTTCGACAAAGGGCAACCATATGTCTACAGTTTTCGGACAGGAAAATTACTGCACGGCCTTGCAGTAATCAAGGTTAAGGGTCTTTGCCAAATAACCATTTATAATTCATATACTAAAAGAATTTTTAAAAAAGTTGAACATCAAAAAAATAAATCACAGAAAATCGTTTTACTGTTCAAAACCAACCAATATTTTACACTTAAAATTGAGGATGGGCAAGATTTTTTAGTTGAAATAATAAACTTTATGCCTCGATACTAATGGGGAAAATGCTGGTAGAAAAAACTACCAGCATTTTACTTATATATATAATAGCAATTAAATTGCAAAAATTATAATTATTCCACCTATAACAGAAATAATTGTTCCAAGCATTTTCAAACCTGTTGTTGCTTCATTTTTATCTCCGAATCCAAAGAATTTTTTTGTAATTAAACGTGCATCATAAATCATTACTACTCCAACAAGTACAATAATTGCTCCAATTAGTTTTAATATAATTTGTAACATTTTTATCTACATCCTTTTTACTTTCACAAAGTCTTTTCTATATTTCAATTCTTGAACTAAACTTTGCTTTAATTATTTTGTTTAATTTTTCATTTTCTTTTTTTTCAAGTAATGGATCATCTACCATTATTTGCATTGCAATCTTTTGTACCTTTTTTAAAGTTCCCATATCTTCAAATAAATTTGCAATTTTGAATTCTGGAATTCCATGTTGTTCTGTTCCAAAAAAGTCTCCAGAACCTCTCAATTCTAAATCTTTTTCTGATATTATAAAACCATCATTTGTATCACACATAACTTTCATACGTTGTCTTGTTGTTTCACTGTTTCCTTCAAATTTTAAAATACAATAAGATTGATATTCTCCTCTTCCTACTCTTCCACGTAATTGATGTAATTGTGCTAATCCAAATCTTTCTGCATTTTCTACCACCATAATACTTGCATTGGGAACATTTACACCTACTTCAATTACTGTTGTAGCAATTAATATTTGTATTTCTCCATTTTTAAATTGTTCCATTATTTCATCTTTTTCTTTTGCTTTCATTTTTCCATGTAAATATGCTACTTTATAATTACTAAATGTTTCATTTTTATATTTTTCTTCAAGTTCTATAACAGAATTTAACCCTAACTCTTCATTTTCTTCTACTAGTGGGCAAACTATATATGCTTGTCTACCAGAATCAATTTGTTTTCTGACAAATTCATTCACTCTTTCAGACATTCCTTTTCTAACTGCATATGTTTCTATTTTTTTTCTGTTTGGTGGTAATTCATCAATTATTGAAATGTCTAAGTCTCCATAAAGTATTAGTGCAAGTGTACGTGGAATAGGTGTTGCAGACATTGCTATTGTGTCTGGATTTTTACCTTTACTTGCAATTGTTGCACGCTGTTTAACTCCAAATCTATGTTGCTCATCTGTTACAACAAGTCCTAAATTTTTAAAACTAACATTTTCTTCTAACATTGCATGTGTTCCTATTAATATATCAATTTCTCCATTTTGTAATTTTTCTAATATTTCTGTTTTTTTCTTTTTACTTATACTTGAAATTAATAGTTCACATTTTATCCCAAATTGATTTAATATTGACCCAAAACTTTCAAAATGCTGGCTTGCAAGTATTGCTGTTGGTGCCATAATTGCTGCTTGATATCCAGATTTGACTGCTTTATATGCAGCAATCATTGCAACAACTGTTTTTCCTGACCCAACATCGCCTTGTAATAACCTATTCATTGATTTGTCACTTTCCATGTCATTATCTATTTCTTCTAAAACTCTAAGTTGTGCTTTTGTTAATTTAAATGGTAATACATTTATTACATCAGACATTTTTGCATCTTTACTAAATGCAATACCATTTTTTTCTCTTTCATAATTGTTTTTTAATTTTAATAAAGCTAATTGTGTTGTTAATAATTCTTCAAAAACTAGTCTTTCACGTGATTTGTTATAATCTGAGAAGTCTTCCGGAAAATGAATTCTTTCAATACATGTGTTTATGTTTAATAAGTTATTTTCTTTTAAAATATATTCTGGCAAAGTTTCTTCAAGTTTTCCTTGTACTTCAGCTAACCCATTTTCTATTATTCTTCTTAATGTGCTTTGTTTTAGTTCATAAGTTAATGGATAAATTGGAATTATTTTTCCTGTATTTTTTGTTTGTTCTATTTCATCAAAAACAGGAGAATTCATTTCAAGTCTAGTTCCTTTTTTGCTTACTTTTCCAAAGAATCTATAAAATTTGGTTGGAATAAATTTATTTCTTAAATATCCTTGATTATACCATGTTATATAACATGTTCCAGTCTGATCTCTTACAGTCAACTTACTTATTACCATTTTGCCTTTTCTATATTCAGCAATTTTTCCAGTTGGTATTGCTTCTATTAAGACTTCTTCTCCATCTTCACAGTCGCAAATATTTTTCGGCTTACTTCTATCTTCATAATCTCTTGGGTAATATGTTATTAAATCTTTTAATGTATATATTTTTAGTTTATTTAATAATTGTATTCTATTTGGACCTACTCCTTTTACATATTTTACATCTTTATTTAAATCTACCATTTTATCCCTCTAAGTATAAATTTGTTTTTATTTTACTATATGAAATATAAAAAATCAAGGTATTAAGAAAACAATCTTTATACCTTGTTATATTATTTATTAATTTTTGGTCATTATGTGTATATCTTCAACTTTAGCATTCATTTCTCTGGAAATTATATTTTGAATTTGGGCTATTTCATCAGTTTTAAGTTCATCACTTTCAATTACAACACTAATACTATCTGTATTTACAAATATAACACAATTTGAAAAGCCTTTTGTTGTTATTAGATTTTCACACACCATAATTGAATTTTTTTCTTTGCTTAAGTTTGTTATTTCTTGAGTAATTACTGCTTTTTGTTCTTCTGAAACATTAGAATTATTTAGCATTTCTTTATATGTTTCTAATGTCTGGGAATACATTGTATCTCGTTGAAGTTTTGATTCTTCAAAATAGGTATTATCTTCATTTTCATTTGGAATTTCAGAAGTTGATTGAGTTTTTGATGTATCTTCAGATGAGTTTTGGGTGCTTATAGTTACATCATTACTACTTACAAGTTGAGCATCTCCTAAATTTTCATCTTCAGCATTTTTCTCTTCTTGAGTTTCTGCAACTGTTTGGATATTTTTAGATTCTACTGAAATATAATTCCAATATCCAAGTCCTACTAGCATTAAAGCCATGACATATACTGCTATTATTCCAGTTTTTGTTTTTATTTTTGAACTATTCATAAAATTTTCCTCCTATTATTATATGATAAAAGCAACAAATATGTATTAATTTTTCATTTCAAACACTTGTATTTTATGTACAGCAAGTCCAGTAACTGCTTCAACTGCACTTACTATTGAAGATTTTATATTTGCATTTGAAGCTCCTTGTGCAGTTATTATTGCACCTTCAATTACAGGCATTACAACTTTTTCTGTAATAGGTTTACTTGTTCCATCTTCATCAGTATATGCTATTTCTTTTTTTGTTTCAGTTTCTGTGCTGTTTTTTGTTCCTCCTTCTCCATCACTTTCTTCTGTTTTATTTTCTGAACTAGTTTCATTGTACATTGCTACAACTTGACTACTTTCAGAATATTTTATTAACACTTTTACTTTTCCTACTCCATTTATAGTTTCTAAAATTTCTTCCAATTTTTTTTCTAAGTCTTCTGTATTGTTGGTATTGGATATTTCTGTTTTGGCTAGCACTTTATTTGTATCATTATTATTGCTATTGTTTTCATCATTAGACCACATGCTATTTATTATTAGTACTGTTATAATTAATATTATTATGAATGCAACAATATTCTCAATTTTTCTTTTTTGGTCAGGTTGTTCATCTTTTTTCTTAAATAAATCTTTAAACATATAAACCTCCACTTAAGCTAATTTTTTTAACTTAAAATAATATTTAATTTTTCTTCACTAATTTCATATTCTTCTAAAATTTCTTGCTTAATTTTATTAATTAATTCATCATTTTTTGGATCTTTAATTTTTATCTTTATTAAATGGATTCCTGCATTTTTCTTACTTGTATCTAATTCTGCATCAATTGTACATTTTATTATAGTTATTTCATTGTCTTCAAATTTTGCTTTAATATTTTGCTCTAGTTCTTCTAAATAGATTTTTTCCAGTCTTTTATCCATTGATGTTTGATCTACTTCTTCATATGAATTACTTGCATATTTTTTTAAATTGATTTCTTCAAATGTTAAAATATCTTTATTTTTTATAACTGGTGAAATTATATTGAATAATACATATATTCCAATTACCATTTGTACATATTTTTTGTTTTTACTATTAGGCAAAATTAATTCTATAATTGTTGCAATTATTACTGCTAACACTATTTGTTCTGCCCATGAACTTAAAAAATTTATCATCTATACATCATCCCACTATTTGAAATTTTGACTACAAGAGTAATTCCAACTATTAACATTACTGATAATGCACATAAAATACCTAGCAAAAGTTTAAATACTCCACTCATTTCATCTAAAACCTTTACAATCTTGTTATCTGCTATTGGTTGAACTATTGCTGATGCTAAACTGTACATTATACATAATGTTGCAATTTTAATTATTGGTGCAATACATATTCCAATAACAACAATAACTCCAACTAAGCCTATAGCATTTTTTAATATAATTCCACAGCCAAGTACACTATCTACTACATCTCCTAATATTTTTCCAACAACTGGTATAACTGTTGAAACTGCAGTTTTGGCTGTTTTGGCTGTTATTCCATCAACACTACTACTTAACGTTCCTTCTAATGATACTACTCCAACAAATACTGTAAGTAATACACCTAATCCCCAAACTATACTTGATCTTAAAAATTTTGATATTTTTTCAACTTGAATTCTTTCAGATATTTTTGAAATAATGGAAAATACTACAATTATTAGAACTACAGGTATTAGTATATTTTTTATTAAATTGCCTATTAAATTAATTGCAAATAATATAATTGGTTCTAACAAAGAACTTGTTGTAATACTTCCTGTATACACCATTAAAGTAAGTAATAATGGCATAAGAACATTTATAAATCCTACTAAGTCATTTGCTGTATTTTTTACTAGATTTATTATTTCTGTGAAATTTGACATTATTAGTGTGACAATTAATATGTATTGAACAAAATAAATTATTTGAGATATATTTTTGTTTTCTAAGCTATCTGTTATTGATTTTAATATTCCATGAATTACAATTATAACTAAAACACTAACAAGTGTTTTTAAACTTGTACTTACTTCTTTTCCAAGCATTTGTAAAATTTTTTGAAAAATAGTTTTATTATTTACATTTCCTTTTATAGCTTCGCTTAACAAGTTATTTAAGTCGATATCTTCAAAGAATTCCCCTGTATATTTTTGTGCTTCTTTTATAAAACCATTTATATTAAATTCTTCTTGTGTACTATCCATTATTTCTTCTTCTGTGTCTGCAAAGACTTTATTAGGAAGAAATAAAAGCAATATAAGTATTAATAATATTGATATGTATTTTATGATTTTTTTTAAATTGTATTTTTTTCTATAACATCTAAATGTTAATATTTTTTTGTTTATCATATTCCCCTAAACCTTATTTTATGGTAAAATTTCAACAACAAGTTCAAGCAAGCTCGTAATTATTGGAATTGACATGGTAATAATTACAACTTTACTGCCTATTTCTATTTTGCTTGCAATTGCTTTTTCTCCGGCATCTGAACAAATACTTACAGCAAATTCTGTTATAAATGTAATTCCAGTAATTTTCAATAAAATTTTCAAAAAACTACTGTTTATATAAGTTTTATTTGATATTGATTGTAATAAATTAATTACACCAGTTAATTCTTCTATTGCATATACTAGTATTATTACTCCTGCAGCCATAGATACATAAATTGCAAGTTCTGGTTTATATTGTTTTAAAATTACAATTATTATTAAGCCTACTAAACCTATTCCAATTATTTTACTTATATCTGCCATTATTTACCCTTTCAATTTTATAAATCAAATAATGTTCTTACTGTATTAAATAATGAACTTATTTGTTGAATAACCATTGATAATACTATAACAAGACCTGCTAGTGTTGTCATCATTGCTTGGTCTTCTCTTCCAGCTCTTACTAAAACTTGATGTAATACTGCAACTAGTATTCCAACTGCTGCAATTTTAAACAATAAATTTATATCCATAAAATCCCCCATTCTATATCAATACTATTACAAAAAAGAGTCCTATTAAAATTCCTAATGTTTTATAAATTTTTTGATTTTTCTTTCTGGATTCTTCTGCTTTTTCTATTTGCATATCTAAGAAATTTTCTGTAACTTCTATTTCACTAACTTGACTATCTGCATCAGTTTGTCCAAGTACTTTTCCAAGTTCTTTTAGAACATCTTTGTCCTCTTGGTTTAAACTTATATCTGCTTCTTGAATTGAGTCTCTCCATGAACTTTTTACATCTTCAAAAGCCAGTTTATATGTCATATTTTCAAATATTTCTTCTATTTTGTTTGATTTTTCTTGAGAGATTTGTTTGAAAATATCTTTTAATGGTTCATATGTAAATTTAATTTTTGTTTTTAATATATTTAGTATGTTTTTGAATTGTTTTAATTCTTTAACTCTATTTTCATACATCTTTGAAATTTGTATTCCTATTGCTGTTGACATTGAAAATATTGCAATTAGCAGTATGGTTTTTATACAATAATACATTTCGAATCTCCTTTTTGTTTTAGATTTAATACAATTATTCTTTCAAAAATATGATTATTGATTAATTGTGCAAGATATGGATTTTTACAGACTTCTTCTAAGTCTTTCCCATGTGCAGTAAATATTCCTTTAACTCCTGAGCATAGTGCATAATTTATAGCTTCAATGTCTTGCCTTCCTCCAATTTCATCACATGCTATAATATTAGGAGCCATTGAACGAACTAAAATTCTCATTGCTTCTGGTTTTGGCATATTATCTATAACATCTGTTCTAATTCCAACATCATTTTGTGGAATTCCTTTATACATTGCTGCAATTTCTCCTCTTTCATCTGCTAGTCCAATTGTTTGCCCTCTGAATGTTTCAATTCCATTGCTTAAATTTCTTATTATATCTCTTAATAATGTTGTTTTGCCTCCTCCGAGGTGGTGAAATTATTAATGTGTTATATATTATATTTTTTTCTAAATCTATTATGTTTTTTATAATAGTATTACTGCATCCTATTTTTTGCCTTGCAATTCTGAAGTTTAGGCTTGATATGTAGTTTACATTTGTAACTTGTCCATTTTCTATTACTCCACTTCCTACTATTCCTACTCTGTTTCCTCCTTTTATTGTTATGTATCCTTCACATATTTGTCTTTTATATGAATATATGGAATTTTCGCAAATTTTGTCAAAAGCTTGTAATAGTTCTTGCTGACTTACTGTGTGATTAAGTGTTTTTGTTTCTTGTCCTATTTTTATGCATAAAGGTTTACTGCTTCTTATTCTTATTTCTTCTATCTCATTTTGATTGTTGTCTATATTTAAATTGATTACTTTTCTTAAACTTACTGGTAAATATTCTAATACTGTTTCTAATTCATTCATTTTGTACTCCTTCTTTGAAAAGTTTTTATACAATATAAAAAAAAGAACATATATTATATATATATGCTCTTAATTATATTTTTAGAACTGTTTTCTAAAATTATTCTTCCCAATTATGATATACATCCATTACATCATCAAGTTCTTCTAGTTTTTCAATTAGTCTTTCCATTTTTGCAGATCCTTCTTCATCTAGTGAGACTGTTGTTGTTGGAACCATTTGTACATCTGCTTCTAAAAATGTTAGACCTGCTTCTTCTAATTTTTCTCTTACTTCTGAGAAATTAGATGGTTCAGTTGTTATTTCATATACTTCATCTGATGAATTGAAGTCTTCTGCTCCTGCATCTAATGCTAACATCATTAATTCTTCTTCATCCATATCTGTAGAAGCTTTTTCAATAACAATTACTCCTTTTTTATTGAACATGTATGACACACATCCTGATGTTCCTAAGTTTCCTCCTGATTTGTCAAATATGTGTCTTACATCTGAAGCTGTTCTGTTTCTGTTGTCTGTGTTTGCATTTACTATTACAGCAACTCCACATGGTCCATATCCTTCATATGTTATTTCTTCATATGTAGCTGTGTTTCCTTCTCCTGATGCTTTTTTTATTGCGTTGTTTATTGTGTCATTTGGCATGTTTGCTGCTTTACATTTTGCTATTACATCTTTTAGTTTTGAATTTCCTGCTGGATCTGGTCCTCCTTGTTTTACTGCTATTAATAGCTCTCTTCCTAATTTTGTGAATATTTTTCCTCTTGCTGCATCTGCTTTTCCTTTCTTTGCTTGTATATTATGCCATTTTGAATGTCCTGACATTTTAATTCCTCCTTCTCAATTTTTTTCAGTATTTAAGCCACTTTCGGCTGTTCTATCATATAAACATCAAGTGAAATTTCTTTATTGTTCTTTGCCCATTTATATAGAGTTTCGAGGTTCTTTACCCAACGAATTGTGCCAAAATTGTACCAGAAATTTCAGTTTGCTTTTTATGTAAATAGATTATTTTGTTGTTAAATTTATCCAATTTTTAAACAACACTACAAGTATTTTATCATACTTTTTTTATTTTGTGTAGTGTTTTTTACAAATATTATTTGCGTTCTACTCATGTTAGTATTATACATTTACTCCTTTAAACATATTTTTGTATTCACATCAAAATTGTAATTTATCTTTC
>CALXAA010000012.1 GCA_944386165.1 uncultured Clostridia bacterium
TGTGTGTGTGTGTGTGTGTGTGTACAGCCACAAGGGTTTCAAGGTTTGTGTTTATTTTCATTTGTTATCCTCCATTTTTATCTTTAATTTGTATTATTTATCTACAATAATTTAAAAAAATCTTCCTTTTTATTATAACTTTATCTTTATTTATTGTCAATTGTTTTAATTTAATTTCTATTTTACAAAAATTAGTATAAAAATGTTCCCTGTTTAATACAGAGAACATTTGAGTCTTTAGTTTTAAAAATGCTTTTTTCTAAAGTTCAATTAGTTTAATTATACTTTCAAAGATTTCATTATTATCTAGGTAATTATCTTTATTTTCTGGAATATAAATTATCATTTTATTTTCGTCTGTGAAATATGAATATGTTTGGTTACTATCAAATTCTTCATATGGATTGTCAAAAATGTCTCCAGTTAACGAGTCTATATAATATGTTATTCCACTTATTCCTATAATATATTGCTTTTCTCCTGCTATTATGTTTTTTAGTATTTCGTCATTGTTGGTTTTCTGATATTCTGCAATTTTTATATATCCGTTTTCATCAATTTCATATTTTGATTTTAATTCACTATTTAAATAGTTTAATATTTTTTCTCTGCTTTCTGGTTCTATCCATATTCCATTTTGTGTTGGATATTGTTCTTCAAATATTTGTGAGGCTTCGTCTAATGTTGGTTTTGCTTTTTTTATTAGTCCTGCAAATGCTACTTTATAGTTTTCACTTGCTTTTACTGTTAATACTTTTCTTCCATCATATTCTGTTTGAATTTCATATAGTTCTGAGTCGCCTTCCATATTATATTCTTCTTTTAGTTCTTCTATATTTGCACTTTCGTCATACATAACTGATTCATTCTTTAATTCTTCATATTTAGCATCTAATTCATTTTTTTTGTTGTTTTTATTTATAAGATATGTAATTCCTGCAATAATAAAACCTAAAACTATTATTATTAAAATTATTTGTATTATTATTTTTTTCATTTTAGTTTCTTTCCTTTCTTTGTTATTTTGAATTTACATACCTCTTAATAAATTTAATGTTGCATTTATGTATTTTTCTGGTAATTTCATACTTAGTGCTTCTGCCATACTATTTGCTAATGGTAATTCTACTAGTGCTACTTTTGCTCCTATGTTTAGTCTTGCCCATGAAATTATGTATTGTGAACCATATCTTCCATATCCTGTTGTTCTACATGATGGGTATTGTTCTTTGTAATATTTGCAAACACTTTCATCACCTATTAATTGGTTTTCCCATCCATGGAAGTCTATTAGTACATTTTGACCATTGTTTGTTTTGTGTGTTAGTATAAAGTCTCTTAAGTATTTTGCTTCATATGCTTGGAATCCTTCTGTTCCATTGTAATTTCTGTCTGATGTGAATCTTTCATAATTGCTTCCTGTTTGCCATGATCTGTTGATGTCTATTCCTTTTCCTACCATGCTGTATAATGTTGTTCTTCCTGGTCCGTTTTTTGTTGTTCCTAATCTTCTTCCATCTGGGTTTACTTCTGGGAATATATATACAGTCCATTTTTCTGCTAATGAGTAGTCTTGGTCTTGAAGTAATCTGTTATAAAAGTCGTTTGCTGTTTTTACTAAAATTTCTCCATCTCTGTCCCATGAGTCTTCATATCCGTGTACACAGAATGTTGCAAATAATACATTTGGTCCATCTCCAAATTTATAACATTGTAATTCAGATCCTCCACTTATTCCTTTTAAGTATGCTCCACTATATCCATATGTAATTACTTCTCTTTCTATTTTTCCTAAAAATACTATGTTTTGAGTTTGTTCATGTATAACTTCATTTGTTTCATTAGAATATACTTGAATTTTTATTGTGTGTGTTCCTTTTGAATATGAACTTATGTCTACAGTTGTACTGAATCCTGGTTTTGGGTTTTCTTTTATTGTTCCATATCCACTTATTTTTTGTATTACATCTTCTCTTGTTTTGTATGTTACATTTCCAACTTCTTTGTTATCTATCTTTACTATTACTTTTTTGTTGGCTAGTTCTGACATTGCCCATCCACTAATAGTTAATTTGTCTCCTCTTATTGAATTTTGAGCTGGTTCATCAATATATGTGCTTGTTTTGTATTTTTTTACTGTAAATGATCTTGTGTCAATTGTTTTGGTTTCTTCATTGTTTATTACTGCAACTATTTTTAATGTGTGTTTTCCATCTGTTAATTTTGATGTGTCTAATGTTGCATCAAATCCTGGTGTTGGGTTTTCTTTTATTGTTCCATATCCTTTTATTGCATTTATTACATCTGGTCTGACTTGTCTTTTTATTTGAATATTATTAATTGGTTTATTATCCACATATATTTTGATGCTTGAATTAGTTCCTGTTGACATTAGCCATCCTTTTACTCTCATTGTTGTTGAAACTTGTAAATTGTTTGTAGGATCTTCTAGCCACATGTTTACTGGATATTTTTCTAATGTGAATTTTTGCTCTTGGGTTGTTAATTTTTTACCTGCTCCAGAATATGCTTCTATTTTAATACTATGTTCTCCATCTGAAAATCCTAATAGGTCTAAGTTAAATTCAAATCCTGGTTTTGGGCTTTCCTTTTTTGTTCCATAATTTTTTATAGCGTCTAATACGTCATCTCTTTTTATTCTTGTAAAGTTATTGGCTTTTTGTTCTTTTCCATCTATATATACTTTTATATTTGCGTTTTTGTCATTTGACATTAACCATCCTTCAACTTTTACATTTTTATTTACTATATCTTTGTTGGTATCTGCTGGTTTGTCTATATAAAGTTTTGCTTTGCTCTCTTCTAATGTGAAATTAGTTGTAAATTCTGATATTACTTTTCCTTCTCTTGAAAATACTTTTAGTGTTATACTATGTTTTCCTGTTTTTATGTTGCTTGTATTTATATTGCATTTAAGTCCTGGTAATTGATTAAGTCCACTTGTTCCAAATTCTTTGTATGCATTTTGGACATCTGGTCTTGATAATCTTTGAAATTCTACATTTTTTTGTTCAGCATTATCTACATATAGCTTGTATGTTGATTTTTCATCATTTGTTAATATCCAGCCTTCAAATTCGAAATTTCCTGCTAGATTATTTATAGGATAGTCTATGTATGATTTTGCTTTATATTTTTGTATTACAATGTTTTTGGTATAATGTGTTAGTGTTTTTCCTTCTTCTGATAATACTACTACTTTTAAGGTATATGTTCCGTCTGTATAATTGGCACAATTAATTGTATACTGAAATCCTGGATTTGGATTTTCTATTTTGGTTCCATATCCTTTTATTGCTTTTAGTACATCTGGCCTTGCTACTCTTTTTATTTGGTCTTGACTTTGTTCTTGGTCATTTAAATATATTTTGATTGTTGCTTTTGCATCATTTGACATTCCCCAACCTTCTAGTTTGTAGTTGCCACTGATTACATTGCTTTGATCAAGTGGTGAGTCTATATACACTGATGCTTTTTCGTTTTCATATGTGAAGCTGTCTGTATATTCTGCTATCACTTTATTTTCTCTTGATATTACTTTAAATGTTATTTTGTGCTTTCCTGTAGATAGTTTTGAACAATTTAATGTATATCTTATTCCTGGTTGTTTGTTTTGTTCTGTTGTACCACAGTCTTTTATTGCATTTAATACATCTCCTCTATCTCTTCTTGTCTGTGACAATATTTCCGCTTCTGAACCATCTATATATACTTTTAATTTTGCCTCACTATCATTTGTCATCATCCATCCGTCTACTACTATATTTCCTCCAAGTGAATCTCCTGCTGGATAATCTATATATGTTTTTGCTTTATATTTTTGTATTACAATGTTTTTGGTATAATGTGTTAGTGTTTTTCCTTCTTCTGATAATACTACTACTTTTAAGGTATATGTTCCGTCTGTATAATTGGCACAATTAATTGTATACTGAAATCCTGGATTTGGATTTTCTATTTTGGTTCCATATCCTTTTATTGCTTTTAGTACATCTGGCCTTGCTACTCTTTTTATTTGGTCTTGACTCTGTTCTTGGTCATTTAAATATATTTTGATTGTTGCTTTTGCATCATTTGACATTACCCAACCATCTAGTCTATAGTTTCCACTTATTACATTGTTTTTGTCTAGTGGTGAGTCTATATATATTGCTGCTTTTTCATTTTCATATGTAAAGTTATCTTTATATTCTGATATTACTTTATTTTCTCTTGATATTACTTTAAATGATATTGTGTGCTTTCCTGTAGATAGGTTTGAACAATTTAATGTATATCTTATTCCTGGTTGTTTATTTTGTTCTGATGTTCCATAGCCTACTATTGCTTTTAATACATCTGGTCTATCTTTTCTTGTTTGTGATATTATTTTTGCTTCTGTATTATCTATATATACTTTTGTAGTTGCTTGTGTGTCATTTGTCATTACCCAGCCATCTACTATTATGTTCCCTCCAAGTGAATCTCCCGCTGGATAGTCTATATATGATTTTGCAACATATGTTGTGTTTGTGCTTTCTGCATTTACTGCAATTACACTAAATAAAGAAATTAATACTATTGCTGTTAGAATAAATAATACTTTTTTATTAATAGTTTTCATATAACTCTTTCCTTTCTTTTGTTTTTTGTCTTCCTATTATTAGATACATTTAAAATAAAAAAAAGTTTCATTTATTTAAAATTTTTTATCCAATAAAAAATTTCATATATGCAATTAATGGAAAATGGAATAGTATTATTTCTCGTATTTTCTTTTTTCCTTGATTTTTTCCATTTAGTATTTGAAAATATTTAGGTAATTTACTAATATTTAATGTTTTTACTTCATATAATTTTTTATAGTATTCTTCTGCTTTTTTACAAAATTCTTGGTTTTCTTTATTTTTTGAATATTTAAAACACATTTTTATTCCACTATCATATGCTCTATTTATAACGTCTTTTCTATATTCTAAAAATGATTTATATTTTTTTCCATTTTTTTCTTTCCATCTTTTTATATTTTGTGATAGATTTCTTCCTCCAAATACGTTTGTGTTATGTAGCCTATAATCAAATAATGGTTCTTTTATATATGATATTCCTTTTCCTTCATTTGCTATGAATGCTGCTAACCAGTCATGTGCAATAACTTCTTTTTTGAAAGGTAACATTTTATTTTTTACATCTTTTGTTATGATTTGTGAACAACCAATTCCAGCGCATCTTGAGATTGCTTGTTTTCCTTTTTTGTTTATTAATGGTACATTTTTATATTTAAAGTAGTTTTCTTTTAAAACAATTCCGTTTTCGTTTATTTGTCTACAGTTACAGTAAACCATATCTACATTTTCTTGTTTTATTTTTTTTAAACTTTTTTCTACTTTATCTAGATACCAAACATCATCATGGTCTGAAAATAATATGTAATTTGCTGTGGATTGTTGTAATAGGAATTCAAAATTTTTGTTATAGCCTAAATTTTGTGGTTGTAAAAAGAGCTTTATTCTTTTGTCTTTTTTTTCAAAATCTTTTAATATTTCTTTTACTTTCGGCTCTGTTGAACAGTCATCACTTATATATATGTTCATATTTATGTATGTTTGTTTTAATATGCTTTGTATTTGCTTTTTTAAGTATTTTTCGTTTGTGTTATATGTTGCTACTAATATATCTACTAATTCTTCTTCCATTTTTCTACCTTTCATCCAATTTTTTGGATTATACTCATAATTGAATTTTATCATATTATAAATTAGTAGTCAATTGTTAAATTTTAGGAAGATTTGACACTATTGTTTATTTGTGGTAAAATTAATATAATGTCAAATAATGACATATTATAATAAAGTGAGGTAGAAAAAATGTACAACGAAACTTTGACTGATCTCGTATCTAGAGTTGTTGACCGCCAGAATTGGAATTCTGGTAATGTCTTCTCTAGCCAATCTATTACATCCCCTGTTGATGTGCGGGTAGCAGCTCCTAAGACGGTGCCTGTTGGCTACGTAGGTTTGGAGTACTACGATCAGTTGGCTCGTGAGATGGGACTTTTCCCCTCTCGTAAACGCAAATAACCTCCTCTTACGCAAGTTTTTTGCGTGAGATACAAGAGGAGAGCTACAGTCTTTTCGAAGCTGTGGCTCTCCTTTATTCTTCTATTTTTTCACGAAAATAAAGTTTAGTAATTAGTTTTAGTTCATTTAAAGATTCATCTTTTAAGTTAAATGAATATAGCTTTTTGGCAGGTGCCATAACAATATATTTTATTGCTGATATTGTGCTTTCAGACATGGAAATAGCTCCTTTGTCTAGTCTACCGCAATTTTCACATTTAAATCCATTGTCTTTTATACTAAAATATTTTATTTTTTCTTGTTCTTTGCAAGAAACGCATTCTTTAATTCTTGGAGTAAATCCTAAAATGCATAATAATTTTAGTTTAAAAATGCAAATAATAAGTTCTGGATTTTTGTCTGTTTCTGATAATGTATAAAGTGTATTTAAAAACAATTGTAATATTTTATAACAGTTTTCGTTTTCTTCTGTTACATTTCTAATAATTTTTGTTATTTCTATAGCATAATTTAATTTGTCTAAGTCTGTTCTTAAATTATAAAATACTTCAATTGTGTCACATGAATTTATATTATATGTATTTGCTCCTTTATACATTAAGTATTCTCCAAAACAAAATAATTGTGTGCCTGCAAGTAAGGCACTTTTGGGCCTTCTTGCACCTTTTGCAACACATGATATTTTTCCAAGTCCTGGTGTTAACATTGTTAGCATTTTATCATAATCTCCTAAATTGTTTTCAGAGATTATTATTCCACTCATTTTTATTGTCCCCATATTGTTCCACCTTTTGTATCTGCTTAATATTGTTTTCTATTAATTTTTGGTTTTGTACGTTTTCTTCTACTCCCTCAAATTGTTTTAATTCTAAGAATGTATTTACATTTCCAGTGTTTTTAAATGTTTCCCATGCAATTTTTCTTATCATAAGCTCACATCCTTTAATATTATCTTTTGCATTTTATTATTTTTTATTCATTTTGGTGAAAATAAAATCTATGTTAATTTAAATTTATTTACAACAGAATTATCATCTTGCCAATCTTTTTTTACTTTTACCCAAGTTTTTAAATTGATTTTTATTCCAAAATTGCGTTCCATGTCAATTCTTGCTGCTTGTCCTATCTTTTTTAGCATTTCTCCTTTTTTTCCAATTATTATTCCTTTGTGTGCTTCTCTTAAACAATATATTACTGCTTCTATATTATATATTTTTTCATTTTTTTGAGTTTTATTTAATTTCATTTTTTCTACTTCTACTAAAATTCCATGTGGTACTTCATCTTGCAAATACATTAATGCTTTTTCTCTAATTGTTTCTTCTGCAAGTTGTCTTAGTGTTTGGTCTGTATATTCTTCTGTGTCATAATATGCTGGACCCACTTCTAGATTTTTTTCAATTTCGTCTAAAATAATATCTCTATATTTTTCTTTGATTGAAGATACTGGTATAACTGCTTCAAAATTATATTGTTTTTGATATAAATCTATGAGATTTAATAATTTTTCTTTTTTTACTAAATCTATTTTGTTTATAATTAGAATTGTTTTTTTATTGGCTTCTTTTATTTTTTCTAAAATTTTCATATCTCCTCTGCCAATATCTTCACTTGTTGCTTCTATTACAAATAATATTAAATCTATGTCATTCAATATTCCAAATGATGTTTCTATCATTATTTCACTTAGTTTAGTTTTTGGCTTATGAATTCCTGGTGTATCTATAAAAATAATTTGGGAGTTTTCTCTATTTACTATTCCTCTAATTGCTGTTCTTGTTGTTTGAACTTTATTTGCTGTTGCTGCTATTTTTTCTCCAACTAGAAGGTTTAGTAGTGTTGATTTTCCTACATTTGTTCTTCCAAGCATTGCTACAAAGCCTGATTTAAATTCTGCCATTATTAATACTTTCCTTATTATTTATTTAGGCTTTTAATGGTTCGCCTATAAAACCTTTTTTATTCTTTTGGTATAGGTTTAACAGTGTATTCTAATACATTTATTGTTTTTATTATTAATTTTGATGATAGTTCATCATTTTCATTTTCTAGAATTCCTATTCTTATTGTTTTTTTAGAGTCTAATTTTATATCTGAATCTATTAATTTTGCTATAATTCTTGTGTCTTTATCCATTCCTATTGGTAATGTTTTGTTTTGGTTATCATAATAAACGCAATTTGTAAATGCAATAATATTTGTATCTTTTTCTAGATTCATTTTATATAAATTGATTTTATTTGAATTTGAGTTTTCAATTGCTTTTTGTACTTCATCTTTAACATCCAAATTTAATACATTTATTTTATTTACATCTATACTTTCTCCATCTTCTGTCCACATATATCCTAATATGTTTTGACTAGTAGTAATTTTGTCAATAGCTTCATTTATTCTCCATATTGTTTGGCTTAGGTGTACTTTATAGTCTACAACTTTATATTGTTTTGAAACACCTAAAATAGCAAATTTGTTTTTTGGGTTTTCTCTATGTGTTTTGTTTGCAAGTTTTTTTATTTTTCTAGTGTCCTCTTCTAATGATCCAAATATATCTACACCATCATCTAAAGTGTCTTTTTCGTTTTTAAGTTCTGTTTTTAGTTCTTTTAGGTATTTATCTAATTCTTTTGGTTCTAATGAATTTGTTTTTACTTTATTTAATACTTCTAATTGATTTGTTGTTGATAAGTATAATGCATTTAATTCTACTTTATTTAATTTTGACATTTGTAATTTATCCATTGCATTACCAAATTCTTCGAATTCTTCATCAAAGTCCAAAGTTTTTGAATATTCTTTTACATTAACAATTTCTTCTTCTCCTTCTGATAATGTTTGAACTTCATCTTTATTACTATATTTCCAAAATTCAAATATACTTTTTTTATGACTGTCTATTTCATCTATAAATGCTGTTGCATTTTCAATTTTTTTTGTTAAATTTACGTTTTTTAGTTTAATTGCATTTATATCCATTTTTATATTTTTTAATTTGTTTTCTTGTTCTGTTGCTTTTTTTCCTATATCTATTAAATCGTCTAAAGTATATTGTTGTTTGATTGTTTCTTCAACATAATTTTCTGATTCTTCGGTTTTGTTTTTTTCTACTATTTGTGTGTTTTTATTAGTATTTATTGTTTTTTCTTCTTTTTTCTTTGATTTTTTTCCACTATATTTAAAAAAGTATTTTACTTTTCCAAAAAATGTTTTTTTACATTCTAGAAATGTTGAGATTTGCTTTTCTTTTGCTATATATTCTATTTCTAAGTCTTGTGATTCTTTTTTTAATTGGTTTAATTTTTCTGTATATTTTATATTTTCTCTTGCTATTGCTTTTTCTAGTTCTGTTAATTCTTTATATTGAGAATTTAGCCAGTCTCCTATTTGGTCATATTCTAATAATTGATTTTTATAATAAAATTCAATTTTTCCTTGTTTGTCTACTTGTGTATTAAATTTATAATATGCTGGTATTTCTGTTTTCATTATGAAAAGTATTTTTACTAATTTGAAAAATTTTTCTGCTTCTATTTTTGTACTTAGTTTTACTTTATATTCTGAATTTATTTTACCTAATACTTCTGTTTGCCCTATTATTTGTATTGAAATTTTATCTGTTTTATCATATATTTCATATATTGTTGGCCAATTGTTAGTAATTGACCATAAGTAATTTTCTAAACTTTTAATTTCTGTATTATTTAATAGCTCTTTTGAATAGTCTATATTACTTATAGGGACAAATATCTTTCCTGCTTTTTTCTTTTCTAATTGTTTTTTTAGTACATAGAAAAATGTTGAATAATCTTTGTCTTCTGTTGTGACTATCATAAAGTATTTATCATCTGTTTGTGAATAATATATTTGCCATAAATAATTTCCTGGATATCTTATTTTAAATGGGATTTTCTTGTTTAAAATTTGTTGTTGTTCTTCTATTTTTTCAATGTCTTCAATTGTTATTTCTTTTAGCATTTTCATAAATGTTTCATGTAATTCCATTTCATCTTCTGTTTTAGGATCTAAATATGAAACTAATGGTTTAGCTTTAGAATATTTCGTTTTTGTGTCTTCTAATCTATTACATGGTGATAGTAAAATTTCTAGTTCTTTTGGTGAGACAAATCTGTATTGTTTATATTCGTTTTCTTCTATTCCTATATTTGGTTTAAAATTTAAGTTTTCAACATATTTTAGTGTTTCTGGTATTTCTTCTAAATTTAGACCAATATATTCTAGTTTTTTTGCTAATTCCTGTGCTACTTTTTTCTTTTCCAAAACTAGATTCTCCTTTCGATTTTTTTCATAATTTATTTTACTATTAATTTTCTTAAATATCAAGATTCAATATAAAATTCTTGATTTTGGTTATAAGTTCTTCATAATTTGTTATGTGGTTTATCTCATTTCTGAATTTTGATGCGTCTGGTATGTTTCTAATATATGCTGCAATATGTTTTCTCATTTCATTTATTGCAACTGTTTCTCCCTTTTCTTCAATACTAGTGTCTATTTGTTCTTTTATAATTTCATATTTTTCTTTATTTGATGGCTTTGGAAGCTTTTCTCCTGTTTTTAAAAAATATTTTATTTGCTCAAATATCCAAGGATTCCCCATTGATGCTCTACCAATCATTATTCCATCAACACCTGTATATTCAAACATAAATTTAGCACTTTTTTCGTCAACTACATCTCCATTGCCTATAACTGGTATATTTACACTATTTTTTACTTGTTTAATAATATCTAAATCTACTTTTCCAGAATAATATTGTTCTCTGGTTCTTCCATGAACTGTAATAGCTGATATTCCACATTTTTCTGCAATTTTTGCTATCTCACATGCTATAATATGTTTATCATCCCATCCTTTTCTGATCTTTAAGGTTACTGGTTTGTTTGAGTTCT
Source organism: uncultured Clostridia bacterium (assembly GCA_944386165.1). Taxonomy (GTDB): domain Bacteria; phylum Bacillota; class Clostridia; order TANB77; family CAG-508; genus CAG-269. The sequence goes on from CALXAA010000012.1 coordinate 10,992, forward strand.
TTACAACTTCTTTAATTATTTTTTCTGCTTTTTCTAAATCTAATAGTAATTTGCTTCCATCTCCATTTTTTACTACTTTTGGAGCAGGGCATCCCATATTTATATCTACTACATCAGCTAAGTTACTTACATATTTGGCAGCAAATCCCATTGTTTCTGGGTCACTACCAAATATTTGCATACTTATAGGTGTTTTTTCTCCTTCTGTTTTTAGTAATTTTCTTGTTTTTTCATCTCCAAAATATATTGCCTTTGAACTTACCATTTCTGTACATACCATACCAGGCTTGAATTTTTCTACAATCATTCTAAAAGGCAGGTCTGTTACGCCTGCCATTGGAGCTAATATTAAATTATTTTCTAGTTCTATGTTTCCGATTTTTAGCTTTTTTAAATACATTTTCTACTCCTATTTATTAAATAGTCCATTTTTTCTTTGACTACTTATGTTTAATAATATTCCTATTGAAATAAAGCTTGTCATCATTGAGCTTCCACCATAACTTACAAAAAGTAATGGTACACCTGTTATTGGTAATAATCCCATTGTCATTCCAATATTTTCTAATGTATGAAATAAAAATATTCCTGCTATTCCTATTGCTACATATGCTCCAGCTTCATCTTTTATTCCTTTAGCAACTTGTATTGATTTTATTATTATTAATACATTTAGTAATATTACTGCACCTGCTATAATAAATCCCATTTCTTCACCAATTACAGCAAAAATGAAATCTGTGGTCTTAGGATATAAATATCCTAACTGTGTCTGATTTCCTTCTAGTATTCCCATTCCTGTTATTTGTCCAGCTCCTATTGCTAATTTTGATTGTATTATGTTATATCCTGCTCCTCTTGGGTCTGATTCAGGATGTAAATATGTGTCAATTCTTGTTTTGGCATGTTCTGGTAGTACGAACCAATATAAAAGCGGTAATGCTATTGCTACAATAGCTATTGTGATAAATATATATTTTTTGTCTATTCCTGCAACAAATATTATTAGTAAAAATGCCATAATATATGCTGCTGCTGTTCCATAATCTGGTTCCAAAACAATTAGTAATATTGGAATTGAAACAGCTAGTAATATTAATGCTAGTTTTGAGATTTTATTTATTTCATTTCTTCCTTTTTGTATTTGAATCATTGATATAATATAAGATATAAATAGTATTATAAATATTTTTGATACTTCTGCTGGTTGAAATGAAAATAAGTCATCACCTATTACAAACCAACTTTTTGCACCACTTATTGGTTCTGTAAATAATACTGCAATTAACATTATTATTGCAATTCCATAAAGAAATGGCGATATTTTTACTAGAAATTTGTAATCTATTAGCATTACTATTATCATGAGTACAATACTTACGCAAATCCATACTACTTGCTTTTTAAATTCTTCTAATCCAGAGTCATATGATGCTGAAAATAAAGCAACTAGTCCTATTGCACATAATATTAATGCAAATAATGGTATTAGCCATTCTATTTTTCTTAATCTTCTAATATTCATTTAATCACTCTTTATTTTTAATATTTTCTGTTTTTATGTTTCTTAAAGTTCTTGTTTTTATGTTTTTTTGGAAAATTGTTATATTTTGTTTTTTGGAAATTGTTATTTACTTGCTGTTCATAGTTGTTATCTTCTAATTCTTTTTCTATTTTTATATCTTCTTTTACTGTATTTTCTATTGTTATTGGTTCAATATTATTTGTTGTAATTTCTTGTTGTTCAAATTCTGCTGTATTTTCAATTATATTATTTTCAAATATTTCTTTCTCCTCTTTTATTACTTTGCTTGGTTCTATTTTTGCATTTTGTCTGGTTTCATCTTTTATATTTAGTATTGGTATATTGGCATACAAAGCAGGAGCTCCGTTTGTTCCATCACTATTTTCTTTATTTGTTAATCTAACATCCATTGCTTTTTCATCTATATCTATATATTTTTTTATTACTTCTATTATTTCTTGTTTCATCAAATCTAAAAAGTCTGCAGATACATTTGCTCTATCTTGCATTAATACTAAATGTAATCTTTCTTTTGCAGTGTCTTTAGATTTTAATGTTTGATCTTCTTTTTTTGTAAATTTTTTAAATGATTTCATTATGCTTTCAAACATTATTATTTCTCCTCCAATGTATTTTATTTTTTGAATATATTTTTTATTTTAGCAAAAAAACCTTTTTCTCTTCCAGGTATTGTTACTTCTATATTTTCTCCTAAAACTCTTTTGGCAATTTCTAAATAGGCTTTTCCTGATGGTGCTTTTCTATTTTGTATTACAGGTTCTCCTTTATTTGTTTGTGTTATTATATATTCATCGTCTGGTACTACACCAATTAAGTCTATAGATAATAAATCTACTATATCATCTACATCCATCATTTCACCTTTTTTTACCATGTTTGGTCTTATTCTATTTATTACTAATTCTGGATTTTTAATCTCAGATGCTTCTAATAAGCCTATTATTCTATCAGCATCTCTTATTGAAGAGATTTCTGCAGTTGTGACTACTATTGCTCTATTAGCTCCAGCAATAGCATTTTTGAATCCTTGTTCTATTCCTGCAGGACAGTCTATTAGTATATAGTCAAATTCTTCTTTTAATTTTCCAACTAGCTCTCTCATTTGTTCTTCATTTACAGCACTTTTGTCTCTTGTTTGGGCAGCTGGTAATAAATATAGTTCTTTAAATCTTTTGTCTTTTATTAGTGCTTGTCTTAATTTACACTTTCCTTCAACAACATCTACTATGTCATATACAATTCTGTTTTCTAACCCCATTACTACATCTAAGTTTCTTAATCCAATATCTGTGTCTACTAATGCTACTTTTTTTCCTTCTAGTGCCAGACTTGAGCCTAAATTTGCTGTTGTTGTTGTTTTACCAACTCCGCCTTTTCCTGATGTTATTACTATAACTTCTCCCATATTTTCCCTCCTTAGGATTTGTTTATTGGTTTTTTTGTCCTTTCTTTTCCTAATTTTCCTTTTTATATAATACACTCAAATTGGAAAAAAGTCAATAAAAATATTGACCTTATTCATAAAAATATTCTATTATTCCATTATAAATTCCCCAGGCTAGTTTATCTTGATATTTGTCTTCTAATAATTGTTTTTCTTCTTCTGGATTAGATAAAAATCCGCATTCAACAATTGTTATTGGTATTTCTACATGTTTTATTATATAAATATTGTCTATTGTTTTTGCCACTCTATTATTTTCTTTTTGTATTGTATTATTTAAATTATTTTGAATGGCAACAGCTAATTTCTGCCCTTCACTGCTCCCTTCTCTATAAAATGTTTGCCAACCATCATATTGACTCTCTGGAATTTTGTTTAAATGTATTGATACAAATATGTCTGCAGAGCTTTCATTACCTATTTTTACTCTATTATGTATGTCTGATATCTTTTTTTGCTTTAATGTTTTGCTATCTATATTATATATCGCATTTTCGTCTGATCTTGTTAGAATAACTGTTGTTCCACTTTGTTCTAACAAGTTTTGTAATTTTAATGCTATTTTTAGGTTTATTGCTGCTTCTGTTGTTCCTGTACTACTTTCAGCTCCTTCATCTGGTTTCCCATGTCCTGCATCTATTACTATTGTTTTTCCTGATATTGGTAATGATACTGTTGGTACTGTTGTTTTTATTTCTGTAGTGAATATAAAAATAAATACAGATACAAATATGCTTAACATTATTATTGTTATTCTTTTTTTGTTTAAAACTATCATATTAACCCCTTAAAATCTTTTTTTATTAATTTATTCAAGTGTTAATATTTTTATGAAAAAAATTGCAAATTTTTACATTTGCAATTTTTTTATTTTTTAGTTTTTTCTTCTATCTACTACATAGCAACTTCCTATAATTGATTTTGCAGTATGTTTTATTTGTGCTCCAATTTCTCCAATTTCTAATATATTTGCAAATCTATTTTTTTCTACAACTACTGCTCCGATGGAAACTGATGTTAGCGGAAATTGTTCCATGATTCCTTTTCTGTTTGCAACTTCAATGTATCCTCTTTCTATGTCATTTTTGGTAAAAAATTTATTAACATCATGGTCGAAATTTGCAATTAATGTTTGGCAAATATCGTCTACCGAAGTTGTTGGTACTATTGCTATAAAATCGTCTCCTCCTATATGTCCAACAAATGCATTTTCACTGTATCTACTGTGTATACATTTTAATATTACTTGAGCTGTATATTCTATTATTTCATCTCCTTTTAAAAATCCATATACGTCATTATATGCTTTGAAGTTGTCTAGGTCTATATATAATACTGAAAATTCTTCTTTTTTTGTAAGTCTTTTTTTTAGTTCTGCATGTATTTGAACATTTCCTGGAAGCCCTGTTAAAGGGCTTATTCTTCTATTTATTTTTAACAGCCTGTCAATATTTTTTATAGTATAATACAAATATTCTGTATCTACTGGTTTTTTTATATAATATTCAACAGATTCTTTTAAAACATCTAATTTATGTTTTCTTTCAGTATTTGATGATACTATAATTATTGGTGTTATTTGGTTGTCTTCATCTGTACGTATTTTTTTACAGAGTTCTATAATGTCTCTATCTATAGAATCTTCATTTATTATTATTAAAAATGGTATATCTTTTAGTGCTACATTGATTTGATCTGTTTTTATACCTATAAATTTGAATTCTTTGTCGTTTTTAAATAATTCTTTAAATATTGGTATAGATGAATCATCATCATCTATTACATATATATCTTGTGTCATAGTTTTCCTTTCTTTTAGTATATTTTATTGGTTTAAAGAATTTGTGTCAAAAGATTTCTTTTCTGTTGCTGTTAATCCGTTACTATTTTCTGCTTCAATCATTAATCTATTTTCACCGTCTTCTAGTTTTATTTCTGCATAATATGTTTTGTCATTGACTTCAATATTTTCTGCTTCTTGGTCATTTAATGTTATTTTTACATTTTTTAAATTGTCTTCATCTTGTATATTGATAACAAAATATAATCCGTCGTCTTTTTTTCCTAATTGTACTTTTATTACAGGAACTGTGGCTCCTATTACTGTTGTTGTTTTTTCTGCAGGGATTCCTTGTTGGTCTACTACTGTTATTTTTAAAGAGTGTCTACCTTTTGGTGCACTTATTACTCCTTCGTAATTTTGGTCTCCAACTTCAATTGTTGTTTCTTCTCCTTCATCCCAACTGTATGTTATATAGTCTATTATATCTTCTGCATATGAGATTATTTTTACTCCATTGTCTACATTTTCAAGTGTTATTGTTGGAATGTTTCCTAAAGAATATTCTTTTTGATATCTTACTGTTTGTCCATTCTCTTCTGTAACAGTTACTGTTAAAATGTTCTTTCCTCCTATTAAGTCTATTGTTTCTGTTACATTTTTTTGGTTGTTTTCATTTATTACTTGTTCTTCACCCTCATTCCATTGATATGTTATTTGTTTAATTCCTCTTATATGGCTTACAGATATTTCTATTGTGTTATTGTTGTCATTTCTTGTTATATTTACTAATGGTGTGGCATTTGCTTCTACTTCTTCATTTATTTGTTCTTTTGCATAAATACTTCCTCCTATTAGGCAAAATCCTAATATTATAATTGAAATAGAAAAAAATATTACTATTTTATTTATTCCAACTACTTTTTTTGAAGTATAATTATTTTGGGCTATTGTATTAAAATTTGGTGCTTTCTGTTTTTTGGGATTGATATATTGTTCTTTTTGTTTTTTTTCTGGTCCTTCGTCACCAGTAAATAGTATTTGGTTCATTTATCCACCTCATATTAATTTAAATTTTATTTTTCCATTCTTTCGCATTATATCATAACGTTTTTTAGTTGTAAATACAATTATTTAAAAAAATATATGTAAAAATTTTACTGCTATTTTAGTTTTGGTTTAATATAAAAACAGGCATAAAACCATACATAGTTCTATGCCTGTCATTTTTATTGTTTTAATATTGGGTCTATTTCGTTTTTTATATTTTCTTTCATTATTTCACAACTATGATTAAATTTTGCTTGGTCTTGCTCATTAAGTTTAAGTTCTAATAGTTCTTTTACTCCATCTTTATTTATTATAGCTGGTACTCCAATATATAATCCGTTTTGACCGTATTCATGGTCTAAATATGATGAAACTGTTAAAATTGAGTTTTCATCATTTAAAATTGCTTTTACTAGTCTGTTTAATGCCATTCCGATTCCATAATATGTTGCTTTTTTCTTTTCTATTATTTCATATGCCGCTTTCCATACTCCATCATGTATTTTCTTTAAATCGTCCATTGGTAGATTGTTGTCTTTCATTATATCTATCATTTTTTTACATCCTACATAGCAATGTTCCCATGGAACTAGTGATGAATCTCCATGTTCTCCTAGTATATATGCATGTACATTTTTGCTTGAAACTTTAAGATATTCTGCAATTAAATATCTTAAACGTGCTGTATCTAGTACTGTTCCTGAGCCTATTACTCTAGATTTTGGAACTCCTGCAACTTGTGCAACTACATAAGACATTAAGTCTACTGGATTGCTTGCAACAATATAAATTCCATTAAATCCACTAGATTTAACATTTTCTGTAATTTCTTTTACGATTTTTGCGTTTGCTATAGCTAATTCAAGTCTTGATTGTCCTGGTTTTTGTGCTAATCCTGCAGTTATTACTACAATATTCGCATCTTTACAGTCTGAGTAATCTCCTGCTTTAATTGTCATTTTTTGAGGTGCATATGGTAATCCATGTGATAAGTCCATTTCTTCTCCAATTGCTTTTTCTTTTATTACGTCTATTAATACTAGTTCGTCAACTCCTCCTTGATTTAATATAGAATATGCCATGCTCATTCCTACAAAGCCAGCTCCTACTAATACTACTTTTCTATTTGTATCCATAAATATACCTCCTTAAATTTAATATGTATAATATTGAACTTAAATATTATATCACATTTTTTGAGTTTTTAAACATTTTTTTCAATAAATTCTTTTAATTTTTCTTCTACTTCTGTTGCTGATGCCATTTCTAATATTTGGCTTGCTAATTCTTCACATTCTTTTTTGTTTAATTTACTTATTGTTTTTCTTGATTGTAGAATTTTGTTTGAGTTCATAGAAAATTCATCTAATCCAAGTCCTATTAATAATGGAATAAGAAGTTTATCACTTGCAGCTTCCCCACACATTCCACAAAAGATTCCTGCTTTATGAGCTCCATCTATAGCTGATTTTACTAGTTTTATTACAGCTGGGTGATATTTTGTATATAATTTTGATATTTTTTCATTTCCTCTTTCAACTGCAACTGTATATTGTATTAAATCATTTGTTCCAATACTAAAGAAATCACATTCTTTTGCTAATTTGTCTGCAATTATAGCTGCTGATGGTATTTCTATCATAATACCTGTTTTTATGTCTTTTTTGTATGCAATATTTTTTTCGTCAAGTTCTTTTTTGCATTCTTCTACTATTTCTTTAGCTTTTTTTAATTCTTCTATTGAAGATATCATTGGAAACATTATTGCAATATTTCCAAAAGCACTTGCTCTTAATAGTGCTCTTAATTGTGTTTTAAAAAAATCTACATTGTCTAAACATAGTCTAATTGCTCTGTATCCTAAAAATGGATTTGCTTCTTTTTCCATATTTAGATATTTTATTTCTTTATCTCCACCAACATCAAGTGTTCTAATTATTACAGGCTTTCCTTCCATTTTTTCAGCAACTTCTTTATAAGCATTAAATTGTTCTTCTTCTGTTGGCATTGACTCACTGTCCATATATAAGAATTCGCTTCTTAATAGTCCTATTCCTTCTGATGTATTTTCTATTACTAGTTCTACATCTTTTGGTGTTCCTATATTTGAAACAAGTTCTACTTTATATCCATCTTTTGTTTTGCTTTCCATATTTTTATATTTTTCAAGTTCATTTTTTTCTTCGGAAATTGTTTTTTGTATTTCTAATAATTTATTTTTTTCTTCTTCTGTTGGATTTATATATATTTCTCCACTTTCTCCATCTATTGCAATATAATCATTATTTTTAAGTATTTCAGTTGCATTTTCTACTTTTGTGATTGCTGGTAAAGAGTGTGTTCTTGCCATAATTGATGTATGTGAATTTGTTCCTCCAATTTCAGTAATTATTCCTGATACATTTTTAAAGTTTAGTTTTGCCGTATCTGATGTTGTTAATTCTTTTGCTACAATAATTGTATTTGGTTTTAAATTACTTAAATCTACTCTTTCTTCTTTTAGTAATTTTGCTATTAATCTGTTTTTTATATCTACTATATCTCTTGCTCTTCCTGCCATGTATTCATCATTCATATTTTCGAATATTTGGATAACACTATTAAGTCCTACTTCTGTTGCATATTCTGCACTATATTTTGAGTTTTTTATTAAGTCTTCTGTTTCAGTTATTAAAGATGGATCTTGCATAATCATTAAATATGCTGTCATAATTTCTTTTTCTGTTCCTGATGAATTGTTTACTATTTCCGCTGTTTCAGTTGTTATTTCTTGAAGTGCTTTTTTAAATCTTTCTAATTCATCTTCAGTATTTTCCACTGTAGTTTCTTGTATTTTTATTTCTTGATTTTTTATAACTACTACATTTCCAAAACCAATTCCTTTTGATATTCCTTTTCCTTTTATCATCATAATCACATTCCTTTCCTAAAGCTTAAAAAAGTGGCATGTTTAAAAGATTTACATTTCAACTTACATGCCACATTTTGATTTTTATTCTCCAAAATTATTATTAAATGCTTGTAATAATTCTGCTAGTGCTGCTTCTTCATCTGTTCCATCACATTGTATTTCTATTTCTGTACTTGATTTTATTCCTGCTGCCATAATATTTAAAATTGATTTTGCATTAATTGTTTTATCATTAACAATTAAATTAATTGTACATTGATATTTTGATGCAATTTTGGCAATTTCTGATGCTGGTCTAGCATGTAGTCCTGTTTCATTTTTTAGAATTATTTTCTCTGTTTTCATTTTGTTTTCCTTTCTTTATTTGCTATGTTCTGGTAAGTTTTTCTTTAATTTAGCCATTATTAATGCTGAAACAATTGTACCAATAAGAATTGCTAATAAATACATTAGAGGATGTCCTATTGTTGCAATTACAAATATTCCACCATGTGGTGCCATTAAAGTACAATTAAATGCCATTGATAATGCTCCTGTTACAGCTGATCCTATAATAAATGCTGGAATTGTTCTTAGTGGGTCACTTGAAGCAAATGGTATTGCTCCTTCTGATATAAATGAAAGTCCCATTATATAATTTACATATGCTGCTTGTCTGTCTTTTTTTGCTATCTTTTTAGGGAATAATGTTGCTAAAAGTGCTATTGCAAGAGGTGGTACCATTCCTCCAGCCATTACTGCTGCCATTATTTCATATTGTCCTGATGCTAACATTCCTGTTCCAAATGTGTATGCAGCTTTATTTACTGGTCCTCCTAAGTCAACTGCCATCATTCCACCTAAAAGAGCTCCTAATAAAACTTTATTTGCTGTTCCCATTGAAGATAAATAATTGTTTATTGCTGTATTTATTCCAGCTACATATGGATTTATTATTAGCATAAATAATCCCATTAATAGTATACCAAATACAGGATATAAAAGAATTGTTTTTATTCCTTCTATACTGTCTGGCAAGTAACTGCAAATCTTTTTAAGGAAAACTACTATATAACCACCAACAAATCCTGCGATTAATGCTCCTAAAAATCCTGAACTTACTAATACTATGGAACTATCTGAAAGTGATGCAAATGTAGTTCCTTGTACTGCTAAAATTCCTCCTACAAATCCTACTGCTAATCCTGGTCTATCTGCAATGCTCATTGCTATATATCCTGCTAAAATATATAACATTACATTAAATGCTGCTCCTCCGACTGTTTTGAAAAATGCAGCTATTGGAGTATTCATACCGAAATTTGCTGGGTTAATTGAGTAATCATCTAGTAAAAATGCTATTGCTGTTAAAATTCCTCCACCAACTACAAATGGTAACATATGTGTTACACCATTCATTAAATGTTTATAAATTTGAGTCCATACTCCTTCTTTTTCGTTTGAATCATTAATTTCATTTTTTACATTTGAATGGTAAACTTTTGCTTGATCTGAAAGTGCATATTCTATAAGTTCTTTTGGTTTATTTATTCCGTCAGCAACTTTTGCTTTAACTATTTTTTTACCATCAAATCTAGAAAAATCTATTTTTGTGTCTGCTGCAATTATTATTGCTTTGGCATTTTTTATTTCTTCTTTTGTGAATTTATTTTTTACTCCTGATGATCCATGTGTTTCTACTTTTACTTTATGTCCTAATTTTTCTCCCATTTGTTCTAATGCTTCTGCTGCCATGTATGTGTGTGCAATTCCTGTTGGGCATGCTGTGATGGCTAAAATTTCATATGAATTATTGTAATCTTTGTTTTCTGATATTTTTACATTTTCTGCTCTATCTATACACATTAAAAATTCTTCTGGTGTTTTTGCGTTTAATAATGCTTTTCTAAATTCTGTGTCCATTAATAGTGTTGATAATCTACTTAATACATCTAAATGTACATTATCTTTAGTATTTGGTGCTGCTATTAAAAATAATAGTTTTGCAGGTTGTCCATCTAGTGAATTGAATTCTACTCCATCTGGTACTACCATTGCAGATAGTCCTGGTTTTGTAACTGCATCAGTTTTACCATGAGGTATTGCAATTCCTTCTCCTATTCCTGTTGAGCCTTCTTCTTCTCTTTTTAATACAACTTGTTTGTATTTTTCTTTGTCTAGTATATTACCATTTGTTGTCATTAGTTCTATCAATTGATTGATAGATTCTTCTTTGCTACTCATTACGCCATTTAATTTTATGGCATCTTTGCTAAGCAAATCTGTGATTTTCATCTCTTAAATCATCCTTTCTTTAGTTTATCTATATTTAAATTTTATAAACAAATTTATTTTATTTCTTCTATTTTTATTTGTTTTAATAATTCTTGTACTCTGTCTTTTGTTGCTAATTCTGTTCCAAATGTACTTGCACTTCCTGATGCAATTCCTGTTTTTAATGCTTCTATATAATTTTTATATTTAGAAAATCCTGCTACAAAACCTGCTACCATTGAATCTCCTGCTCCAACTGTATTTATAACTTGTCCTTTTGGTGCATTTGAATAATATGATTTTCCTTCTTTCGTTAATAATATTGCTCCATCTCCTCCAAGTGATATTAGTACATTTTGTGCTCCTTTTTCTTGAAGTTTTTTTGCATAGAAAATTATGTCTTCTTTATTTTCTATTTTTACATTAAATGTTTCTTCTAATTCTTGTTTATTTGGTTTTATTAGTATTGGTTTATATTGTAAAGTATTAACTAAGAGTTTTTGTGTTGCATCTACTATAAATGGTACTTCGTTTTGTTTTAATTCTTTACATATTATTTCATATATTTTTTCATTTATGCATTTTGGAACATTTCCTGATAATATTACTAAATCTGTTGGTTTTATTTTTTTTATTTTTTCGAAAAATAAGTCCATTTCTTCTTTTGTTATTTCAGGTCCGTTTCCATTTATTGCTGTTTCAATTTTTGGAGATTGGTTTGAGTTGTTTGTTGAAATGATTTTGACATTTATTCTTGTAATTCCTTTTTTTACTTCTATAAAATCTGTATTTATTTGGTGTTCTTTTATTTTCTTTTCTAGTTCTTTTCCAGTAAATCCAGCAATAAATGAAATCGCTGTATTTTCTATTTCTAGATTTTTTAACACTATTGATACATTTAGTCCTTTTCCTCCTGCTAAAATTTTTTCTGTTGCAGTTCTATTTATTTTTCCAATTTCAAAATTTTCAACTTGTGTTATATAATCTAGAGCAGGATTAAATGTTATTGTATATATCATTATTTATCCTCCAGTTTTATATATTATTATCATTATTTTATTTTTTATAATTTTTTTCAAATTGATGATATCATATTATAATTTTTTTTACAATATTTTTTATAAAAAAATAGAACCACAATTTATATTTTTATTGTGATTCTTTTTTTATTTATTATTACTTTAGTTTTTGTCATTAAATGGTATGAATTTGTTTACTATGCTTCCTGCTGATACTTCTTCAATATTTGTATCTGTTCTAAATAAAGCATATGATGAATTGATTTTATTATCTACTAATTGTTCTACTTCATCTTGTGTTGAGTGCTCTGCTAAGACTAATTCACTTATTAAAATTTGTTTTGCATTATATAACATTTTCTTTTCACCTGTTGATAATCCTTTTTCTTTTTGCTTGAAGCTTAGGTTTCTTACAACATCTGCAATTTCATATATGTTTCCACTTTTTATTTTGTCCATATTTTCTCTGTAACGTTTGTTCCAGTTCTTTTCCATTTCTGTTTCATCTTGTTCTAATATAGAAATTACTTTATCTGCCTCATTTTTTCCAATAACATCTCTTATTCCATGTTCTTCAGCAGTTTCTGTTGGGACCATTACTCTTACTTCTCCAGGCATTTCTAATATATAATATGATTGCTTTTTTCCCATTACTTCTTTTTCTTCTATTGATACTATGCTTCCTGCTCCATGCATTGGATAAACTACTTTATCACCTATATTATACATGTCTATTCACTCCTCCTAGTATATATTTTTGGTATATTTCAATCATAAAAATATTATTTTTTAGATTTTTTAAACCTCTTTTATTATATCACAAAAAATGGCAAAAGTCAAAGCCTTTGCCATTTTTTTAATAAATTTTTATTTATTTGTTGAACCAAATCCTCCAGTTCTTTCTCCTGTTGCGTTGTCATTGTCAATTGTTAGGTATGGCATAAATATTGCTTGTCCTATTCTTTCGCCTTTTTTTATTTCTATGTCTTCGTCTTTTATATTATAAAATGCAAACATTATATGTCCATCATTTTCTTCATTTCCATAATAGTCTTTGTCAATAATTCCAACACTGTTTGATAATATTAACCCTTTTTTTCCTGGATTAGAACTTCTATTTACTAACATTAAATATTCTTTGTCTTGCATATATGCTTTTATACCTGTTTTTACTAATGTTGGTTTTATTCCTTTCTTAAAACTTGGTATAATTACATCTTCAGCAGCTTCTACATCATATCCTGCTGAATATTTTGTTTTTCTTTCAGGTAAATTTATTCCCTTATTTTCAAATCCTTTTGCTATTTCAAATCCTCTTACTTTTTCCATCTTATTCTTTCCTTTTCTTGTTTTTTATTTTCCGTTAACTTTTATCATTCCTTCTCCACTTTCTTGTATTACATATTGTCCTGCATTAGAGAAACTTAAGAATGAACTTTTTAGTGTTTGTGCTTGTGTTTCATTAGTGTTTTTTACATCAACTACAATTCTGTCTCCTTCTTTTAAGATAATTTTTCCTGTTCCTGTTGTAGTTCCTATATTAAGCTGGTTTAGAACTTGTGTTGTATAATCTGAATAATATACATTTTCTCCTATTTTTGTGTAATTTGCTTGTGTTGTTTTCTTTCCTGGGTTTTCGTCTAAATGTTGAATTTCTATGTCAATATCATATGTATTTCCTGTCGCTGCTAGTTTATTTTCAAAATCTTGATATTTTGCAGTTGTTAAAGTGCCAGTATTTTGTACGTCTGTCACAAATTCATCTACAATTAATCTTACATTTTCTTGAACTACATTATCGTTTCTAGTAGCTAATGTAACAAGTGGTGCAACTAGTAATAATGCTGCTGCAGTACATATTGCTATTACTGTTGTGGTTGTATTTTGCATAATAATCACATCCTTTCAATTAAATTTATATTTTTATAATTATATAAGCTTAGTTTTCATATTTTATTAAAATATATTCTAATCCTTTTGAAAATTCTTTTAACATTACTGTTTTTATTGATGTTGCTTTGTCTTTAGTATAGTCATCTATAATTTTCTTTAGTGTTTTCATATTTTCTTTTTCTTCTGATAGTTGCTTTCCATTTTTTTCTACTCTATTTACTAATTTATCTTTAATTGTAAACAAGTCTTCATTGCTTACAAATAAAAGTCTTTGGAATATTAGTCTTGGGTCTTGATATTTGAATATTGGTACATTCATACATTTTTTGTCAAAGTTATCATAAAAGCTTTCCATCTTCATTGGGATATTTTTAAATATTTCTTCTGCTAGGCTACTATACATCTTGTCTTTTAAGTTTTCATTTAATTTATAGTATTCTTTTAATATATCTTCCATGTCTTCTTGCTTTTTATCAATTGCAATTTTTTCTAATTCTTCATCTATATTGTCACAGTATTCAGAACTTTGTGCAGATAAATTCATTCCCTTTATAAATATATTTTTTAGTGTTGTAATATTATATGGTATAAGTTTTTTGTTTATAAAGTATGAGAAATATGCATATAGTTTTACTGTATCAACTAAGTTGATTGTACCATTTTTTACTTCTTTTATGATTTCTTCTATTACGTCTAAGAATTCTTCATCTGGAATTTTCCAATATTCTTCTGTAAGTAATCTTTTATATGCTGGTATATTACCAGTTTCTAGTGATGCTTGTATTTCTTCCATATCACTTTTTAGTAATTTCATATCAAAAATTCTGGTTCTGACATAATATTCTATAAATTTAAAGAATTTGTAGTCTGTTTTAAAGTTGTAATAATAGTTGTTATCAAATTCTTTAATGTAAAATTGGCTATTGTCCATTAGAACTCTAGATGATACTAATATTGCTTTATATTCTTCATTGTTTTTGATGTCTACAAATTTATTTTTTGTTATTTTGCCTGCTTTTATTTCAAATGATATTGCTATTGTGAATATAAGCATTGTTTGCATTACTCTATTACTAATATTAGGATATTTTTGGGTTACTGTTTTATATATTCTTTGGAAGTCTTTTAATGAGTGTTTTAAGATTCTTAAATTTCTGGTTCCACTTTTGTTAAATGTGGATATTATTAGATTTGTGTTTGCTTTTAAAAATCTTAAGTATTCTTTGTCTGATTCATATCTCATTAATACTCCATTTATGATATAGTCAAACTTTGGAGCATATTCAAATGTTTCTCCTATTAGCTTTTCTTTTATTCTTTCATATTCATTTGCTTTGTCAAAAACATTTTCTATTTGGTCTTTTATTTTTTCAACCATAGGTTTATCTGTTGTTAATAGTTCACCTTTTTTATCTAATAGATATGTTGCTATAAATGTTTTCATTTCAAGATTATTACTTTTTAGTTTTGTTGATAGTTCTTTTTCATTACATATTATTATTGTTTTTATATGGTCATGTTCTACAAAGTTATTTATGTATCCTAAAATGTCTATTACATCAACATTAGCTCTTTCTAAATCGTCAAAGCATAATATTTTGTCATCTGTTGAGAAAAATTCTCCATAATTTATTTTTCCATCATTTGATGATATTCCAAATAGGTTTGCCATATCTAGTCCTGTTTTTGCATATTCTGGGATTGCCATTTCTTTGTGTTGGTTCATGTATTTTCTTAGGTTTTTATCCATAAGTTGTGTTGTTTCTATAAAGATTTTTTTACTTATGTCTTCAAGATTAGATATTCCATATAATGACATATATATTGTAGTATATTGTTTTCCATTAAAGTTCATGGAGTCTATTTTTTTTCTTATTTTATTATTCCAAAAGTATGTTTTTCCTGAACCCCATTCTCCATTTAACATTATAGCATAGTCTGTATAGTCTGCTCTTATATAGTCTAGTATACTTTCAACTAAGTCTTCCATTTATGTTTTCCTTTCTTAATTTAATCTTTTGCTAAGGTAAGTACACCAATGTTTTCTTTTTTGATTCCATTTTTTACTAATGTTTTTGAACATTCATTTAGTGTGCTTCCTGTTGTATATATATCATCTATTAAGAGTATTTTTTTGTTTTTTATTTTCTCTATATTTTTTGCCTTGAATGCACCTTTTATATTGTTTTTTCTTTGTTCTTTATTTAATGTACTTTGTGGTAATATATTTTTGGTTTTAAATAGTATTTTGTTTTGAATTTTTATTTGTAAAATGTTTGAAATGATTTCTGCTATTAATTGGCTTTGATTATATCCCCTAAGCCTTTTTCTTTTTGAACTTAGCGGTACTATTATCATTATATCATATTTTTTTAGTTTTTCCAAATTTTTTTCATTTTTTTCAAAAAAATATTGAAATGTTTTATAAATATATGGTTTTTTATTGAATTTCATTTCTAAAATTAGACTTCTTACAATGTTTTGGTATTTAAAAAAGTAATATTGTTCTGTAAAAAATTTGTTTTTGAAATAATTTTGGTTGAATTTAAATTCTTTTTGTAGTTGTTTTCTACAATTGTAACATAGAGAATTTTTATGTGGTTTTCCACATATTCCACACATTTGCGGATAAAAAGCATCTAATATTTTATTTATAATTTTTTTATAATTTTCTTTTTTCGTTTTTTCCTCCTATTGCTTTTGAAATGTTTCTTTTTTAAAAAATTCACTATATAAATTATATTTTATATAGTGAATTTTTTATATATTTTTTCTAAACTTCCATTATAATTGGTATTATCATAGGGTTTCTTTTTGTTTTTACAGATAAATAATCACGTAAATTGTCTTTAACTGTTGTTTTGATTGTTGTCCAGTCTCTTATTCCTCTTTCTTCACATTTCGTAACTTCATGTTTTACTACATTTTTTACGTCTTCCATTAGGTTTTCTGATTCTCTTACATATACAAATCCTCTTGATATTACATCTGGTCCTGCTACTACTTCTCCTGTTTGAGAATCCATTGTTAGAACAATGACTATTAAACCGTCTTGTGCAAGATGTTGTCTATCTCTTAAAACAATATTTCCAACATCTCCAACTCCTAATCCGTCTACTAAAACTCTTCCACTTGGTACTGTTCCAGTAAATTTGCATTCGTTTTCATTGATTTCTAATACTTTACCATTTACTAACATGAAAATATTTTCACTTTTTATTCCCATTAATTGTGCTGTTTCTGAATGTGCTCTTAATTGCTTATATTCTCCATGTACTGGGATAAAATATTTTGGTTTTGCTAAGGCAAGTATTAGTTTTTGTTCTTCTTGGCAAGCATGTCCAGATACGTGAACATTTGCTAAAGCACTATATACAACTTCAGCTCCTAATTGCATTAATTCGTCAATTACTTTTGATACATATTTTTCGTTTCCAGGTATTGGAGTTGCTGATATTATTATTAAGTCGTTTTGAGTTATTGTTATTTTTCTGTGGTCTCCTGCTGCCATTCTTGTTAAGGCTGACATAGGTTCTCCTTGACTTCCTGTTGTTATTATTACTAATTGTTCATCAGTATATGTTCCTATCATGTCTATATCAATAAATATGTTGTCTGGACATTTTATATATCCTAATTCGATTGATGTATTAATAATATTTATCATACTTCTTCCACATACAGCTATTTTTCTTCCATATTTTACTGCTGAATTTACTATTTGTTGTATTCTGTGTACATTTGATGCAAATGTTGCTACTACTATTCTTTTATGACAGTTTTGAAATACTGTATCAAATAGTTCTCCTACAGAACTTTCAGACATTGTAAATCCTTTTCTTTCTGAGTTCGTACTGTCTGACATTAATGCTAATATTCCTTTATTTCCCAGTTCTGCTATTCTGCCTAAATCCATTATTTGTCCATCTATTGGTGTATAGTCAATTTTAAAGTCTCCTGTGTGTAATATTGTTCCAACTGGTGTTGTTATGGCAAGCATTACAGAATCTGGAATACTGTGTGAACTACGTATAAATTCAATTTTAAAATATTTTCCTAGTTTTATTGTGTCTCCTTGATTTACTATATGCATTTCTGTACTTCTTAATAATTTGTGTTCTTCAAGTTTATTACTTATTAGTCCTGCTGCTAATTTTGTTGCATATACTGGTGTGTTTATTTGTTTTAAGAAATATGGAATTCCTCCTATATGATCTTCATGTCCATGTGTAATTACCATTCCTTTTAGTTTTTCTTTATTTTTTAATATATATGTTATATCTGGTATTACTAAGTCTATTCCAAGCATATCATCTTCTGGAAATGATAGTCCACAATCTATTACTATCATTTCATCTTCATATTCAAATACTGTAATGTTTTTCCCTATTTCATGTAATCCTCCTAATGGGATAATTTTTAAATTTGATTTTTTGAATATGCTCTTTTTTTCTTCTGTTTTTTCAAAGTCATCTTTTTTCTCTTCATTCATAATTTTTGTTGTTCTTTTTTTATAGTTTCTTTTTGGTTTTATAATTTCTTCATTTTTATGTTCATTGTTTTTATGATAATTTTTTTTGCTTTTTTTTGTTTTTTCTGCTGAAGTATTTGCAGAATCTTCTAATGTTTTATTTTCATTTGTCATTTTTATTCTCCTCTCTTTTTTCACTTTCTTTTACACACATGAAAATGTTAAATAGAGTTTATAAAAGTACTTTTATAAACTTAATATTCTATTTGAATTTTCTCTCATAATTATTTACTAATTTTATCATTTCATACGATAAAAAAAACATCTCTTGACAACACGTTTTTAATTATATCATATTTATAAAATATTGTCAAATGTATAAATTTCAAAATTTTGTAAATAATGATTGATAATATTGAAAACACTATTTTTTTAGAAAGGATATATGATGGAAAATACAAAAATTGGGAATAAGGAAGCTGTTGCTCTTTTGGTTACAATTACTTTTAATCAATTAATTATAAATGGTTCTAAAGCAATTTTGAATAATACTTCTTCCGCTTCACTTCTAAATATTTTATTTTTAAGCATTATAACAATAATATTTACATGTGTTATTTGTTATTTTTTAAATAAGTTTCCAGCTTTTGATTTGATAGACATTTCTGACTTTTTAGGCGGTAGATTCTTGAAATGGGTTATTGGATTATTATATATAACATATTTCATTATTTTTTCAGGAAATTTATTGCATTTGTTTTCTACATGTTTACAAATAATTTATTTTCCTGTAACACTTCTTTTTTTTATAAGGTTATTTTTTGTTATTGGAGCTACACTTACTTGTTTATTTAAGAATAATACAGTTTATAGAAGTACTTTTGTATTATTTCCTATTTTAATAATTACTACTGTTTTTTTATTTATTTCTGACATTCAATTTTTTTATGTAGAAAATGTTTATCCTATGTTTGGAGAGGGAATTTTTACTACATTTGTTAGTGGATTAAGTAATTTAATGATTTTCCAGACTTTAGCTTATATTTTCTTTTTGCCTCCTATGTTGAAAAATCCATCTGAAATAAAAAAAATAACAATAAATTCTATAGTACTTTCATCTTTTTTAATTTTATTAACTGTTGCTACTGTTTTGTTTACATTTAATGGTTTGGTTGAAATAGATGAGCTTCTACCCTTATATTCTGCTGTAAGATATATTGATTATGGATCGTTTTTTCAAAAAATGAATTCTATATTTCTATTAATTTGGATTATGAGTTTTGTAAGTTATTTAGGTATTACTTTAAAAATATCTAGTACTATATTTAAGAAATTGACTTTTGCAAAATCAGATTTTGTTTTTGTTATTATGTTGGCTATTTTGTTATTTTTTGCATCTGGTTGGCAAAAAACTTATGCTATTTCTACTGCTTTTATTCAAGATGTATTAAAATATATTTTCTTTATTTTAGTATTTGGCATTAGTCTTTTGATTCTTGCATCTGCTTGTATTAAGCAAAAAATTGTGAGGTGGAAAAAATGAGTAAACATTCAATATGGATTTTAATTTTTATAGTAATATTATTTTTCTTTATTTATGGTTTTTCTAATTCATACTTGTCTCGCAATTTAAGTAATCTTGCTTATGTTCTGTCTCTAGGTGTTGATAAAGGTGAAAATGCCAAATTAAAAATTACAGCTCAATTTTCAAAGCCTTCGGCTATTTCTGGTAATAATAGTTCTTCTGGAGAATCTTCAAGTATTGTTTTAGCATCTAGTGAAGCCGATTCAATTTTTAGTGGGTTAACTTTGATAAATAGCTATATTGGTAAAGAAATAAATTTAGCCCATTGTAGTGTTGTTGTTTTTTCAAAAGAACTTGCAGAAAGTGGCATTTCTCAAGAAATTCATAGCCTAATTAATAATGAAGAAATAAGACCTGGTGCAAATTTAGTTATAAGTAATTGTTCTGCTTATGATTATATTAGTAATGCTACTCCTAATTTAGAAAGTTTAACAAGTCACTATTATGAAACTTTTTCTATAACTAGTAAATTTACTGGATATATTTCAGATATCACTATTGGAAATTTTTTTAATGACCTTTCTGGGAAAAGTGGTGATTCAACAGCTATATTGGGTGGTTTAAATTTAACAGCCAAAAGTGATGAAGAAAGTTCTTCTCAAAATTCACAAGAATCATCTAGTCAAAATATTGAGACATCTCCTGATAAATTAATTGCTGGAACAAGTACAATTTCTGGCGAACGTGGTATAGAAAATTTGGGTCTAGCAGTTTTTAAAAATGATAAATATTGTGGCAATTTAACAGCTACTGAGACTATTTCTCATTTACTAATTAATAATAAAATTAATTCTTGTATAATTTCTATAGATAGTCCTTTAAAGGAAAATTCAAAAATAGAGATTCAGGTTAGTCCTGAAAAAAAGACTAAAATTAGTACTATAATAGAAAATGGTGGTTTAAAAATTGGCATTAAATTAAAATTAGCTGCAGATGTAATAACATTAGAGAATGATACTGATTATGAAAACAACGAAGTTCTAGAATTAATTTCTAAATCAGCAGAATCTTATTTAACAAATGAATTTAACAAATATTTTAATAAAGTTTCTAGGGAATATTCTGTAGATATCGATAAATTTTGTTTTTCTTCTCTTAAGTTTTTTCCTACTGAAAAGGATTTCAAGGATTTTAATTGGAAAGAAAAATATAAAAATGCGGAATTTACCACAGATATAGATGTTAATGTAGTTTCAAGTCTTCTAGTTACTGAGACATAAAACTACAGCATTTCCTATTATCTTTACAAAATGATTATTTTATTGTAAAATATATCTATTGAAAAGATTTTAAGGAATGGGATTTAATATGAAAAATATAAAATATGTTTCAAATAGTGAAACTGATACAAAAAATTTAGCAAAAAAATTAGCTAGTCAATTGAGTGTTGGTGATATTATTATTTTATCTGGAGAATTGGGTTCTGGTAAAACTAAATTTACTGAGGGTTTTTTGAGTTTTTTTGGCTTAGAAAATGAAATTTCAAGTCCTACTTTTACAATTGTTAATGAATATAGAAATGATAAAATTAAAATTTTTCATTTTGATGTTTATCGTTTAGAAGATTTAGATGAATTTTATGCAATTGGCGGAGATGAGTATTTTAATTCAGGAATTTGTATTATTGAATGGGGAGAATTAATTAAAAATGCTCTTCCAGATAGTTTTATTGAAGTCATATTTTCAAAGGATTGTTCTTCGGAAAATACAAGACTATTAAATATTAATCTAGTTGGTGATAAGTATAAGAATATTTCTATATAAAACAAAAAGAGTGGTGCTTGTTTTCCACTCTTTTTTGTACGATTGATAACCTTATTCTCCTCTACCCTCTGGTAAAGCATTTGGTAATTCAATTTTGATTCTGATTTTAAATATATATGAAAATGCTCTTGCTATTTTTGATTTTTTGAATTTTTGCCATAGTGATGGTTTCTTTTCTAATAGAATAGATTGTTGATATTCTTCTATCTTGCTGTTTTCTTCAAATTGATCAATTAGTTCTCCTATATCTTTTGTTTCTTTAACATCTTCTGTTTTATCTGTTTCTACAACTTGAGAGATAGTTTGTTTATTATTATTTTCAATTGTATTTTCAGATATTTCTTCTACTTTTACTGGTGTTTCTTTTATTTCTATTTCCTTACGTGTTTCTTTTTCTGGTTTTACAGCAACTTCCATATCAATTGGTTTTGGTATTACTTTTAATGCATCTGCAACTTCAATTCCTATATAACTTAGGGCTTTTGATCTATCTTCAATTCTTTCCATGTCTATTTCTATATGAAGATTTGTTTCTAAGTTGTTTACTCTTGCATTTAAAAGTTTTATTGCATCTTTATAATTTTGAGCTGTTTTTGATTTGCTTTTTGCAACTAGTTTTAGTGTTTCTATAACATCTGGTTCAAATTTACCTTCTTCTTCAATATTGTTTAGTTTTTCTTTCCAGTCATTGTTTTTATTTTCTACAGCTTCTATTAAGTCTTTTAATTGTCCGGCAAGAGCAATGTTCTCTTCTCTTTGTCTTATTAGTTCTTCGACTTTTTTTGTATTTTCCTCAAACTGGTTTGTTGCAAATTCCACTAATTCATATGCAGCTTTATAAACACTTGCAGGGAAATTCTTTTTCTTTGGATATTCTATTAAATAAGCTTTTATAGATTCAATAAGATCTTTAAAATAGGTATCATCTTCAAATTGAACTATTTGCTTTTTACTTTTTGGATTTACTAATTTTTGTACTTTATCAATGTTAGATAGTATTTTTTCCTCTGTTATTACCATTCGTACATTTACTATGCCAGATTTTCTTCTTGACATTGCAAATACCTCCTCTTCCTGTGTGGTATATAATCATTATTCTATTTTATTATATACTAGTTTCCGTAAAACTACAAGTATTTTTCAAGGTTTTTTCTTTACATTTTAATTACAAAAATGTTACATTTTCGTGACAAAATGTAACATTTTTGTAATATTATTTTTGATTTAAGACTTTTTTCAACTCTTCATGCCTTTTTATTTTTAATGTGGTTGTTTTTATTAGTTCTTCTTCTGTTATAATCATTTCCCTAACATATTTGTATTTTGGCATTAATTTATTTACTTCTTTAATTTTTTCCCATAAAAATTTTTGAATGTTTTCTTCGCCTTCAATATTATAAAGTTCTTTTATTAATTCTTTGTCATATACTATTTCTGCACAAACTTTTACATCTCCATCTGTTTCTTTTTTTTCATAAACAAATGATTCTTTTATTCCTTCAACTTTATTTAGTAATGTTTCAATTTCTTCAGGGAATACATTTTTTCCATTATTTAGTACAATAACACTTTTCTTTCTTCCTAATATATAAATAAATCCTTCATTATCTATTTTTGCAAGGTCTCCTGTGTGAAACCAGCCATCTGGCTCTATAGCTTCTTTTGTTGCTTCTTCATTGTCATAATACCCTAACATTACAGATGGCCCTTTTGCCATTAATTCTCCTACACCTTCTTCATTAGGGCTATCTATTTTTACTTCAACACTTGGGAATTTTTTTCCTATTGAACCTGTTTTTCTGCATTTTGGTGTTTCTGCAGCAATTACTGGTGATGTTTCTGTTAATCCATAACCTTGTTCTACATCAAATCCTAAGTCATTAAAACCTTTTTCCGTTTCTGGGTCAAGTGCCGCTCCTCCTGTAACTACTAGCTTTAATTTTGGTCCTAAGCTTTCATGCACTTCTCTGAATAGTCTTTTTCTAAGGTCTATTTTTACTTTTAATAATAAATTGGATATTTTTTTGCCTTTTTCTAGTGTTTCTAATTTTCCTTTTTTTTCAATAGTTTTCATTACTTTTCTATATATTATATCAAATACGGCAGGAACTGATATCATTGCTGTTATTCCAAATTCTTTTATATTGTCTGCCATATGTTTTACACCTTCACAGAATGTTATACAACCTCCTATTGAAACTGGATATAAAAATCCAACTGTACATTCAAATACATGGTGTAATGGTAAGAATGATAAAAATACATCTTCATCTGTTAAGTCAAATCTTTGTATTATATCCATTACATTTGTTACTATATTTTTGTGTGACAACATTACAGCTTTTGACATTGATGTTGTTCCTGATGTGAATAACATTATTCCCATTTCGTCTGGATTAATTGTTGCTTCTAGAAATCTATTATCTCCACTTTCTAGTAATTTTTTTCCTTTTTCTAATAATGATTTTAGAGAATATATACCATTTGTATTTTCTTGTAAGTCCATTGATATAAAATATTGTAAATTTGTATTTTTCTTTTCTCTTAATTCATTCATTATTTTATCATATTTACTTGAATAAAATATTGCTTCAACTTGTGATCGTAGAATTAAGCTTTCAAGTTCATTATCTGGTAATGCTTTATCTAGTGGAACTACTACTCCTGCCCCTGATACTATTGCTAAATATGAAAGTTCCCATTCATATCTATTTTCTGAAATAACTGCTATTCTTTTATCTTTTAATCCCATTTGGATTAATGCTGTTCCTAGCCTATTTATTTCATCTCTAAATTCTTTATGTGTTATTGTTTTAAATTTACCTTTTTCTTCTGTTTTAAACATATAGGCAGGTCTATCTGCATAAGCCTCTCCTGTTTGTTTTAACATATCTTTTAAGTCTGTGTAATGCATTTTTTTTGATTTTGATTCCATTTTTTATCCTCCAATTATTTTTGGTTTTGTTTGTTTCTTAGTCCATTTATTACTGTATTTTCATATTCATGATATAATTGCATTATGTTCATGTTTTCTCTTTCTCTTTTTTGATAAACAAGTGTTGAACATATTAACCCATATATTTCTGATGCAATTGCTCTTGTATCACCTTTTTTTATTTCTCCTTTTTCAATTCCTTCTTGTACTATTTTTTCTATTTGCCCAATGTATTGATATACAAGGTCTTGACATTTTTTGTTTCTTTCTTTGGTTCCCCAAAATTGACTTAATAATATTGTTATTATATTTTCATATTTTGCAACTATTTTTATTTGAATTAGTACAATTGCTTTTATTTTATCTATATAATTGTTGTGTTTTGATGTTTTTATATCTACACTATTTTGTAATAGTTTTATTCCTTCTTCAATTAAAAAGTTAAATATTTCTTCTTTACTTGAAAAATGATAATATAGTGTTCCTTTTGCAACTCCTACTGTTGCTGTTATATCCTCTATACTTGTTGCGTCATAACCTTTTTCCGCAAATAATTTCATTGATGTTTCAAATATTTTTCTTTTTGTTTTATTCATTTTTTCTCATTCCTTTAAATTTATAGCTATATTATATAACGTATTTTTTATTTGTGCAAGAGTTTTTTTGTGGTTTGAATTAATAGTCAATTTGTTATTGGATAATGATTTTGAATTTTTTATATAATTGTACTTGTTTTTTTTAACATAATATTGTATAATTTTGGCATACTATCAATAGAAAGAAGGAATTTATATGGCTAATTTAACAATTAAAGATTTATACAAAAACACAAGTAGTTATGCAGACAAAGAAGTTACACTTGAAGGATGGACAAAAACTATTAGAGATTCTAAAACATTTGGTTTTATAGAACTTAATGATGGTTCTTTTTTTAAAAATGTCCAAGTTGTTTTTAATGATAATTTGTCTAATTTTAACAGTGTTGCAAAACTTACTATAAGTTCAACAATAAAAGTTACAGGAAAAGTTGTAATTACAGAAAATGCAAAACAGCCATTTGAGATTCATGCTACATCAATAGAAATTGAATCATTATGCCCAACAGATTATCCTCTTCAAAAGAAAAGACATTCTTTTGAATATTTAAGAACAATTGCACATCTTAGACCAAGAACAAATACATTTAATGCTATTTTTAGAATTAGAAGTGTAGCAGCTTTTGCAATACATGAATATTTTCAAGATCGTGGATATGTTTATGTTCATACACCTATTATAACCTGTGCAGATTGTGAAGGTTCTGCTGAAATGTTCAAATTAACAACTTTAAACTTAGATGAAGATTTACCAAAAAAAGATGGTAAAGTTGACTTTTCAGAAGATTTATTTGGAAAAAAAGCTTATATTACAGGATCTGGTCAATTACATGGTGAAACTTTTGCTTCTGCTTTTGGAAAAATTTATACTTTTGGTCCAACTTTAAGAAGTGAAAATTCTAATACAAAAACACATGCAAATGAATTTTGGATGATTGAACCTGAAATATCTTTCTGCGATTTAGAAGGCTTAATGGATATTGAAGAAGATTGTTTAAAATATATAGTAAAAACTGTTATGGAAAAATGTCCAGAAGAAATGGATTTTTGTGATAATTTTATTGAAAAAGGTTTAAAAGAGAGATTAAATAAATTATTAAATTCTGAATTTGTTAGAATTGACCATAAAGATGTTATAGATATTTTGAAAAAAGCAGATAAAACTTGGGAATTTGAACCAGAATATGGTGGAGATTTAGCTAAAGAGCATGAAAAATATATTACAGAATATTTCAATGGTCCAGTATTTGTTAAAAACTGGCCAAAAGATATAAAATCTTATTATATGAAAGTAAATCCAGATGGAAAAACAGTTGCTGCAGTTGACCTTGAAGTTCCAGGAACTGGAGAAATTATGGGTGGTTCTCAAAGAGAGGAAGATTATGATAAATTAGCTGCTCGTATGAAACAAATGGGAATTGAAACTGAACCTTTATACTGGTACTTAGATTTACATAGATTTGGTACTAATATTCATTCTGGTTTTGGAATAGGATTTGAGAGATTACTTATGTATATTACTGGTATTGAAAACATTAGAGATGTTATCCCTTATCCTAGAACTCCAAATAATTGTGATTTTTAAAAATATAAAAAAAGTTTATGCACAGAAATTTTTTCTGTGCATTTGTTATTATCTAAATCTGTTATTACAACAACATGATGAATTTGTATTATTTCCATTTGTTAAATTTATAGTGCTTAATCCACTTCTTCCATTACAACCACAATTATTTCCATTATTGCCATTACTTGAAGTACATGTTACTGTATTTCCATTTATTCTGGCTACAACTTCACCATTACTGTTTAAAATAGTAAGTCTTTCATCATCTGTATTTCCATTGTTATTACAGCAACAATTACATCCTTCATTATTATCATCACAACTTAAACATCTATTATTTCTAAAAAACCCAGAACGAGTAAATATACAATCAAAAAATGCTGCAAGAAATGCTAATATTCCTAGAAATATAGCAAATATTATTAAAGTTGTATTTCCAAGAAAAGCTGCAACTAATAAAAAAATCGAAAAAAATGCAAATCCGACTAGAATTGGACAATGGATAATTCTTTGTAAAACTATTGCTAATATTATTGTAGATAATATTAGCGCTAAAATTATAAATAAAGCCATAATTCTATATCTCCTTTTGTTATTTGATATATTTTATGATTTTACTTATATTTTGTTACAAATTACTCATATTTAACTTCTAATAAATATAATCCATTTGGAGGAAGTGTTTTTCCGGCATTTTCTCTTTTACCCTCTTTTATAATGTTTTCTATTTGATTTGGCTCTATTTTTCCTAATCCTACTTCTACAAGTGTTCCCACAATAATTCTAACCATATTATATAAAAAACCATTTCCTGTAAGTTCTATAAAAATTCTATCTCCATTTTGGTATATTTTTGTTTCATAAATAGTTCTAACACTGCTTTTACTGCTTGTTCCACTTGCTTTAAATGCTTTAAAATCATGTTCACCTTCAAAATATTTTATTGCTTGTTTCATTTTTTCAAAATTTAATTTTTGTGGAATATGTGTTTCTAAATATCTGTAAATTGCTGATCCTTCAGGCGAATTATTTATAATATATCTATAGGTTTTTCTTTTACAATTTAATCTACTATGAAATCTTTCATCTACTTCTTCTGCTTTTTTTATTACAATTGATTTTTTTAGTTTTGAATTTATTGCTATTGCAAATTTTTCAATTGGTATTTGTGAATCTGTTTTGAAATTAGCAACTTGCCCAAGTGCATGTACACCTGCATCAGTTCTTCCAGAAGCATTTAATTCCACATCTTCACCTGTTATACTTTTTATTGCTTGTTCAATTGTTCCTTGTATGTTTAATTTGTTTGGCTGTTTTTGCCATCCGTTAAAGTCTTTGCCATCATATTCTATAGTTAATTTTATATTTCTCAATTTTACCTCTCCTATATTTTTTTAATTAAAAATGCCCCAATTTATTAATTTTTCATAATAATTGTGGCATTATTTATTTATTGATTTTTTTTATTCTTTTTAAATATATTTTTTATTTTGTCTAATAATTTTTTTTGCTTATTTTTTGTTTCCTCAACATTAGAAAAACGTTTTGTAACAATATTGCTTATTAAAATCTTTTTTAAGACATCTTCTCTTACATCTGCTATAAGTGTTCCGTCTTTTGCAACAGATACTTTTCCTGTTTCTTCTGAAACTATTATTGCAAGTGCATCTGATTCTTTTGATATTCCAATTCCTGCTCTATGGCGTGTTCCAAGTTCTTTTGCTATGTCTTGGTCACTTGCTAGAGGTAACATACATGCTGCAGCTGCTATTTTATTTTCACTTATTACAACTGCTCCATCATGTAATGGTGTGTTTGGAACAAATATGTTTACTAATAGTTGTGGTGATACTTCTGCATTCATTGGAATTCCTGTTGAGATTATGTCATTTATTTTTATATCTCTTTCTATAACAATTAATGCTCCTGTGTGTGTTTTTGCTAATTCAAATACTGCAATTACTATTTTATAAATGTCTTCTTTGGTTCTTGTTACTATGTCTTTATCAAATCCAAAAAATCTTGAGAATTTATTTGTTCCTCCAAGTTGTTCTAGTGCTCTTCTTATTTCTGGTTGGAAAATAATAATTATTAGTATAACTCCCCAATCCATTATCATTGATAATATATAATTTAATATATATAAATTTAATAGTTTGCTTAATGCTGTTGCAATAACTAAAAATGCAATACCTTTTATTAATTGCCATGCTCTAGAACCTTTAACTATTTTTATTAGTTCATATGCTAAAAATAAAACTATTGCTATGTCAATTATTAAAGATACTAGTTTTATTGGATATTGTTGCAAACTTTGTATATATGATAATATATTTTGTTCATAAAATGTATGCATTACATCTCCTATTTTTATCATTTTTTCTCCATTCTTTTGTTTTAATTATAATATATTTATTTTTGAAAATTTGCTACAAGATAATATATAAATGTTGAGCAAGATGGTATTAATATTAAAGCAAGTACTATAACTGCTAAAACTTTTGTCATTAATTGTTTTTTATCTATTTTATTTGTTTTATTTTCCTTGTTTTTCATTGCAATCAATCCTTTCTATTTATATACATAATTATTATAGCACAAAAAAATAATTTTTCAATAACATTAATAGACATTTTTTATTATTTTCCAAATCTCAAGAATTTTGCTTTTTGCATATTCTATTTTTTCTTCATAATTTGTGTTAATATAAGCAATTACTTCCTTTTCTTCTACATAGTCTCCTACTTTTTTGTTTAAAATAATACCTGCACTATTGTCTATTTTATCTTCTTTTTTTAGTCTGCCAGCTCCAAGAAAACATGCTACTTTTCCAACTTCTTCTGCATTTATTTCTTTGATTATTCCACTAGTTTTGCTTTCAACTGGTATTATGTATTTTGCTTTTTCAAATTTATTTGTATCATTTAAGTATGATATGTCTCCACCTTGATTTTGCACCATTTGTATTAGTTTTTCATATGCTTTACCATTACTAATATTTTCTTGCATTTTTGCTTTATTATTTTCTATGTCATCTCCAAAACCAGCAAGTTTAATCATTTGTGCTCCAAGTTCAAAAACTACATCTTTTAAGTCTTTTGGCATATATCCTTTTAAAAAATTTACTGCTTCTATTACTTCTAATGTATTTCCTACTGAATTTCCAAGAGGTTCATCCATTTTTGTAAATACACATACAACTTCTTTTCCTGCTAAATTTCCTATTTTTATCATAAGTTCTGCTAATTTGTGTGCTTCTTCTTGAGTTTTCATAAATGCACCTTTTCCAACTGTTACATCTAGAACTATTTTGTTTGCACCACTTGCTATCTTTTTGCTCATAATACTTGATGCTATAAGTGGAATACTTTCTACACATGATATTGTATCTCTTAATGCATACAATTTTTTGTCAGCTGGAGCTAAATTCATTGTTTGCCCTATCATACTTATTCCAACTTTTTCAACATTTGAAATAAATTCATCTACTTGGATATTTGTTCTATATCCTGGAATTGATTCCATTTTATCAACTGTTCCACCAGTAAATCCTAAACCTCTTCCTGACATTTTTGCTACAGGTATTCCTAGTGATGCAATAATAGGTAGTAAAATTATCGAAACTTTATCTCCAACTCCTCCTGTACTATGTTTATCAACTATATTTGAACCTAATCTTGATAAATCAAGTACATCACCTGAATATGCCATAGCTATGCTTAAATCTGTTGCTTCTCTTTCATTCATTCCATTGATATATATTGCCATAACTAATGCAGATGCTTGATAGTCTGCAATATTTCCATTTGTATATTCTTTAACAAAATATTCTATTTCTTCTTTACTTAATTCTTTACCATCTCTTTTTTTGGCAATTATTTCTAATATATTCATTGATTCTTCCTTTATTTAAATATTTTCAATACTGTCTAAGGTGTAATTATTTTGATATCCTTTTGTATTTATAACTTGTATATTTGATGTATATTCCTCATCTTCTGTATCTAAATCTGTTGTATATCCTACAATATAATATCCTGATTCTTCGTCACTTTGCACATCATTAAGACCTAATGAGACTAATGTTTCTGTATCTAAATAATAATATTCATATCCATATTGTTGTACACCTAAATTATTAAATTGTTCTTCTATGTCAGGATTATCAGATATTTTATGCCCTATTAAATATTTTCCTTTTAGTTCTTCTACTGCAGCAGTGTCTTGTAGGTTTATTGATTGAACTTCAAAATTATATTGTTCCAGATTTCCTTTTACAGAAGCTTCTATTAATAACATATTTGTTTTTAAATCTTGTATTTTTGCTTCACTTATTATACTATTTCCATAATACATTGTCATTGTTGCTAATATTACTAATACTATTATCATTATTGTTAGTGATATTAATGTAATTCCTTTGTTATTTCTCATGATTTTATCCTTTCTTTAAATAAAATGTTTTATAAATGTTTTTCTATGTATTGGACATGGTCCATTTTCTATAATTGCTTTTATATGTGAAGATGTGCCATATCCTTTATGAGTTGCAAAACCATATTGAGGATATATTTTATCCCATTCTCTCATTATTCTATCCCTTGTTACTTTTGCTATTATAGATGCTGCTGATATTGAATAACATTTTGCATCACCTTTTATTATTGATTCATATGGTATACCTAAAGTATTTATTTTTGATAATGCATCTACTATTATTAAATCTGGTTTTTGTGTTAATTCTTGAAGTGACATTGTTAAGCCTTTTTTGGTAGCATTTAATATGTTAATTTCATCAATTTCGTCTTGCCCTACTATGCCAATTCCATAACTTATTGCTTCATCTAAAATCAAATCATATAATTTTTCTCTTTTTTTCTCAGATACTTTTTTTGAATCATTTACTCCTTCTATCATGGAATTTTCTGGCATTATTACACTTGCAACTACAACAGGTCCTGCTAGTGGCCCTCTTCCTGCTTCATCTATTCCGCATATATATTTAAAGCCTTTTTTTCTAAGTTCTTCTTCATATTTTTTTAAGTTTTTGAGTCTTTCTTCTTCTTTTTCTTTCATTTTTCCCTTTCATTTTACATTTAATTTTAAAATTTTTGATGTTTATACTAGTATTTTATAATAATTTATATAAAATATCAATATAATAAAAATAATTTACTTTGTTTTCACAAAATTTTCACATTGATTGTGTATTCTTATAATGAAATAAAAAAGGAAACATTTAAGGAGGTCTTTAATATGGATGAAAATAACAATGGATTTGAAGTTATTTCAAGCAAAACTTTAAATTCAGATTTTAAAAACAAAAATAAATTTAATTGGGGTAAAAATGTTTTTTTGCCATTCGCGAGTGGTGTTGTAGGATGTTCAGTCGTATTAGGCACATGTTTTGGAGTTCCTGCAATTAGAGAAAAATTAGTTGGAAGAACTTCTTCTATTCAAACATCAACATCTAGTGCAAATGGAACAACTACAAATTTGGTGTCATTATCAAATTTTTCAAATACTTCTATTTTTGCAGCAAGTAAGATACTTCCATCAATTGTTGGAATTGAAGTTAGTTATAATGTTACTACAAATTCTTTCTTCGGATTTGGAGGATCTCAAACTTCATCAGCTACAGCAACAGGTTCTGGAATAATAATAAGTGAAGATGGATATATTGTTACAAACAACCATGTTGTTGACAGTTCTTCATCTAATTCATCTTATTCATATTATGAACTATCAAAAGCAACATCAATAAAAGTAAAATTAAATACTGCAACATATGGAGAAGATGCAGTGTTTGATGCTACTGTTGTTGGTCAAGACTCTCAAACAGACCTAGCAGTTTTAAAAATTGATAAAGATGGATTAACTCCTGCAGAATTTGCAGATTCAGATCAAGCTGTTGTTGGGGAATTTGTAATGGCTGTTGGTAGCCCATTGGGATTAGATACAACTGTTACTCAAGGAATTATAAGTGCTGTTAATAGACAAGTTGAATCTGATGGTGTAGTTTATACTTGCATTCAAACAGATGCAGCAATTAATTCTGGTAATAGTGGTGGTGCTTTAGTTAATAGTGATGGTAAAGTTATAGGAATTAATACATTAAAATTAACAGGATCAAATGTTGAAGGTATTGGATTTGCTATTCCAATTAATTCTACTTTAGATGTAATTAATCAATTAATAGATCATAAAAAAGTATTAAGACCATATATTGGTATTACAGGAATTGATGTAGATGAAAATACAGCAAAACGTTATGATTTAGTAGTTGGTGTTTATGTACAAAGTGTGGAGAATTTCTCTCCTGCTGAAAAGGCTGGTTTAAAAGCTGGTGATGTAATAATTAAAGCTGATGGAAAAGATATTACAACAATGGACGAATTAACCGAAATTAAAAATTCACATCAAATTGGTGACACAATTACTTTAGTTGTTAATAGAAATGGTGAAGAAAAAGAAATTTCAGTAACATTAGAAGAAACACCTTAATATTTAATTAAGAATTAATTTGGAAATTTTCACTTTAAGTTCACAGAATGAACAAATTTGACTGGTATATTATATATAGTCAGTAAGCTTAATAAAGTAAAAACTGATTAAAACAAACATCCCCTTTTATTTTCGAAAAGACCTAAGTTTAAAACTTAGGTCTTTTTTAGGTAAAAAGTAAAGGAAAAATTTTTGATTTTTCCTTTACATTACAACTATATCCATTTCACTTGTATTATTTTGATTACCATATGCAAATATTACATATAAGGTGTTATCTTCTCCAATAAAGTATTCTGTAATATTATCTATATCATAAATGTCACTGCTTGAATCTCTAGGATATACTGAATATCCTAATTCTGCCATATTATTTACTTCATTTTCTATTTCTTTAATTTCGGCTTTTATTTTTCTACTTGCATCTAGTCTAGAGATTGATTTTAATCCAAGCATATCTTCAAATGTAAATTCTTTTTGATTGATTAAATCATAATTATATGTTTGAACAATATCTCTTGCTGGATTTTCTCCTTCTTTTAAATTTGATCTAATTACTAATGATAATATATTGTTTGTTACATATGCACAATAATTTACAGAATAAATTATGTTTTGCTTTTGTGTATTTAGTATATCTTTTGCTTTTTGTTCAAATACTTCTTTTATGTCTTTGTTGAATTGTTCTATTACATCATTTTGAATATTTATATATGGTATGTTTACATCTAGATTATAATCACTTATTTTATTATTTTTATCACTATATCCTGTATAAACAATTTCTTGACTTTCGTCTATTTTATCTATTCTATAACTATTGTTTTCTAAATAATTGACTTTGTTTTCAAATATATTGTTAAAGTCTTCTTTATATTTTGTTAGTCTTTGGTCAGAAACTGATGGTGTACTATTTATATCAATGTTTTTTACAATTTGTATTACGACTGTGATTAATACTGCTAATATACATACAGAAATAATAGTTATATATATAATTTTTAATTTTTTGTTTTTTTCAGAATTGTCTTCTAATCTTACGTTCATTGTAATCATTCCTTTCGTTTAAGATAAGAGCATAATTATACTCTCTCTTTATAAATATTAACTTATAAATTTGTGATTGTCAATAGCCATTTCATGATTTTTTTTGTATTTCATTTTTGTTGCCATTCCTCCTCTTATGTGTCTTTCAGCCTTATTTTCATCTAATATTTCTCGAACTTCTTTTGCTAATGCTGAATTTATTTTAACAAGTCTTTCAGTTACATCTTTGTGTACCGTTGTTACTTTTCGTAACGGTAGAATTTATTACGGAAGAAAAATCGTCAGATTTTTCTGTAGTAACAAGGTTAAGCTTCCTTGATTCGTGCAGTTGCGAAGCAACTTGCACATCGGACGAAGTCGCTTTTCTTATATCATCAAAATTCGTAATTACTGTAGGTTGACTTCCAATTTCATTTAATAATTTTAATCTTACTTCTACATTTCCTTCGCTATCTACTTCAATGACATCTATTATTGTTTTTAGCATTGCATTTGTAATTGTTTCATTGTTTAAAATATCATCAACTGTTCTTATTGTTTTTGTTAATTCTTTTTCTAATACATCTTTTTCTTTTATTTCAGAAGTAATTAGCTTTAATTCTCTTTCTAATCTTGCTATATCTTCATTTAATGGATTTGTGTATTGTTTTAGCTCTTGCATATTGATTACTTCATTTTGGAACATCTCCATATATTTTTGTTTCTTAACTGTTACTTTTTCTATTTCTTTGAGTAAACTTTCTTCACTTCTTTCATTGTTTTCCCTTAAAGCTGTTATTCTTTCAAATTCTTTTTCAACAGCTTTCATAAAATTCTTTTTATTAGAAATTATACTTTTAAGATATTCTTTAATGGCATTTAAAAGTTCTTCTTCATCAATTACAGTTGT
>CALXAA010000013.1 GCA_944386165.1 uncultured Clostridia bacterium
ATTTCAATAGCTACATTAATGTTTATACTAATAGGACTACCTTTAATTCTAATTATAATAGGTGGTAGTAAGAAAACACCAGAAGAACAAGAATTAGAAGATGAGGAACAAATTAAATATTTGAACGAATATCAAGAAAAGAAAATAAATAGAAAAAAGTTTTGGAGGTTATGATGGAAAGGAAAACATATAATTGGAAACAAGTTGTTTCATACGGTTTAATTGCATTACATAATTTATTAAATTCTGCAAATGAGGTAAATATAAAAAATATGCAAATGTTTTATGAGCCTTTACAAGAATTACATTCTAAAAAAGAGGCAGAAAAATATGCAGAGATTTTATTAAAAAAGAAGTAACTATTGTGGAGATAACTTTAAAGTAAAAATATTATTTTAGTGTCAAGTGTGAAAAAAGAAGATTTATACATTTCAAAAATAATAAAAAATCAGCTAGTCTTTGATTATATCAAAGACTAGCTATTTTAGATAGGAGGGTTTGATGAAAGTAAAAAAATCAAATATTAAATTTGAAGATTTGCCAGATACAATTACTCCAGAAATATATTCGGACTGGAGAGGAATAGGAATAGTAAAGGCAAGGGAGAGATTTCATAGTTTAAATTTTCCTTTAATTAAAAATTGTGGAGCTAATCTTATTGCAGATAAAAGAGCAGTATTTATTCATGAGTTTTGCACAGATGATGAAACTAAAAAAGTACTACTTGAAAAAATAGCAAAGCAATTATTTGTCTGATCTTCAATTTAAGGAAAAGGAGAAAATATGGGAAGAAATTTAAGTAAAAGAGGAAATGGAGAAGGAACAATATTTTATAGAGAAAAATTGAAAAAATGGGTAGGACAAATTACTTTAGGAGTTAATTCAGATGGAAAACAAATAAGAAAAACATTTTATGGAGATACAAGAAAAGAAGTAAAAGAAAAATTAGATTTATTACAAAGAGAAAAACAAACAGGGAAAGATGTTGGCAATACTTTATCAATAGTAGATATAGCTGAAGAAATAAGAGAACTAAAATATAAAACTAATTCTATAAAAAGAGCATCATACATAAGAATAGGAGAAAGCATCGATATAATGAGAAAGCTTTTACCCTATGCTAATATTCCAATTCAAAATGTTACAAGAAGTATAATAAATTCTCAAAGCCAAGTATTAGTTTCATATTCACAATCTGTAATAACCAAAGTATGGCAACAATTACAAGGAGCATTCAATGAAGCGAGGATTAGGAATATTGTAGAAAAAAATCCGTTTGAACTAAAAGGATATTTAATGAAACCAAAGTCTAATAAAGCAACTAAAAAAGTAGATGCATTGACTATAAAAGAACAAGAAAGATTTATTAATGAGTTAGATAAAGGATATGATGATTATACTATTGTATTTTATATAGCTATTTATACAGGAATGAGAATAAGTGAAATTTTGGCACTAAAAAGGGAAGATCTAGATTTTGAAAATAAAAAAATATATGTAAGAAAGACACTTAGTCATGTAGATAAAGGAAGAATTTTATTAGAAAAAACAACAAAAACTTATGCAGGGATGAGAGATGTGCCAATATTAAATGTACTGTACGATAAATTAATTGAATATAAAATAGATAAGAAAAAGGGATTTCTATTTTTGAAAAATGGAAGTTTTATACATGCTACTAATTTTAATGCTAGATTTCAAAAACTATGTAAAAATGCAGATATTAGAGTATATAAAAAAAGATCAAGCATAAAAAGTGGAAGAAAAATAAAAAAAGTATATGAATTTGATATGACAAAAAGTAGAGTAAATACACATATGCTAAGACATACATTTGCAACTAGATGTATAGAAAATGGAGTTAGTCCAGTAGTTCTTCAAAAAATATTAGGGCATAAAGACATACAAGTAACATTAAATACATATACAGATGTGTTTAATGAATTTAAAGAGAAAGAAATAGAGAAAATAGATGATTTTTTTAATAAATGATATTAAAAAAAAGATGATTAAGTAATTGAAAAAATAAAAAAATGTGGTATAATAAATGCGAAATATTGAAGAAATTTATTAGAAAAATAGGATTTCAAGCATTTTATAAAATTGCTCAATGAAACCTTTGAACTAGTTTATCTGGGGTCGGTTCCCAAACATTCAAACATTTGAACTGGAATAAATAGAAGTTAATTTAGAAATAAGTTAGCTTCTTTTTTTGGAAGGTCAAAAAAATAATGTTAGTATTGCTAAATAAAGGTTATTATGATATAATTTTTTTGAATAATAGATAATTTTTATTTAGATTGGAGAAGAAATATATGAAGAAAAAATTAATATTAGCAATAATTATTATCATTATATTGATAATAGCTGTTTATGCAATTTTTAATAAAAAAGGAGATATTTATAGTGTAAATATTATTTCAAAGGAATCTAAAATCTATTCAAAAAATGATATTGATAATGCTATTGATGAAACTCTAAATTATTTTAAGGAAAACTTTGAAGGATGTTCATTATTAGAACTTGAATATATTGGAGATGAAGAAAACAATGGCTATACTGATTGGGCAAGAAGAAATAATAAAGAACAAGTAATTGTTTTTGTTTCTAGTTTTAATGTTGATTCATCTGGTGGAGAACATGGTGCACTAAATCCTAATAGTAAATATGAAGGTTGGAAATGGATTTTAGTAAAAAATGAAAATGAATATTGGAAATGTGTTGACTGTGGACAAGGATAATAGAGAGAGGTACAAATTTTTTTATAGTAGTATTTTTATTGCTTTAATGGTATAATAAAAGTATATTGTGAAAGGAAGAAAAAACTATGAAAATGGAATTTATATTTGATAAAGAAAAAATGAAAAAAGAAGGTTATGATGAAGAACAATGCTTAAATGCTATTAGGAAACATTTCAACAGTTATAAAAGTAAAACAATAAATGAAATAAGAAAAGGAGTATTTGAAGGAACAGATGATGACTGGAATGCCTTTGCTTCAACAGCTAGATTCCCATATACAAGCTGGTTTTTAAAAGTAATTAAAGAATGGTATTGGTATGTAGATGAAGGAGATGGATTAGGAGAGAAAAAAGGAGACTGTTTAGAAGCATATTATGAGGTAAAAGCAGTAAATGGTTAAGAGGTGATAGATGAGAAAAGCAATAAACTTTGATATAGATACAAAAAAATCCGAAAAATTGTGTAAAAGAGATAGATGTAACTAACATTGGTAAACAACATTCTCTATTAGATACAATAAATAAAGCACCTGTCCAAGACAATTTATCAAATTTAGACGATATAGAAATATAAAATTTTAAGGGTAATATTATAACAATATTACTCTTTTTTGTAACAATAAAATTAATGATTAAGAACCGACCCCAAATTACTGTAAATATTGTGTGAAAATCTTGAAATTAATATCCAATATATGTTATAATATCAACATCGATTAAAAAACAAAAATAAATAAAAAAATAAGGAGAGTTTATGTTTGGATTTGGAATAGATAAAAAAACATTATATATAATAATTGGAATACTAGTAGTATTATCACTAGCAAGCTATGGAACAGATGGAATAATAAGCCTATTACTATCAATACCAGCAGTATTAATAGCAATAACAGTACACGAATTTGGTCATGCATTTGCAGCATACAAACTAGGAGATGACACACCACTAAGGCAAGGAAGACTAAGCTTGAACCCACTAGACCATGTAGACCCACTAGGACTTGCAATGTTATTATTTGCACACATTGGATGGGGAAAACCAGTACAAATAGACCCAAGAAACTATAACAGAAATATTAGTGTTGAAAAAGCAGATGCAATAGTATCATTTGCAGGACCACTAATGAACTTTATATTTGCAATAATATTTACAATAATATATTGTTTAATATTAAAATTTGCAAATATGACATTTTATTTATCAACAGTAGGAACAGTAATAATGACAATAATATTCTCAACAATAACAATGAATATAGGACTTGGTATATTTAACTTAATACCATTGCCACCATTAGACGGGTCAAAAATATTTTTGCCAATATTACCATATAATGCAAAACAATGGTTTATTGAAAGAGAGCAAATATTCTACATAATATTTTTAGTAATATGGATAACAGGAATAGCAGGAAGACTAATATCACCATTAATAAGTGATATGACAAACGCAATTTTAAACTTAGGAATGCATATTTTCGGATTATAATATAAAAACTGAAAGGAAAGAACGAAAATTGAAAGATATACTTGTATTAGGAATAGAATCAAGTTGTGACGAAACCTCTGTAGCCGTTGTAAAAAACGGTAGAGAGGTTTTATCAAATATAATAGACACACAAATAAAAATACATGAAAAATTTGGAGGAGTAGTTCCTGAAATAGCATCTAGAAACCATATAGAAGCAATATCAAGAGTCACACAACTAGCACTAGAAAAAGCAAATATAGAATTAAAAGATATTGATGTTATAGCGCCAACATATGGACCAGGACTAGTAG
This sequence comes from uncultured Clostridia bacterium, assembly GCA_944386165.1. Classification (GTDB taxonomy): domain Bacteria; phylum Bacillota; class Clostridia; order TANB77; family CAG-508; genus CAG-269. The sequence continues at coordinate 4,524 of CALXAA010000013.1, forward strand.
GAGCATTATTAGTAGGAGTATCATATGGAAGAGGCTTAGCATATGCACTAAATAAGCCATTAGTTGGAGTAAACCATTTAGAAGGACACATATCAGCAAATTATATAACACACAAAGACTTAGAACCACCATTTTTATGTATGCTAACATCAGGAGGAAACACACAAATTGTACATGTAAAAGATTACTGCCAAATGGAAGTTATAGGCAAAACAAGAGATGATGCAATAGGAGAAGCATTTGATAAAGTTGCAAGAGTAATTGGGCTTTCATATCCAGGAGGGCCTAAAATAGACAAATTAGCACAGCAAGGAGAAGCAACAATTATATTTCCAAAAACACATTTTGAAAACTTAGACTTTAGTTTTAGTGGAATAAAAACAGCTGTAATAAACCTAGTACATAAAAATCCTGATATTAATAAAGCAGACTTATGTATGAGTTTTGAAAAAGCAGTAACAGAAGTATTAATAGAAAATATAACAAAAGCAATAGAACAAACACAAATAAAAAAAGTAGTATTAGCAGGAGGAGTATCTGCAAATACACATATAAGAGAAGAATTCAAAAAATTAGAAAAACAATTAGATTTAAAAGTTTATGAACCAGACTTAAAATTATGCACAGATAATGCTGCAATGATTGGATCTGCAGGATATTATAGATATATAAATGGAAATATATCTGAAAACACATTAAATGCAGTACCAAACTTAAAAATAGGAGAGTAAAAAAGGGACAAAAAAGAACCGGTACTAAATTGCCCAATGAAAGGAAAAATTTTTATGTCAATATTTGTAATAGCGGATTTACACTTATCATTCAAAAATCCAAAACCAATGGACATATTTGGAGATAATTGGGAAAATCATGCAGAAAAAATAAAAAAAGATTGGATAACAAAAGTAACAGAAAAAGATTTAGTAGTATTACCTGGAGATTTTTCATGGGAAACCTATTTAGAAGACACAATACTTGACTTTGAATATATAAATAATCTACCAGGAAAAAAACTAATGCTTAAAGGAAACCATGACTATTGGTGGACAACAATAACAAGCATGAAAAAATTTCTGCAAGAAAATAATTTTACAAATATTGACTTTTTATATAATAATAGTTTTGAATTCGAAGAAAAAATACTATGTGGTACAAGAGGATGGAACATAACTGATGAAGAAAATAATGAAAAAATAATTAATAGAGAATTAGGAAGATTAGAACTTTCTTTGCAAGACGGAATAAAAAAATATAATGAAGGAAAAGAAATAATTGTATTTATGCATTATCCACCAATAACTAATAATATGATTTATTCAGGAGCAGAAAATAAATTTATTAATCTAATGAAAAAATACAACATAAAAAAATGTTATTATGGACATTTACATGGACAATCAATTAAAGACGCTGTTGAAGGAGAAATTCAAGGAATTAATTTCAAATTAGTAAGTGCTGATAGCTTAGATTTTAAATTAATAAAATTATAAGAATTAATTCACATTTAAAACACAAATAAAAAATATTTTCATAACAAATCATATATAAAATCAAAGCATAATAAATATCTCAAGTGGAGGTTATATATATGAGAGAAAATGAATTAATGATTATTGAAAATTTTTTAGAAAATAAAGAGGAAAAATTAGATGTAAAAGATGAACTCTATGAAAAACTTATGTTTTTCTATAAATCAGCATTAAAAGAACTAAATGTTCAAATAGATATTATTAAAGATGAATTTAAAATGATTTATAATTATGATTTAATTGACCGTATTGAAACAAGAATAAAAGAACCAAAAAGTATAATCAAAAAAATGGAAAAGAAAAAATACAGTAAAACTTATGTGAATCTAATAGAAAAAATTAATGATGTAGCAGGAATGAGAATTGTATGTACTTTAAAAGATGACATATTTTTTATTAGAGATTTAATAAAACAAATGCCTAATATACATATAATAAAAGAAAAAGACTATGTAACAAATCCAAAAGAAAGTGGTTATGCAAGTTATCACATGATTGTAGAAATTCCAGTTTATTTAACACAAAAAACAATATATGTAAAATGCGAAATACAAATAAGAACACTTGCAATGGACTTCTGGGCTAGTTTTGAGCATAAGGTAAAATATAAATCAGAAAAAGGGGTAACTAAAAAAATGTCAAAAGAATTGGTAAGTTGTGCAAAAATGGTAAGTAAATTTGATAATAAAATGATTGCATTAAAAAGTGATTAATTCATCATAAAATTAAATAGAAAATTATTGACAAAAATAATTTTTTAGTAGATAATATAGGCGAGTACAAAAAGAAAAAAGAGAAAAATACTTAGGAGGAAAATATATTATGTACATATTTAATAGAATAACAGTAAATCCACAATTACCAAAAAGAATAAATAGATTAACTGAAATATCAAACAATTTATGGTGGTCATGGAACACAGAATTTTTAAGACTACTAAAAAGAATTGATGGAGACTTATGGGAAACAAGCGAAAAAAATCCTGTAAAATTTTTAAAACATGTATCACAAGATAAATTAGAAGAAGTAGAAAAAGACATAACATTTTTAAGAGAATATGACAAAATAGTAGAAAACTTTGATGCATACATGGAAAGTAAAGACACATGGTTCTCACAAAAATATCCAGAAAACAAAAATGACATAATAGCATACTTTTCAGCAGAATATGGATTAGACCAAACAATAGCAATATATTCAGGAGGACTAGGAATACTATCAGGAGATCATCTAAAATCAGCTAGTGACTTAGGAATTCCACTAATTGCAGTTGGTTTAATGTATAAAAACGGGTATTTCCACCAAAGAATTGATAAAAACGGAATTCAACATCCAGAATATAAAGACTTAAACATGTATGACTTACCAATACACCCAGTAAAAGATAAAGACGGAAATGACTTTATAACATATGTAAAATTTCCAAAAAGAAGAATATATTTAAAAGTATGGGAAATAAATGTTGGAAGAGTAAAACTATACTTATTAGATTCAGACATAGACATGAATAATATAGAAGATAGAGATACAACTGCAAGACTATATGGTGGAGACCAAGAAATGAGAATTCGCCAAGAAATTATTCTTGGAATGGGTGGAGTAAATGCAATAAAAAAACTAGGATACACACCAACAGTATATCATATGAATGAAGGACATTCAGCATTTCTAAACTTAGAACTAATAAAAGACACAATAAAAGAAAAACAAGTCTCATTTGAAATAGCAAGAGACATAGTATCTTCAAAAACAGTATTTACCACACACACACCAGTTCCAGCAGGTAATGATATTTTCCCAATAGGATTAGTAGAAAAATACTTTAAAGACTTCTGGCCACGTTTAGGAATAACAAGAGAAGAATTTTTAAGATTAGGAATGAAACCTGTAGAAAATTTAGAGCAAGGCTTTAACATGGGAATACTAGCGCTAAAAATTGCAGGAAAGAAAAACGGAGTAAGCAAATTACACGGTGAAGTATCAAGAGAACTATTTGCCGATGTATGGCCACATATAGCTCCAAGTGAATCTCCAATAACATATGTAACAAATGGTATTCATACATGCACATGGCTTGCACCAAAACTAAAAGAATTATACAACAAATATTTAATACCATACTGGCAAGACAATATATACGATGATAATGTATGGAAAAAGATCAACAGTATACCAGATGAAAAACTATGGGAAGTTCACTTAGAAAGAAAAAGAAAATTAATTGACTTAATAAAACAAAACCTATCAAATAGACTAAGAAGAGAAGGAGTAAACTACGACTCAATAAATGAAGCAATATCTAACTTAAATCCAGAAACATTAATGATTGGATTTGCAAGAAGATTTGCAACATATAAAAGAGCAACACTAATTTTCAAAGACCTAGAAAGAATTACACAAATAGTAAATAACACAGATAAACCTGTTATACTAGTATTTGCTGGTAAAGCACATCCTGCAGACAAAGAAGGAGCAGATTTAATAAAATACATACATGAAGTATCAATGATGCCACAATTTAAAGGAAAAATATTTATTTTAGAAAATTACAGTATAGAAATTTCAAGATATCTAGTAAGTGGTGTAGATGTATGGTTAAACAATCCAAGAAGACCAATGGAAGCATCAGGAACAAGTGGACAAAAAGCATCTGTAAATGGAGTTGTTAATTTCAGTGTATTAGATGGATGGTGGGCAGAAGGATACAACCAAAAAAATGGATGGACAATAGGAACAAATGCAGAATATTCTTCATATGAAGAACAAGACTTAGCAGATAGCCAAAGCATGTACTATACACTTGAAAATAAAATAATACCAGCATATTATAATCAAGATAAAAATGGAATATCAAAAACATGGATGCAATATATGAAAAACTCTATAATGTCAACAGGAGGAAAATATAGTACATCAAGAATGTTAGTTGACTATACAAGCAAATTATATATGCCATTATGCAATTTAACAAAAAAATACTATAATAATTTAGAGCTAGTTTCAGAATACAATGTATGGAAACATAGTATTGCTGCAAATTGGAAAGATATACAAATAGAGCAAGAACAAAATAATGCAGATAATATAACTCTTGATGCAGGCAGTCAAATAGAAGTAAAATGTACAGTAACATTACCAAATATAGATGTAAAACATATTAGAACAGAAGTATATTATGGTAAATTCTTAGAAAATGGCACAGTCCAAGATGTAAAAATTATTCCAATGAAATTAGATCATAAAGATGAAGATAATAAAAAATACTATTATACAGCAAAAATAGACTTAACATCAGGAGGAAACTATGGTTATTCATTTAGAGTTATGCCAGAACATGAAATGCTTTTAGAAAGTGAAAATTTAGACTTAGTAAAATGGATAGAAAATTAAAATAGATAGTAAATAAAAAGAGATGAAAGAAAGATTCATCTCTTTTTTAAAAATAATATTTTTACAACTCATTTTATAGTAATAAGCTTTTGAGTAAAGTCAAGATTTGCTTTTGATTCATATTCAAAGCCTAAAGTATATACATTAGAAGCCCATATATCTTTTTGCATTAAATATTTTAAATTTTTATTAGAACTATCATCCAAAAACTTTTTGACAGATGTAACAATATTCAATCTTGGATTTCTTCTTGAAATTTCACTTAAAAGATTTTTACCATTTTCATTAAATCCTAAAACTCTAATATAAGGAATAGTGCTTTGAGAAAGTTGTATATCTTTTTTTGTAATTCCAAGAATAGAATATAACAAAATTCTTTGAATTCTAGTTTTTGTATATCTTTTAGAATCAACTAATGTTAAAAGTTCAACAACACTATTACATGAATTTGCTGCATTTTTTAATGAATGTTCTAAACCTTCTACTACATCAGCAAGTTCTGAAATTTCTGAGGTAGACATTTTTCTTAACATATAAATAATTTCTTTATCAAAAGCTGAAATATTTTTTACAACATTCCCCTTTTTAATACTATCTTCTAAAATTGTATAAGAAGATTCTGGCATAACACGTTGAAGTTCAGTAATATCATCAGAAAGGCACACATTACGTATTGCAGTAGCACTTGCAATTCTTGAAGAACTAGAAAATAAATTATCATTATGTTCTGCCTCTTTTCTTTTAATTGCAATAGGTCTAATCATTGAACTTTGTTTTTTCAAAGCCTTTAAATATTCAATACCTAATATATTATTTGGAGCAGAAAGGATATTTGCAAACCTGCGAATATTTCCTAAATACATCATTAAAGCATTTTCTCTAGCTTTTGGAAAAGATAAGCCCTTAGACAACTCGTGAGATAACAATGTTGTATATGCTTTAGGTTCTTCAACCAATACATTAACAATATCATCTAATACAGACATATCTCCACATTCGCTACCAAATGCAAGAAAATCAACAATATTTAAAGAATCTAATATTTTAATTGCACCATGAGCAAAATTTTCTGCACTAGAAATTGCATATACTGTAGGCAATTCAATTACTAAATCAACTCCACATTTAAGAGCCATTTCAGTCTTTAACCATTTATTAACTAAAGAAGGTTCTCCTCTTTGTGTAAAATTTCCAGAAATAACTGCAACAGAATAATCTGAATTAGTAATTTTTTTTGATTCAGTTAAATGATATAAATGTCCGTTATGAAATGGATTGTATTCACATACAATTCCTAAAACATTGCTCATAATAATAAATCCCTTCTTTTAAATTTCTATTGTAATTATTCAAAATTACTGGTATAATCTTATCATAAAAAAAATATATATACAATATTATGAACAAAATATTTTAAAAATAATATATAAGTGTTGTAAATATTGAAAGGAATAAAGTAAAATATGAAAGAAAAAGTAATAATATATACAGATGGTGCATGTTCAGGAAACCCAGGACCAGGTGGTTGGGGAGCAATATTAATGTATAAAGGAAATAAAAAAGAAGTTTCAGGAGGATGTAAAAATACTACCAATAATATAATGGAAATCACAGCAGTAATAGAAGCATTAAAATGCCTAAAAATTCAAAGTGATGTGCAAGTTTATAGTGATAGTGCATATACTGTAAATGCCTTTAATTCTAAATGGATATATGGCTGGATAAAAAATGGCTGGAAAACATCTAATGGGGATAATGTAAAAAATAAAGAACTATGGCAAGAACTATATTCGTTAACCCAAAAGCATAATGTAGAATTTATAAAAGTAAAAGGACATGCAGATAATGAATATAATAATAGATGTGATGAACTTGCAAGAAATGCAATAAAGGCATTATAAAATTTAAAAATGTATAATAAATTTAGTTTTGGAAAGAATAACAAAAAATTAAGTAAAAAATTAACTTATTATTTAGAGAGGAAATTTTGTTATGAAAAAGAAAATTATATTTATTATACTTTTTTTTGTTTTACTTACAAGTTTAATAGTAACTTTATATCAAGAAAATGCAGATATTGAAACATTATCAAAATATGGATCAAGAGGAAGTGAAGTTTCCACTATACAAGAAAAGCTAAAAAGATGGGGATATTATAATGGATCTGTTGATGGTATATATGGAAGCCAAACAGTTGCAGCAGTAAAAAAATTCCAACAAAAAAATGGATTAACAGTTGATGGCATAGCAGGTCAGAATACCTTAGCAGCTATGGGAATCACATCAAATTCATCATCAGGAAGTTCATCAAGCAATTCAGCAAACTTAGATTTATTAGCAAGACTTATATATGGAGAAGCAAGAGGAGAACCATATACTGGTCAAGTAGCAGTTGCAGCAGTAGTTTTAAACAGAGTAAAAAATAGTAGCTTCCCAAATACTATTTCAGGAGTAATTTACCAAAGTGGTGCATTTGACGTTGTTGCAGATGGACAAATAAATATGACACCAAATAGTACAGCAAGAAAAGCAGCACAAGACGCTCTAAATGGATGGGACCCAACTTATGGAGCAATCTATTATTTTAATCCAAATACTGCAACAAATAAATGGATTTGGTCAAGACCAATGACTGTCACAATCGGAAAACACAGATTTTGTAAATAATTATATAAAAAATAATTGTAAAATATTGACAAATTCAAAAAAAAGATATATAATTAAATAGTTGGGTAAAATCCAAAAGTTGAAAATCTACACACATTTGTCAAAATGACAAGGAGGCAGAAAAAATGAAGAAGAGTGTAGTAATCCTTGATGAAGAAGACATTAAGAGATTGAGCGCAATTCTGAGGTGGAATGGTAAGTTCATGAAACTCAGTAATCAAGGTGACATAGAAATTGTTAAGGACGACAACAAGGACAGGGACCAGACGGTCGGCTACGCTTGTGGCCTAGACAATAGGAATAAAAAGATCATAGAAATCCTGTTAGGGGATGGGGACGTGGATGTCCTCGTCTGGGACAAGCAGAAGCAGGAGCTGGTTAAGGTAGATGCTAAGCCACATGAAGGAGTCTTAGATTTGCGGGACTTAGTTGTTAATCCGTAAGTTTCAAAAAAGAGTAGAGAGTGAGTTCAAACATTCTCTGCTCTTTTCCATGTTAAAAAATTATTTTCCAATTTATATATTCATTTTATAAAATGAAAAAATCTCAATGTAAAAAAATTCTAGAAAAAAATAATTGACAATAAACGAAGATAAAGTTATAATTAAAAAGAAGAAATTTAAAAATTATTGTAGAAAATAGTACAAATTAAAGATAAAAATTAATATATAAATATTAAAATTTTATGCATTAAAATGGAGGAGAACAAATGAAAGTAAACGCAAACCTTGAAACCCTTGTGGCTGTACACACACACACACACACACACACACACAGATGTTCAGCTAGAAAATAAAAATGCCCAAAAAACAGTAGCCACAAAAGTAAATGTAAACAATTTTGAAAGTAAAAATTATAATATAAAAAATAAAATTAAAAAGGGAGTAAACAGCTTATGTATACAAATACATAAGCTAAGTTTGCTTTCTTTTTTGCGTCTATGGGAAAAATTAACAATAAAGCATTATGCAATACTCTATAAAAATATAAACTTGAAAGAAATAAATTGCATTGAAGGAGGTAATGGATAATGGAAAATAATGAAATAAATAAAACAGCAAGTAAAAGAACAAAACTAAATGATAGAAAAAATAAAAGAAATAATGCCTCAAAAAAACTATCAACATTCATGCTATGTGGAATGTTACTACTAATTATAATAGTAACACTAATTTACTTTTTAATAATCTATTACAAACCAGAATACATAGTAAAATATTCAGGATATGCAGTAAAAGAAAATGTAATAGAAAAGAACTTAAAAGCAGAAAACATAGAAGAAGTAGAAAAATATGTAGAAATGGTAAAAGTAGAAGAATCAAGCCAAATCTTTAAGAAAATAAACACCTATTATGTAGGAGGAGAAAACCAAAAGGAGCAAATAACAATCCAATACCCAATATATGTAAATGGAAAAGCCTCAATATATAACATATTAGGAGACATGAAGCTAATAACAGTAAACTATGAAGAAGTAGAAGGATACCCAGAATTTGTAATAACAGAAGGGGTAATGTATAACGGAGACGATTTAACAAGAGCAGACAGCAATGAATACTTATTCCTAAAAAATGAAGAAGACATATACATAAACACCAAAGAAATAACAATAAAAACAAGTAACGAAGAATATAAAATACCAGAATATAGCACAATATATTTTGAAGAAGGAAGAATAAACTATTATGAAACCCAAGAAGGAATAATGGAATTCAAAAGCATAGGAAATATGGACAAGACTTCAAATATACTTTTAAACGGCACAACAATGACGTATGAAGAATTTCTAATAAAAATGGGAATAGTCCAAGAAGAAAAAGAAAATGTAAGACCAAACAAAACAGAAGAAACACAAGAAGAACCTAAAACAGAAGAGGTAAATGAGCCACAAACTGAACCAACAGAAGAACCAGTTACAGAGCCACCAGTAGAAGAAAATGGAGAACAAAATCAAGGAGAAAACCAATACATAAAACCTAGTATAACAATGACAGAAATAGAAGCAAATGTATACACACTAACAGGAAAAATAGAAATCCAAGACCCAGTAGGAGCAATATATAAATTACCAATAATAGAAATAAGAAAAGATGGAAGAATATACAAAAGAGTACAAATAAAAGCATCAGGAACAATAGAAATAACAGGACTTTCACCAGACACAGAATTTGAAATAACAGGAATAATGTATTACAAAGACGAAAACGGAAAAGAACAAGAAGAAACATTTATAGAAGAAACAATACAAACACAAAAATTTGACATATTAGGAACAGTAAAACTAAACTTTGAAAATGGAGAAATATTCTCAAGAAAAATACAATTAACAAACTTTAAAATAGAAAATGACATACAAGAAGAAGTAGTAAAAGGAATATACACAATAGAACTAAATATAAATGACACAAAATATAGTTTAAAAAGAGAAGAAGTAAGTAAGATAACAAGTGGAGAAGAAATAACATATGAAACCCAAGAAACAATAAAATCAAACAGCAAAATAGAATATGAAATAAAAGTATATGACAGATATGGAAATGAACTAAAAGTAGAAAATAATAAAGGAGAAACGAGAACATCAAAACAAACACCAAGTGTAAATATAACATTAAAAAGCCAAGACACAACCCAAGTACTACTAGAATTAAAACTAAAAAATGAAGACAATGTAGAATTAAACAATTATGGATATACAGTATACAACATGAAAAATGAAGAAGTAGAAAAAGGAACATTAAAGAAAAGCCAAAGCAATATAGCATTAACAAGTTTAGACCCAAATGATTATTATAATATACAAATATATGCAGATTGTGACTTAAATGATGGAAAAGGAACACAAGAAAAATTAGTAATAGGAGAAGGAAGATTCACAACATTAACAATATCATCATTAGGATATGTAAGATTAGACATAGAGAACACAGAACTAACCCAAAATAATGCAAAATTTAGTTTAAGTATAAATAATGAAGTAACAGATGGAAGATTAACAAAAATCTTGTCATATTTAGAAATACAATTAATACCACAAGAAGAAACAGAAAATGTAGGAGACCAAGAAACAAGAGATGATGAAACAAAAGCAACTAAGAGCATAGTACTAACAAGTGAAGAACTAGAAAAACTAAAACAAGGAGAAAAAATAGAACTAAATTATGAAACATTAGACTCAAGCACAAAATATAAGATAGAAGCAATAACCAAAGCAAAACAAGGAACAGTAGAAGAAGACGTAGAAAACATGCATGTATTAGAAGAAATAACAACACTAAAAATACCAGCAGAAGTACAAATAAGAAACCAAATAACAATAGCAAATATGTTGGACTTTGATATAAGAGTAGAAGACATAGATGGAGCAATATTAAACAAAAAAGTAATAATAGAATTAAGAAGAGAAGACAATGGATTAGTAGAAAGAGAAGAAATAGAAACAAACCAAGAATATGTAAGAAAAATATATGATGGATTAGAAGAAGAAAAGAGATATTATTTAAAAATATATGCAGGAGAATATAATGAAGGAAGCACAGATGTAACATATCAAAGTAATTACTTATTAAAAGAAATAGAGATATACACAGAATTTGGAATAACAGGAGAAATAGGATTAAATAATTTAAGTAGAAAAGCCACAGGAAAGAACTTAGTAAATGTAGAATCAGAAAACAACTGGTATGTATATCCAAACTTTAATATAGGAGAATATTATGGAAAAGAATATAATAAAGAAACAAATGAACTAAAATTAGGAGAAAACAATAATTACAGAAGAGCGGTATATGATTTAAGAGAATATGCAGGAAAAGAAGTAACAATAAGTTTTAAAATAAAATATGTGGATGAAACAAATAAAGGGTATGGTATATATTTACAAAATGCTAAAACAGATACTAATAGAACTGCAATAACAGAAATAACAGGAGAATATACAGAAAAACAATATACATTAAATATAGATGAAAGTGGATATTTAGGATTTTTTATAAATGGAGGTTCAGGAGTATATATAAAAGACCTACAAGTAGAACTAGGAAATACAAAAACAAGTTATGAAAAATTTAAATACACAATGAATGCAAAATATCAAATAAATTTAGAAGATAAAAATGATGAAATAGAAACAAATGATTATTACATAAAAATATATAAAAATGGAGAAGAAATAAAAGAAGAAAGATATGAAGAAATAGGAGAAAACAACAAAGTAGAAAACAGTAAAAAAGAAATAGAAGTAGAAACAAATTCAAGCTACAAAATAGAGTTAACAGTAAAAATAAGAGATAGATATTATGTAATAGATGAAATGGAATTTGAAACAGGAGAAGGAGAAGAGATAAAAGGGATAAGTAGTAAAGAAGAATTCTTAGAAATTCAACCAAAAGGAAATTACATAGTATTAAATGATATAGACTTATCAGGAATGGAAGGAGCAACATTAAGATTTGGACATGACAATTTAAGATTTGAAGGAAAAATAGACTTTAACGGAAAGAAACTAATAAGAGATGCAAGTTCAACTAATCCAATATTTTACACAATAGGAGAAAACGGAATAATAGAAAACATAGTTTTAGATATAAAGTTAAACAATAGTGTTGAAATAAATTGGTTTAGAGGATTTTTCGAAAATAATTATGGAACAATAAAAAATATTCAATTAAATTTAATTGAATCTACTAATGTTGCAAACATTGGTACTAGATTATTAGGAACAGTTAATTATGGAATAATAGAAAATTTTATAATAAATTATCAAGAATCTCTATATGGAATTAATGAGTTAAAAATAATAAACAACAATTACGGAACGATAAAAAATGGATATATAATAGGAGAAAATATACAAATAAATTTTAATAAAAATGATACTCAGAGAAGAAATACATCAGTATTGGTAGGAGATAACATTCAAAATGGAGAAATATATAATGTATATAGTTTAGTAAGTGTAGATGTAGAAAATTATGAAACAAATGAAAGTATATCAAACCTAGTAGTAAGTAATTATAACAATGCAAAACTAAGAAATGTATATTCAGTAGGAATAGGAAAAAATGGATATGACCAGACAAATATAAGTTCAACATATGGAGGACCAAATGTATATAATATTGGTTATGCAAATAATGCAAATATCGAGAACAATTATTATATGGCAGACAAAATGTTAGAGACAAATAGACATGAAAAAATAACAGCATTAAATTTACATGATGTAGTATTCCAAAATAATGTATTAAACAGTGAAAATGCATTTAATGTAGATGAACTTGTATCTAATGGATATTACCCACAATTAAACATGCCAGAAGTAATGCCAAAACAAGAATATATAGAATTACCAGAAATAAAAGATGAAGACCTAGCAGATATAATAGATACAGAAGTAATAGAACAAGGAACAAGTAATGTAAAAGTAAAATTTAGAGTACATAATCCATCAGCAGAACAAATAACAGATATAAAAATAGAAAACATAAATGTAAGAATACTAAGCCAAGAATATAATGAAGGAATAAGTGAAGTAATAGTAGAATTATATGACCCAATAAAATATATATCAGAATATAATGTACAAAGTATAACAGTAAAAGGAGCATATAATACAGAATACACAAGAGAATATGAACAAGGAGAAAAGATAGTAAAAGCAGACTTATATAAAGAAATACATAATGTGCAAGATTGGAAAAATATAAATACCTCACTAACAGAAAATTATATGCTAATGACAGATTTAAACTTTATAAATGAAGGAAATACAATACAAATAAATAATACATTTACAGGAAAGATAAATGGAAATAATCATAAAATAAGCAATTTAAATTTAACAAATGCATGGCTAATAGGTAATTTACAAGGAACATTAGAAAATCTGCATATAGAGAATTTCAATTTTGAAAAAACAACATCAGACAACAGAATGGGATTAATAAGATATGCACAAAATGCTACAATAAACAATGTACATATAAAAGGAGTAAAGCTAGAAAGTAAAGTAAATGTAAACTTAGATGCAGGAACATTATTAGGACAAGCAGGCGGAGGAAATGTAATTATAACAAATAGTTCAGCAGTAGATGTAGAAATAGTACAAGATGTAAATGAAATAGTGTCAACTAACCGTATAGGAGGACTAGTAGGATATTTTTATGGCTCAAGAATAGAAAACTGTTATGTAAGAGATATAAATTTAGATATAGGAAATGCAATAGAAACAGCAATAGGAGGAGTAGTAGGATATTTATATAAAGGAGATATAACCAATTGTTATGCAGAAGGAAAAATAGAAGCAGTAGGAACAAGAGTAGGAGGAATAGTTGGAAATATTGACACTATAGAAAGAACAACAGTAACAAATTGCTATAGTTATGTAGAAGCCATTACAACAGAAGAATATGTAGGAGGAATAATAGGAAAAGACCCAGATGGATATGATAATGCAACAAATACACATAATAATTTAAGTATAGGAAATATATACACAGGAAAACAAACAGAAAACATAGGAAGAATTGTATCAAACTATACAGATAGAGCAAACAATTATGCATATAGTGAACAAAAAATAAATGGATATATAACAGAAGAAGAGTTAGGAGCAACACTACTTTCATATGAAGACTTATGTCAAAGAGAAACCTATACAAATACAATACAACTAGGAGAAGCATATGATTATAGTCAGGTAGAACAAGGAATACTACCAAAATTATATAATACACAAGGAACTCAAATCTTACCAAACCAAGAAGATATAAAAATTAAGCAAGAAGAAGAAATGGTAATAGAAAGTGTAACCTCAAACAAAACAGATGCAAACACAATAGAAGCACTAATAGAAATAAGCAATCCACAAGAAAAAGAAATAATAGACATAGAAGTAGAAGATATGGAAGTAACAATAACCAAGAATAACACAGAAAACGGAAAAACATATATAGAAATAAAAGCAACCCCAACAAGATACTATGATAGCTATAAAATCTCAAAAATAATATATAAAGAAATTGGAGAAGAAAAAGAACAAGAAACAAGTGCAAGAATAGAACAGCAATTTTATAAAGAATTATACAGTTATGAAGATTGGCAAGGAATAGAAGAAGGCACATACCAAAACTACAAGCTAATGAATGACATAGACTTTTCAGGAAGAGCCAACATAAAAAGCAATGTAACAATGTCAAGGCTAGAATCAAATGGAAGTACGCTAAAAAACTTAGAAATAAGCTTAAGTGGAGATTACTCTGGACTAATAAGAGAAATAAGAACAGACTTAAGAGGGGTAAATTTTGAAAATATAATAATAAATGCAAATTCAGAAAATTATGTAGGAATAATTGCAAAGTCTACAGCAAAAACAGAGAATTTAAATTTTAGTAATATCACAATAAATGCATCAACATCAAATACTGTTGGATGTATTGGAATCATAAAAGATACTAATATTTCTAATATAACAGCTGAAGAAATAACAATAACTGGAAAAAGCTATATAGGAGGAATTGTAGGGAGTTGCACTGATGTTAAGAAAATTTCTGAAATAGTAGCAAAAAGTGTTATAATAGATGCAAGTGATGGTGAATGCGTTGGAGGGCTTACATCAAGAATATCTAATAATTCTTCAGTTGAACTAAGTAATATAATAGTACAACAATCTACAATAAGTAGCAAGATTAATGTTGGAGGAATTTTTGGCTATATGAGTACAACAAGCAACTCAGAAGGATATATTATTTTAGAAGATTCAACAGTAAGTGGAGACTCTCAAGTTGGAGGAATTGGAGGCTACCTGCAAAACATAGTCAACAATTCAAGTCTTGCAAATATATGGGTAAAAAACAGTAATATTTTTGCGACTGGCAATAGTGTAGGAGGAATAGCAGGACATGGAGGAAATATATACAACTCACATGTGATAGATAGTAACATTATTTGTAATAATATCAATTCAAATAATGTTGGTGGAATAATAGGTTTAAGTTATGGTAATGTAAGAAGTGGTTGTTCGGTAGAAAATTGTAAAATTTCTTCAAAAGGCAGTAGAGTAGGGGGATTAATAGGATATTTAAACAATGCGTGGGGACGGATCAAATGTAGATAATGTTTTTGTAAAAGATACAACAGTAGAAGGAAACAGCAAAGTAGGAGGAATTTGTGGAGAAATGATATCAGGATACATGTATAATACATATAATAATGCTACAGTTAGAGCAATTACAACAGATGCCGGAGGAATAATAGGATATTTTGCAAATGCCAATGTAACAACAGGAAATGTTATTTCAATAAATAATAACTCAGTAGAAGGAGCCAAAATAGAAGCACTGGAAAATGTAGGAGGAATAATAGGATATATAGAAACAGATTTATATACACAAACAGGAGGAAACTATTATTATAACAATTATGTACATGCGTATCTAACAAGTGAAGACCCGATAACAGTATCGCTAGGAATAGGAAGCTCAAAAGTAGAAAATGAAAAATTAACGAATTTACATGTATACAAATACAGCAAAATAAATGACCAATATATAAGTGAAGATATAGACAATGTACAAGAAAGTCAATATGTAACAGCTGATCAACTAAAACAAGAAAACACATACAAAAACACATTTGGCTGGGGAACAAGCTATTTATATACAACATTGCAAGATAATAAATACCCAATATTAAACAACATGGAAACAGAGCAAGAAGGAATAGACTTACCAGAAGATCCAATTGATGTAGAAACAATGCAAGTAAATATTGAGCAAATAGCAGAAAAGATGGAAAACAAAATACCATTAAGCACAAATTCATTCCAAACAGAAAATGAAACAACAGAGCAAACCAACTCTGAACAAAACAATAACATATTAAAAGCAATAACATATGAAATATACCCAATTTCAGCAAACGAAATAAACATAGACTTAAACAATATTCCAGAAGGAATATATTTAAGAATAGGACAAGTAGAAAACACAGTAGACATAGAAATAGACTCAAGAACATATACATTCAAATATGACTATAAAACAACACAAACATTGCAGTTAATCCAAAAAGCAAAGAGTAATGCAAGTATAAATACAACAAGTACTCAAACAGAAAGTACTACAGAACAAACAACAAGTACAGATGTAACAGATACTAATACCGAAACAATCCTAACAGAAATAAAAATAGACCCAGAAGAAATAAGAAATTATGCAAGCTTAGAAGGAGAAACAAACGCAATACTAAAAGGAACAGAAATGTACATAAATGGAGAAAAAGTAGAAGGAAGCTTTGTAAACATATACAAAGGAAAAGCCTTAACAGAAAAAGGAGAAGTATATGATATAGAAAGCCAAGAAAAAGACCAAGCAGAAAACAAAGTAGAAGGACTAATCTTAGAAAGCAAAGTAAAACCAAGAGAAGAATATGAATATTCAGGAAACACAATAAAAGTATATGGAAAATACAGCACAATAAATGGACAGGCAAAAAATCAAATATACACAGTAAAAAACGGAAAACTATCAATCATATCAGGAAAAACAGAACTAAAAATAGGCAATCAAGTAATAGACATGATAAATGAAAGAGAATATGAAACAATACTACTAGAAAATGGAACCATGCAAGACCTAAAACAAAGTCTAAAATATCCAGAAAACTTCGAAAACAGCAACATAAAAGAAATAGCTCAAAACACAGATACAGAAAGAACAGAAGTATTAGTATATTACAATGATGGAACAGTAATAGTATTTAACTACTTAACAGGAGATATAATATATAAACAAGAAGAAAAACAAAATCCAGGACTAATAGACTATATAAAACAAAGCTTAGCAAACATAATTCCAAGTAGCACAAACAACACAAGCAAAGAATATGAAGAAAGTAAAGAGCTAGTAGAAAAACTACAAGAAGTGCCAGTAGAAGAAGCAATACAAGAAGTAAAACCAAATAATGGTACAAATACACAAAATACTGAAACAAACAACAGCACAGAAGAAACAACACAAGAAACAAACAGCAGTAGCAATACAGAAAGTATTCAAAACAATGGAACAAGCAACAATGGAAACAGTTTAACATCAAGCAAAAACTATGTAACATCATATAACCCAGAAACAGGAACATATGAAGTATATAGCATAGAAGAAATAATAAACAATAACGAAGAAGAACCAACATCAGAAACAGAAAAAATCCAGGCAAACGGACTACAACAATTCTATGAAAGTTATAATACATCAGGAAAGAAAACAAAAATAGAACCAGGGTTAAGTTTAATAATAACAACAATCACAGCAATAGGAATCTTAAGCATAGCCATAATAAGAAGAGCAAAATACGCAAAATAAAAATACGAGAGCAAAGAATCTAAAAAATTCTATGCTCTCATATTTTTTTCAAAAAGGTACTGTTTCAAATTATCCTATATATATTGACAAATAGGCAATTTAAATATAGAATGTAATACGAAAAAGGCACAAAAGAGAACCGGTACCAAATTACCCGAAAAAGGCACAAAAGAGAACCGGCACCAAATTACCCAAAAAAGGCACAAAAGAGAACCGGCACCAAATTACCCAACGAAAGGATAAAATATGGAATTAATAAAAGATATAATAAAAAACAGAAAACTAATATGGCAACTAGGAAAAAACGATTTTAAAAATAGATTTGCAAGTACAAGCTTAGGAACAATATGGGGATTTTTGCAACCATTCATATTTATGATAACATATGCAATAGTTTTCCAATTCATATTAAAAACTGGAAGTAGTGGAGAATACCCATATGCAGTATGGTTTTTCCCTGGAATGACAATGTGGCAATGGTTAAATGATAGTATAATGTCAGCAAGTAATTCAATAAGGCAATATAGTTATTTAGTAAAAAAAGTTGTATTTCCAGTTAATATAATCCCAATAATATCAATAGTTGCATCAAGTTTTGTGGGATTATTTTTAGTAGCTATTGCAGTAGGAATATGTGTAGTTTATGGATATATTCCAAATATATTAACATTAATATATGTAATATTTGCATTTTATTGTTTTGTAACCGCATTTACAAGATTTACATCAGCAGTTACAACAGTTGTACCAGACTTTTCTAACCTATTAGGAATAGCAATGCAACTATTTTTCTGGTTTACACCAGTAGTTTGGAATTTAGGAATGCTTGCAGAACATCAAACAATATTAAAATTAATGCAATGTGTACCATTTACATATTTAGTAACAGCATTTAGACAAGCTTTTATTGGTGAAAATATAATATTTGCAAACCATGGACTATTCACAATAGTATTTTGGGCAATAACAATAATATTATTTATATGGGGAAATGCCATATTTAAAAGAACAAAGAAAGACTTTGCAGATGTTCTATAGTGGAGGAATTTAATGGAAGAAAATGTTATTGAGATAAAGAACTTAGTAAAAAAATATAAAATGTATAATAAAAAAAAGGATAGATTACTAGAAATCTTATTTCCAAAGGTACAAAGACATACAGACTTTACAGCCATGAATAATTTAAATTTATCTGTAAAAAAGGGAGAAGTAGTTGGAATACTTGGAAGAAATGGAGCAGGAAAATCCACACTACTTAAAATGATAACAGGAGTAGTAGTACCAACTTCAGGAACTATAGAAGTAAAAGGAAAAATAAGTTCACTATTGGAACTAGGAACAGCATTTAATATGGACTTAACAGGAGAAGAAAATATATATCAACATGGGCAAGTAATGGGGCTAACAAGAGAAGAAATAGAAAACAGCAAACAAAAAATTATAGACTTTGCAGACATAGGAGACCATCTTTATCAACCTGTAAAAACATATTCATCAGGAATGTTTGCAAGACTTGCATTTTCATGTGCAATAAATGTAAATCCAGAAATATTAATAGTAGATGAAGTATTATCAGTTGGAGACATGGCATTCCAATTAAAATGCTTTAAAAAATTCGAAGAATTCAAATCACAAGGAAAAACTATCCTTTTTGTAACACACAATGTATCTGACATATTAAAAAATTGTACTAGAACAATAATATTAACAGATGGTTCAAAAATTTTTGATGGAGATGTAAAAGAAGGGGTAGAATTATATAAAAAGATTATAACAGGAAATATGCCAAAAGCAAAAACAAAAGAAGACAAAAAAGAAAAAACAAATAAAGAATACTCAAAAGCCAAAACTAAAGAAAAAAACACATGGAAATCACACTTTAATGAAAACCCAAATTTAATAGAATATGGTAATCTAGATGCAGAAGTAATAGATTATGGTATTTTTGATGAAAATGATAATTACTTAAATGCAATAGATAATGACAAAATAATCAAATTAAAATCCAAAGTAAAATTTAACAAAGACGTAGATAATCCAATATTTACAATGACAATAAAAAACTTTAATGGAATAGAAATAGTAGGAACAAACACAATGCTAGAAAAAATATATCCAGGCAAGTTCAAAAAAGGTGACATTGTTACAATAGAATTTATACAAAAACTACCAATTGCACCAAACAAATACACTTTATCATTTAGTTGTACACATATAAATGGAGATGGAGAATTAGAAGTATTAAACAGAAAATATGAAGCACTATTAATAGAAATACTTTCAAGTAAAGATTGTGTTGGATTACTAAGAATAGACCCTAAAATAAATATAATAAAGGAATAATCAAATGAAAAACAAGAAAATTTATATTTCAATTACTCTTATAATTATAGTTTGTGTTTTCTCAATAGGAATTATACAAGTAAAAAATAAAACAATAGAACTAATACAACTAGCTCAAATAGAAGATAGGCAATCAATGGGATATTTAATAAAAACCAAAAACAACAAATTAATAGCCATTGATGGAGGACTTAAAGAAAACACTCAAAATTTAATTGATAATATAAATGAAAATGGAGGAAAAGTTGATTACTGGTTTTTAACACATGTACATGATGACCACTTAGGTGCATTTGTTGAAATAGTAAAAAATACAGATATTCAAATAGATAATATATATGTCTCACTAAATGACTTATCATGGTATGAACAATATGAAAGTTCAAGAATAGATTTTACAAAAGAATTTTTCCAAACACTTGAAGATGAAAAAATAAAAGACAAAATACACAATCCGCAATTAAATGAAATATTAAATTTAGATGGAATAAAAACAGAAATATTAGGAATAAGAAATCCTGAGTTTACTGAAAATGCAGGCAATGAACAAAGTATGGTAATAAAATTTGACACAGGAAAAACAACAATTTTAATACTTGGAGACACAGGAACACAAAGTAGTGAAAAATTAATAAACACACAAAAAGATAAATTAAAAAGTGACATAGTACAAGTTGCACATCATGGACAAGCAGGAGCAACAGAAGAATTATACAAACTAATAAATCCTAAAATATGTTTATGGCCAACACCTACATGGCTTTGGAACAATGATGCAGGAAGTGGAGAAAATACAGGAAACTGGAAAACATTTGAAACAAGACAATGGTTAGAAAATTTAAATGTACAACAAAACTATATAGGAAAAGATGGAAATGTGACAATTGAAATAAAATAAAGAAAAATGGTTGAAAAAAATTATTTTTTCAATCAAATATGTGCCTTTAGGAAGGAAAAAATATGGAACAAATAGATATATTAATGGCAACATATAATGGAGAAAAATATTTAAGAGAACAAATAGAAAGCATTTTAAACCAAACATATAAAAACATAAGACTAATAATTTCAGATGATTGCTCAACAGACAAAACAAGAGAAATAATTAAAGAATATGAAAAAAAAGATAAAAGAATAATATCATATTTTCAAGAAAAAAACTTAGGATATGTAAAAAACTTTAACTTTTTATTAACCAAAGTTGAAAATCCAATTTATATGTTATCAGATCAAGATGATATATGGTTACCGATTAAAGTTGAACATACTTATAACTTTATGCAAAAAACTAATGCAGATTTAGTTTTTACAGATTTAACTGTTGTTGACGAAAATGAAAATATTATAAATGATTCATTTAATAATTTAATGAAATTAACAAAAAAAATAAATAAAACAATAGGAACATATAAATTAGCGTATTTATATAATTGCGTAACAGGATGCACAATAATGTCAAAAAAAGAAAAGCTAAAAGATATACTTGATATTCCAACAAACTCTAAACACATATTTCATGACCATTGGATAGCATTAACAAATTCCATTAATGGAAATGTAAAATATCTACCAGAACCATTAATAAAATATAGACAACATGGAGATAATCAAGTAGGGGCAAAACACACAATAGAAAAATTTAAAACAATAGAAGAAATAAGGAATCACTTTATAAATGTAAAATTAGGAATATTTGAAACATATGTACAAAATCCTAAGATTTTTACAGAAAAATTAAGAAAACAAAATGAAAAAGCATATAATTATTATAAAATGTTAAGTAAAAAGAAAAATATCAACTTCAAAAACTGGCTAATATTTTATAAATTATACAAAAATGAAAGTTTAAAATATTTTATTGAAAACTTTTTAATATTAAATATGCCTTGCTTTGTAAAAATAATAATGAAAATAAAGAAAAAGTAGTGGAGGGGAAATGGACTTAATAACAGAAAAACAATTAAAAAGGAACATAATACATTGGTATCCAGAACAAAAAGATAAAAAAATATTGCAAATTGGAATTGTTGATGAAGAAATTATAGAAGAACTATGTACTAAATTCCAAAAAGCAATAATAGTAGTAAACAATGAAGAACAAAAACAAAAAATACAAAAAGAGAACAATATTGAAAATTTAGAAGTAATTATAGACTTTGCAGAGCTAGGAAACAAAAAAATTGATTACATATCATTAATAGGAACTATGGAAAACTATGAAATAAATAATGAAACAAAAGCTAATAAAAAATTGCAAAAAATACTTGATATTGTAAGTAATTATATAAATGAAGAAAGTAAAATTATTTTAGTAGCAGATAATAAATATGGCATGAAATTTTGGACAACCTTACAAGCACAAAAAAATATATTGTGTAATCAAACATTTGCTCTAAGCAAAACAATGATTGAAAAAATCTTAAAAGAAAGAGGATTTGAATATTTTAAATATTATTATGTTTTGCCAGATTATAAAGTACCTAATGCAATATTTACAGACAAATACTTACCAAATATGGAAAGCATTCACAGAAACTTCTTATATGGAGAAGAAGACTTTGTAAATTTTAATGAAACAGATGCATATATAGAAATATTAAAAGAAGACACAGAAAAATTTAAATTTTTTGCAAACTCATTTTTTGTAGAGATTGGAAAAAAACAATTTGATGACAATAACATAAAATTTGTATCATATACAAATTTAAGAAAAAGTAAGTATAATATTCAAACAATAATTTATAAAGACATTGTTGAAAAAACTAATATTACTAAAGAAGCAAAATCACATATAGACAGCATAAAAAACAATATTGAAATTATGGAAAAAAGAAACATAAAAACAGTTGATAAATACGAAAATGGAAAAATAATAAGCAAATTTATTGAAAACGGAAAGAGTTATGAAAAAGTACTATTAGATTTATTAATATCAGAGAAATTTGACGAATTTTTCGAATGTATAAACAAATACAAAATTAGCTTATTAAATAAACTTGAAGAAGTAAAATATTCAAGCATAAAAGAAAACAACATTTTTACCAAATATAATATAGAATATAAAAATGAAATGCAATCATTAAAATTTGTAAAATATGGTTTATGGGACCTAATTTTTCAAAATGCATTTTATATTAATAATGAACTCTATTTTTATGACCAAGAATGGTTTGACTATAATATACCAGTAGAATTCATTATTTATAGAGCAATTGCATATTTTCCAAGTGCACATGCATTTATAAAAACGGATGAACTATATAAAAGACTAGGATTGGAAAAATATTTAGAATTATTTCAAAAACTAGATATAATATTACAAAAAAATATTAGAGACGAAAAAATGTGGGAAAAACATAACAGTACTAAAACAGGACAAACACTAATTAATTTATATAATAACAAAGTACATGAACTTGAAGATTATAGAAAAAACACAGATAAGGAAAAAGAAGAAATTATTGCAGAAAATAAAAAATTAGAAAAAAGAATTAATGACTTACTTAAAGAAAGAGAAATAATACGTAATTCAAGATCATGGAAAATAACAAAACCAATGAGGTGGATTAGCGAAAAATTAAACAAAGACTAAAGTTCAAACAGTTAATATCAAAGGAAAGGAATAGATTAGTAGTGAAAGTATTAATTTCAAGGATGAAAAACATAATTAATCAAATTAGGTACTATAGAAAAAAATATGGAATAAGAAAAACCATAAAGAAAATTTTATCAAAAACCTATTCGAAAATATTCAGAAGAGAAGAAATAGCAAAAGCTCAAAGTGAAAGAGAAAAATACCAAATATGGATTCAAAATAATGAGCCAAATGCTGAACAATTAGAGGAACAAAGAAAAACAAAATTCAAAATCATGCCAAAATTTAGTGTTGTTGTACCAATGTATAATACACCTGTAAACTTTTTTGAAGAGCTTGTAGACTGTTTAAAAGCACAAACATATTCTAATTGGGAATTATGTTTAGCAGATGGAAGTCCTACAAAAAATGAAGAACTACAAAAAATTATAAATAGTGATAAAAGAATAAAATATCATTTTATTAATGAAAATAAAGGCATATCTGGTAATTCTAATGAAGCACTAAAACTAGTAACAGGAGATTATATATTATTAGTTGACCATGATGATTTATTACCAGTATTTTGCTTATATGAATTAGCAAAAACAATAAATAAAAATCCTGATGTTGAATTCATATACACAGATGAAGACAAAATAGAAGGAACTAAAGACAAAAGATGTGACCCGCACTTTAAGCCAGATTTTGCAATAGATACCTTAAGATCAAATAATTATATTACACATTTATCTGTATTTAAAAAAGAATTAATGGATAAACTAGGAGGATTTAGAGACAAATATAATGGTGCACAAGATTTTGATATTATTATAAGAGCAACAGAAAACACAAAACACATTATACATATTCCAAAAGTATTATATCATTGGAGAGTTCATGCAAACTCTACAGCAATGGTAGCAGATGCAAAACCATATGCATATGAAGCTGGAATAAAAGTAATTGAAGACCATTTAGCAAGATGCAATTTAAAAGCCAAAGTAACTCATGGAGGAGACATTCCAGGTGTATATGAAGTTGAATATGAAGTAAAAGGAAATCCAAAAGTATCTATATTAATACCAAATAAAGATAGTGTAAAAATATTAAGAAATTGTATAAATTCAATCTTAAAGCTTTCTACATATAACAATTATGAAATTGTAATTATAGAAAATAACAGTGTTGAGCAAAAAACATTTGACTATTATGAAAACATACAAAAGTTAGATAAAGTAAGAGTAATAAAATATGAAGAAAAAGGATTTAATTACTCAAAAATAATAAATTTTGGTGTAAAAAATTGTAAAGACAGTGAATATGTAGTTCAATTAAATAGTGACACAGAAGTTTTAACAAATAACTGGATAGAAAAATTTTTAGGATATGCACAAAGAAAAGATGTAGGAGCAGTTGGTGCAAGATTATATTATGAAGACAAATCAATACAACATGCAGGAATAGGTGTTGGGATATGTAATTTAGCAGCAAATTTACTAACAAATACTCCAAAAAACTTTCATGCATATTTTGGAAGAGAATGTTTAACACAAGATTTATCAGCAGTTACAGGAGCTTGTTTATTTTCTAGAAGAAGCATATATGAAGAAGTAGGATATATGGATGAAGAAAACTTTAAAGTAGCATTTAATGATGTTGACTTTTGCTTGAAAATAAGACAAGCAGGATACTTAATAGTTTATAATCCATATGTGGAATTTATGCATTATGAGTCAAAAACAAGGGGATATGAAGACACTCCTGAAAAGAAAGACAGATTTGAAAACGAATCAAAAAATTTCAGAGAAAAATGGAAAGAAGTTATTGAAAAAGGAGACCCATATTCAAACATAAACTTTGATAAAAATACTGCACAATATAATATAAGTACTGAAAAAATAGAATATAAGGAATAAAAGGAGAAAATTATGAAGATACTTAGTCAAAAAAGTATAACAATATATACTATAATTATATTAATACTCTCTATGTTAATATTTGAAATAGGATATTGTAATTCGCAAATTATAACAACAAGTGGAGCGGAATATAATTTTTCATTATGTAGAATTATTATTTATATAATTTTTATAGCTTTATATTGTATATTTCATAAAAAATTTGTAGAAACAGCATTACAAACAACAGAAAATAAAATAAAAAGAATTTTTATATATTTAGTAACAGCCTTAGGAATAATTGCAACATGTGTTTTACTTATTTATAGTACTTATATAGAAACAAAACTTTTAAGAGCAGGTGCAATAGCAGAAATACTATGTTTATTATCAACATTATTTATAATATATGTATCTAATGATTTTAGCAAAAATATTATTATTACAGCATGTACCTTTGGAATTATATTTACATTTACAACAAATTTTAATCATGCTGTAGATGAGAAAAAACATTTTATGTCTGCACTAAATGTATCTTTTCTAAATTTTGATTATTTAGAAAATCCTATTACAGACAAAAAAATTGAAGAATTACCACAATTATCAAAATTTACCACAATTGATGAATTTCTAAAAAATGATTATGAGCCAGAAGTTACAAATGAAGTAGATAAAGAAGATACACCATCAACACCAGCAAATTATAATGTAATTACATATATATTCCCAGCATTAGGAATTGCAATTGCAAGAATTTTAAATGGAAGTATAATAGATATGTACATATTAGGTAGAATTATGAATTTAGTTTTATATACTGTTTTAGTATATATTGCATTTAAAATTTTACCATTTAAGAAAAATATTTTTTATGTAATAGCATTTATGCCATATATGTTATTATTAGCATCATCATATTCTGTAGATGGACTATGTTTAGGAACAATATATATTTTTACAGCATATTGTTTTAAATTATTTAAAGAATGTGAAACAATAACATTAAAACAATTTTTAATATTTTTAGCATTATTTCTTATAATGTTAATAGGTAAAGGTACAGGTTATATGCTACTTGCAATTTTAGTATTTTTATTACCTTTATCAAAAACTATTAAAAAGAACAAAAAATATCTTCCACAAATTATTACAGCAGTAATTATTTTTGTTATAATTGCAACAGCATTTATAATATATTTAAAAAATACAAAAATAAATTCTGATGGAGACAGTAGAGGGCAAGGAACAATAAATGCAGTGGAACAATTAAATATGGTATTAACACATCCTATTTATGATGTAAAAATAGCATTAGAACATATAAAAAGAACTTTATTAAATTTTAATTGGTTAGCAGAATTATATCAAGGAACATTTTTTGATGGTAATGAACATAGTGGAAATGTATTTTTAGTAATGATGTTATTTGTATTATTTGTAGCACTAACAGAAGATGACATTAATTTTAAAATAAAACAAAAAATAGTACTATTATTAGCATTTTTCCTAGTGTATGCAATGACAAGTGCTATACTATATTTAACATTTACACCAGTAGGAAATCTATATATTGCTGGTTTCCAACCAAGGTATTTATTCCCAATTTTGCCACTTCTATTAAGTTGCATATCAGGTGATTATCTAAAAACAAAGGAAAATAAAAATAGAACATTAAACATAGCTATATGTTCAGGAGTATTTTTAGGAATAGGCTTAATACAAGTTATAATTGGATAAAATTATTGACAAAAAACAATTAATCGACTAATATAATATTAAATATTATAGTAGTCTGAGGTGCATGATGAAATATTTTAAAAGATTAGCAGAAAATGTAATAAAAAAGCAAGAAGAAATCTTTAAAACAATATTAGTAACAGTAGCTAGACAAGTGAGAAAAAGAATAAGACCTAACATTAGATGATATGTTATTATATCAATCAGTAGTAGAAGATCCTGCATTATTTTTAAAAGCAAATAAATCGCCAATTATAATTGACGAAATACAATATGCTCCAAATTTTTTAAGATATATAAAAATTGAAGTAGATAATAGCAAAAAAAGGTAGAATATTATTTAACAGGTTCAAAATAATTTAATTTAATGAAGGATGTTAGTGAGAGTTTAGTAGGAAGAGTAGGAATATTAAATTTATTAGTTTTAAGAGAAATTAAAGATATAGAAGTTACTGAATCTTTTATGCCAACAGTAAATTATTTAATAAAAAGAAAAATATGAAAAAGAAATATTTTATAATGAAAAATGAAATATGTAATTTAATACACGAAAGCTCAATTCCAGCACTATATCACGAAGAAAGTGATGTAGATATGTTTTATGGTATGTATGTAAGAACATATATAGAAATAGATGTAATAAATTTAACACAAATTTGTGAAAAATTTAATAATAAATATAAATTGCCCTGTAAATAAAATATATTTACGGGGTTAAATTTTTTCAAAATGAACAATATTGAACTTTAAGTAATCCAACTAAATAAAAAGAAGAAAAGCTCTTTACAAAAAGAGGTTTATAATATAAAATATAGCAGAAAAGAAATATATAAATTATACAAAAATTTAGTTGACATATTATATTTAGAAAATATTAAAAAAATAACAAAAAAGAAAGGAAAGATAAGCTATTGAAAGTTTTATTAATAATACCAGCATATAATGAAGAACAAAATATTGAAAAAACAGTAAATGATGTAATTCAAAACACAGACTATGATTATGTAGTTGTAAATGACTGTTCAAAAGATAAAACAAAAGAAGTATGTGAAAAAAATAATTTTAATATGTTATCATTACCAATAAACTTTGGATTAACAAGTGGAATACAACTAGGAATGAAATATGCATATAAAAACAATTATGATATAGCAATTCAATTTGATGGAGATGGACAACACCAAGCAAAATATGTAAAAAATTTAGTTGAAGAAATGGAAAAAACAAAAAGTGATATAGTAATTGGCTCAAGATTTGTAACAAAAAAGAAACCACATAGTTTAAGAATGCTTGGAAGCAAATTATTAACAATGGCAATATTTTTAACAACAGGAAAAAAGATAAAAGACCCAACATCTGGAATGAGAGCATATAACAGAAAAGCTATAGAGTTATTTGTTAGAAATGCAAGCTTAACACCAGAGCCAGATACATTAGTTTATATGTTAAAAAAGAAAATGGCAATAAAAGAAGTACAAGTAGAAATGAAAGATAGAGAATTTGGTGAAAGCTATTTAAAACCACTAAAATCAATAGAATATATGATAAATATGTTTTTCTCTATAATATTTATTAGAGCAATTACAAGAAAAAATATTTAAATTGCTTATTAAATAGTAAAAATTGTTTTTACTAACACAAAATGAATTTGATTAAACTAATGCAAATAAAAAGGAGGAAAAATAAATGACAATAACTTTAAGAGTAATATTAATAATAGGCTCATTAATTGCATTTTTTCTATGTGTTAAAAGAATTAAACAAGCAAAATTAAAAGTATCAAACTCAGTAATGTGGATGGTTGGATGTCTAATATTAATCTTAATGAGTATATTTTCAAATGTAGTTGAATGGATTTCTGTAAAATTAGGGTTTATAGCACCTGTTAATTTTGTATTTTTAACAATGATTGGATTTTTACTAATTCAAATGTTTATATATAATATAAGAATTTCAGAATTAAACGAAAAAATAAAAGATTTAAACCATTATATAGCATTAAAAGAAAATGAAGAAAGAAACAAATAATATATTAAAAAACGTAACAACTTAATTTTTTAAAAGTAAATAAAAACATTTAGCAAATTTGTTAAAATTTTTTTGTAAAGATTTATTAAAATAATAAAAAAGAGGAAGAAACGATGGAAGAGTACAAAAACCACACATTTGCAATATGTGCATATAAAGAATCACTTTATTTAGAAGAATGTATAAAATCATTAAAAAATCAAACAGTAAAAAGTAATATAATAATTGCAACATCAACACCAAATGACCATATAAAAAATTTAGCACAAAAATATAAGATACAACTTTTTATAAATAATGGAGAAAAAGGAATTGGACAAGACTGGAATTTTGCTGTAAGTAACACAAAAACAGATTATGTTACAGTTGCACATCAAGACGATGTATATTGTGAAAATTACTTAGAAGAAATAATTAGAAAATTAGAAAAAGGAAAAGACTTTTTAATAGCA
Source organism: uncultured Clostridia bacterium (assembly GCA_944386165.1). Taxonomy (GTDB): domain Bacteria; phylum Bacillota; class Clostridia; order TANB77; family CAG-508; genus CAG-269. The sequence continues at coordinate 34,506 of CALXAA010000013.1, forward strand.
TTTACAGATTATAATGAAATAAAAAATGAAGAAACAATACCATTAACAACAAATTTAAAAATAAAAAAATTACTATTATTTCCACTAAGAGTGAACAATATGTGGAAAATGGGAAAAAAATTTGCAGTAGCATTTGGCTCAAGTATTTGTTGCCCAGCAGTAACACTTAATACAAAAATATTAGGAAAAAAGCCATATAAAACAGAATTAAAAAGCAATTTAGATTGGGATACCTGGTATGAAATATCAAAAAGAAAAGGAAGATTTTTATATATTCCAAAACCATTAATGAAACATAGAATTCATGGAGGGTCAGAAACAAGTAACTTAATACAAAACAATGTTAGACTTGAAGAAGATTATTTAATGTTCAAAAAATTTTGGCCAGAATGGTTTGCAAAATTACTAATGAAAAAATATAAAGATGCAGTAAAAACAAATGGATAAAATATGAATTTCAAATAAAATAGCAAATCAATCTAAAACAGTGTATATATTGTAAAATAATTCATATTATTCACAGAATTAACATTAGTGAATACAAGGAGGAAATGAGATTATATAAATGAATATAGAAACACAATTAAATAATATAAAAACAAAAAAAATACTAGTTATTGGTGATATAATGTTAGATAAATACTTTTTTGGAGAAGCAACAAGATTATCACCAGAAGCACCAATACCAATTTTGCACAAAAAAAGAGAAATAGTAGTATTAGGCGGTGCAGCAAATGTTGCAAGAAATTTAGTAAGAGCAAATCAAAATGTATGGATAATGAGTGTTATAGGAAAAGATGAAGAAGGAAAACAATTAAAAGCAATTTTAGAAGAAAATAAAATAAACACAGAATTATTAATTACAGACAATACAAGAGTAACAACAGTAAAAACAAGAATGATTGGACCTAATAATGCTCAAATGTTAAGACTAGATGTAGAAGATACAACACCAATATCAGAAGAAATATCAAATACAATGATAAAAAAATTTGAAGAAAAAGTAAAAGATTTTGATATAATTCTTATTTCTGATTACAAAAAAGGTGTTTTAAGTATAGAAAATACATCTAAATTAATAGAAATTGCAAATAAATTTAGCAAAAAAACATTAATAGACACAAAAGAGCCATCTTATGCGAAATACAAAAATGCATTTTTAATAAAACCAAATAAAACAGAATTGCAAAACTTAACAAAAATGAGTGTAAATAATGATGAAGAAATTGTTAAAGCTGGACAAGAACTAAGAAAACAAACAAATGCAAAATATGTATTAGCTACTAGAGGAAAAGAAGGAATGACACTTATTGGAGAAAATAATTTCCAACATATAAGAGGAGTTTCTAAAGAAGTATATGATGTATCAGGAGCAGGAGATACAGTAATTTCATATTTAGCAGTAGGTCTTGCAAATAATTTTGATATAGCAGATACAGCCAGATTATCAAATATTGCTTCAAGTATAGAAGTTTCTAAAATGGGTACTTATGCAGTATCTATTAAAGAAATTAAAGAACACATTAGTAAAGAAAATGAAGTATCATATGATAATAAAATGGTGGAAGTTGATGAATTAGTGAAAATCATACAAGATGAAAGAGAAAAAGGCAAAAAAATTGTATTCACAAATGGCTGTTTTGACATTTTTCATGTTGGACATGCAAGATATCTAAAACAAGCTTCTACTTATGGTGATATACTAATTGTAGGTGTTAATTCAGATTCATCTGTAAAAAAATTAAAAGGTCCAGAAAGACCAATTATTCCAGAAAAAGAAAGAATGGAATTATTGGCAGATTTGCAATGTGTTAGTTATGTTGTAAAATTTAGTGAAGATACTCCTTATGAGTTGATTAAAAAGCTTCAACCAGATATTATTACTAAGGGTGGAGATTATAAACCTGATGATGTTGTTGGTAAAGATATTGTTGAAAATAGAGGCGGAAAAGTTGTAATTTGTAAATTGGTGGAGGGGAAATCGACTACGAATATTATTACTAAAATAAAAAACACCCTCATTGAAAAATAATTACAATTTTGGCGTTGTTGTTCTGCAAAAGAAAGGAAGTTGTGTTATGAAAGAAGATATTAAAGAAAAATTTATGCAAAGTATAGAGTGTAAAACAAAAGTAATTAATGATGATAAAATAATATCACAAGTAGAAGAGGTATGTAATAAATTAATAGAATGTTATAAAAATGGACATAGAGTTTATATAATGGGAAATGGAGGTTCTGCAGCAGATGCACAACATTTTTCTGCAGAATTAGTTGGAAGATACATGATGGAAAGAAAAGGTTTGCCAGCAGTGGCTTTTACAACAGATACAAGTATTTTAACAGCTGTTGGAAATGATTATGGATATGATGATGTATTTAGAAGACAAACAGAAGCTTTAGTGGAAAAAGGTGATGTAGTATTTGGTATTTCTACAAGTGGAAATTCAAAAAATATATATAATGCACTTAAACTTGCAAAAGAAATAGGTGCAACAACAATTGGCTTCTTAGGAAAAACAGGAGGTACATGCAAAGAATTATGTGATATTCCAATTGTAATAGAATATCCAAGAACTCCAAATATCCAAGAAGCACATGAAATGATTATGCACACAATATGTGAGATTGTAGAGAAAAAATTATATGAATAAAGCAGTATTTTTAGATAGAGATGGAACAATAAATGTAGATAAAGATTATCTATATAAAAAAGAAGATTGGGAATTTATAGATGGAGTAGTAGATGGATTGCAGATATTACAAAATTTAGGGTATAAATTAATTGTAATCTCAAATCAATCTGGAATTGCAAGAGGATATTATACAAGAGAAGATGCAGATGTAATTTTTGAATATATGGTAAATGAATTAAAAAAATATGGGGTAATAATAGATAAATACTATTATTGCCCCCATATAGGTAATGACTGTAATTGTAGAAAACCAAAACTTGGTTTGTTTTATCAAGCTCAAAAAGATTTTGATATAGAGTTTTCAAAAAGTTATGCAATAGGAGATAAAATAAGAGATTTATCAATATGTGAAAAAGAGCAAGTTAAAGGATTTTTATTAGATATGGTGCCAGAAATAGAAAGTAAAAATATAAGAAAATGTAAAAATCTTTATGAAGCTGTAAATTTAATAAAAAAGGATGAACAAAATGGCTAAAAAAGGATATTTTTCGACATTTTTTACAAAAGTAAATAATGCAGTATTAAAAAATGAAAAACTAAGAAACTTAAAATCAATTTATTATTATATTGATGGAATAAATTTAAAATTTATAAAAAAACCAAAAAAACAAGAAAATTCAAAAAAGAAAGTTATAATAGTATATAATCTATCACTTGGTGATGGAGCAATGTTTTGTTGTGCTTTAAAAAATATAAGAGAAATATATCCAAAAGATAAATATGAATTAACAATAACATGCCAAAAGGGATTAAACAAAATATATGAAGCAACAAATTTATTTGATAAAGTATTACCATTTAATTATACAAAATCAGCAGTAAGTTTGTCAGAAAGAAGAAAAATATTTAAAGAATTAAGAAAAGAAAAATATGACATTGTTTTAGACCCAATAGGAATAGAAGAATGTTCTACAAATTTACTTACAACTAGAGCAATATGTGGAGACAAAAAAATAGGGATAATAAATAATGGAAGAACTGTAACATGTCCTAAAAAAATCTATAAAAAAGTATATACAAAAATTTTAGAAGTGGATAATTCTAAAATGCACTTAATAGACCATTATTTTGAATTTTTTAATCTTTTAGGAAATCTAAAAAAAGAGCCAGAATTTGTAGATTTACCAAGTGTACCAGTAAAAGAAAAATTGCCAAAAGATTATTTTATTGTATATCCAAGTGCAAGTACAGAATATAAAAGATGGCCAATAGAAAGATTTGCAGAAATTACAAAAAGAATCTACAAAAAAACAGGAATTAAATTAGTAGTATGTGGAACAAATGTTGATAGAGAAGTAAATGATAATTTAATATCTTTAGTAAAAGATGAAGTTAAATATATAGACTTAACAGATAAAACATCTATATTAGAATATATAGATTTAATAAAAAAAGCAAAATTTGTAATAACAAATGATACTGGAATATATCATGTTTCTGTTGTATCAGAAGTTCCAGTATGTATTACAGCAGGAGCATATACATATGATAGATATTTAACTTATAATTTTAAAGGAAATGAAAAATATAAAAGACCTTATGTAGCATGTAAAAAAATGGATTGTGCAAATTGTGATAATAGATGTGTTAAATCAAATGAACTTAATAAAACTTGGCCTTGTTTAGATGAAGTTACAGTAGAAGATGAGTGGAAACAAGTGGAAAAAATGTTAGAAGATATAAAAATGTAATAAAAATTTTGATATATTAATAATTATATAAATTTTTTGACTCAAAACGGGAATATAAGAAAAATTATATTAAACTGTAACATATAATGAAAGGAATACAGTAAATAATGAAAAAAGAAAAACACGAAAATCAAAATTTGTCAGATAAAACAAAAATATTAACAAAACTAAAATTAATAAAGTTATTTAAATATTTAGTATACTTTTTAGACAGGATATTATGTATATTTATTAAAAAACCAAAAAAAGATCTAAATGCTAAAAAGCAAGTTTTAATATTAGCAAATTTAGGACTTGGAGATGCAATGAACTTTTTATCTGTAGCAGAAAAATATAGAAAAGTATATCCTAAAGACAAATATGAAATTACATTATATGTATCAAATCACTTAGATGAGTTAATGAAAAAAGAAACAGATTTTGATAAAGTAGAACTTGTACCATTTAACACAATTGTTATAGATATAAAGAATAGAATTAAGTTAATTAAAAAAATTAGAAAAACATATTATACAGCAGTAATAGATATAATGGGACTAACAGGATGTACACCAAGTATGTATTTAATGGCATCAGCAGTTGCAGACGAAAAAATAAGTATTATAAATAAAGCATATTCAATATGTCCAAAATTTTTTCAAAAGAAAATTTATACAAAATTAATTGAAATAAATGATAAAAAAATTACAAATATAGAATATTATCATCACTTAGCAAATGAATTATTAAACATAAAAGATGATAATATTAAATGCCATAAAATAAAAGAAATTGAATTAAAAATAGATTTACCAAAAGAATATTACATTGTTTATCCAAGTGCAAGTTTAGACAAAAAGAAATGGGAATATGAAAAATATGCAGAATTAATTGAAAGAATTTATGCAAAAACAAAACTACCTGTTGTATTTTGTGGTACAAACTCAGACATAAAAGATGTAGAAGAAGTCACAAAAAATATAAAAATAGCAAAATACATAAATATTTTAGGAAAAACTTCTGTACTAGAATTTATTGAAGTTATAAGAAGAGCACAATTTGTTATAACAAATGACACAGGAGCATATTATATTGCGCTTGGGCTAGAAGTACCTGTTAGTATTATAACAGGTGGATATACATATGATGGATTTGTTACATATAATTTTAAAAATAATCCATATAAAAAACCATATATTATTACAGATAAAAGAGAATGTTTTAACTGTAACAGTAATTGCAAATATTTAGAAAAGGGTCAAGATAAATGGCCATGTTTACATGCAGTAACAGTTGATTATGCATGGAAAACTGTAGAGCAAATGATAAATGATATAAATTAAGGAGGCTATACATTGGAAGAAAACAGACAAATAGACGGAAAAAAGACAGTAATATCAATGATTACATATTTAATTGCAAATATGATAGGAATGTTAGTATCACTAGTTGCATTACCAATATTAACAAATCTTCTTTCTACATCAGACATGGGAATTGCAACAAGTTTTATAACATTAAAAAATATTGTAACACTTATTTTATTACTCTCAATGTATATTTCCATTGATAAAATATTTGTTACTTTAAAAGAAGAAGGAGAAAGGTACAAATTTTTATCTTCAATATATATTTTTTCAAGTATAGCTGCAATAGTAATTTATGCAATATACTTTATTTTTAGAGATGCACTAAATCCAATACTTGGATTTGATACTAAATTTATGACATTAATGTTTGTTATGTGTTTATTAATAAATGGATGCACACTAATGAACTCTTATTGGAATTTTTGCAACAAATCAAAAAACACATTTATATATAATTTATTAGTATCACCAGTATCACAAATACTATCTATTATTTTAGTATATGTATTAGCAACAAATAAATACTTAGGAAGAATAATAGGAGTTGACTTTTTTAACATTGTATTAGGAATTGGCTGTGGAATATTGATATTAGTTAGAGGCAAATTTACCATAAAAAAAGAATATGTAAAAGAAAGTTTGCAAATAAGTTTGCCAATGATACCACATTTATTAGCACAAGTATTTTTATCAAGTTGTGATTTACTAATGATAAAAAACATAGTGGGAGAATCTGAAGCTGGAATATACAGTGTTGCATATACAATTGCAAATATTTTATACACAATATCATTACAAATATTTAAACCTTGGTCTCCTTGGGTATATAGAAGAATAGAAAATAAAGAAACAGATTCTATAAAAGAAAATTCAAAAATTGTAATGCATGTTGTATGGATTTTATGTATAGGACTATTTACATTAGCTCCAGAATTAATAAAATTATTTATAAATGCAGAATATGTAGAAGCTTCTGTTATAGTAGCTCCAATATGTTTGGGAATATTCTTCCAAATGATGTATATATTCTTTTATGATGTTGAATATTTCCATAAGAAAAATATTCAGATTGCAGTGTTTTCAATTGTTACAGCAGTAATAAATATTATATTAAATGCAATAGCAATAAAAATTTGGGGATATCAAGCAGCAGCTTATACAACAGTAATTAGTTATTTTATATTATGTATTTTACATTATTTTGGAATGAGAAAAGTAGACAAAACTCAATATTATGACATAAAAACTTTAACAATATTAAGCTTAAGTTTAACTATTATTACAATAGTAAATGTAGTATTTAATAAAATATTTATTCTAAGATATGCAATACTTGTTGTTTGTGGTATTTACATATTAATTAAATATAGAGAAATGATATTCTCAATTTTAGAAAAGATTTTTAAGAAAAACAAAAAGTTAACTAATTAATAAAATATAAAAAATTATAAGATTGAAATATATACAAAAATATGATAAAATACATTCATAAAAAATTAGAAAGAAGGATAAAAAATGTCAATATTAGTAACAGGTGGAGCAGGATATATAGGAAGCCACACTGTAGTAGAATTATTAAATTCAGGAAGAGAAGTCGTTGTAATAGATAATTTTTCAAACAGTAAACCAGAAGTATTAGAAAACATAAAAAAAATAACAGGAAAAGATTTTAAATTTTATAAAATAAACTATTTAGACCAAAAAGAATTGGAAAAAGTATTTGAAGAAAACAAAATAGAAGCAGTTATGAACTTTGCAGGATATAAAGCAGTAGGAGAATCAACAAAAAAACCATTAGAATATTATGAAAATAATATATCAGGAGCTATTGTATTATTAAAAACAATGCAAAAATACAATGTTAAAAAATTCATATTTAGTTCATCAGCCACAGTATATGGAGAACCAGAGCAAATACCAATAACAGAAGAATGTAAAACAGGAGGAACAACAAATCCATATGGAACAACAAAACTATTTATAGAACAAATATTACAAGACTTATATAAATCAGACAATAGTTGGGACATAGCAATATTAAGATATTTCAACCCAGTTGGAGCACATGAAAGTGGATTAATAGGAGAAGAACCACAAGGAATACCAAATAATTTAATGCCATATATTGTAAGAGTTGCATCAGGAGAATTAGAACAATTATCAATATTTGGAAATGACTACAATACACCAGATGGAACAGGAGTAAGAGATTATATACATGTTGTAGATTTAGCAAAAGGACATATCAAAGCACTAGAAAAACTTGAAAAAGAAGGTAAAGGAATTTTTGTTTATAACTTAGGAACAGGAACAGGATATAGTGTATTAGATATGGTAAAAGCCTTTGAAGAAGCAACAGAACAAAATGTAAACTATAAAATAGCAGAACGTAGACCAGGAGATATTGCAACATGCTATTCAGACCCAACAAAAGCAAAAGAAGAATTAGGATGGGAAACAAGTAAAACATTAAAAGATATGTGTAAAGATTCTTGGAGATATATACAAAATAAGAAAGGAGCAAATATTGACTAAAAGTCAATAAGCACTAAAAAATGGAGAAAATATCTGTAGTAGTATCATGTTACAATGAAGAAAAAGCCTTACCATTATTTTATGAAGAAATGGAAAGAGTAAGAAAACAAGATTTTGATGGAATAGTAGATTTTGAATATATTTTTGTTAATGATGGATCTAAAGATAATACTCTTAAAATAATAAAAGAACTAAGAGCTAAAGATAATAAAGTTAGATATGTATCATTTTCTAGAAATTTTGGAAAAGAAGCGGCAATGTATGCAGGACTAGAAGCATCAAAGGGAGATTATGTAACATTAATGGATGCAGATTTACAAGATCCACCAGCACTATTAAAACAAATGTATGATGCAATAAAAAATGAAGGATATGATTCTGTAGGAACTCGTAGAGTTACAAGAAAAGGAGAACCACCTATAAGAAGTTTTTTTGCAAGAATGTTTTATAAAATAATAAATAAAATGTCATCAATAGAAATGGTAGATGGAGCAAGAGATTATAGGTTAATGAAAAGAAAAGTTGTAGATGCAATAATTTCTTTAAAAGAATATAATAGATATTCAAAAGGACTATTTAGTTTTGTTGGATTTGATACAAAATGGATTGAATATGAAAATGTTGAAAGAGTTGCAGGAGAAACCAAATGGTCATTTTGGAAATTGTTTAAATATGCATTAGAAGGAATAACAGCATTTTCAACAACACCATTAATATTATCATCATTTTTAGGATTAATATTTTGTTTGGTTGCATTTATAGCAATAATTTTTATAATAGTAAGAACACTAGTATTTGGAGATCCAACACCAGGATGGCCATCTACTATATGTATTATTGTATTTGTTAGTGGAATACAATTATTCACAATTGGAATTATAGGTCAATATTTATCAAAAACATATTTAGAGGTAAAAAAGAGACCAATCTATATTGTAAAAGAAACGGAAAAAGATATAAATTCATAACTCAAGAAAGGGAATGAAAATAATGCAAATAAGGAGCAAAGATATCATGAAATATTTAATGATAGTAATATATATAGCATTTACAGTATCAGGATTAATTTTAATGAAAAAAGGTGGAAATGCTGGAAAAATAGGAATAGGCTCAGGAGAATTTAGTTTTAGTATAAGTTGGATAAGTGCACTTGGATTTATTTGTTATATAATAAGTTTTTTACTTTTCACAAGAATAATAATGATGTTTGAAAATGTAAGTTATATTTCACCAATTTGTAATGGAATTGCACAAGCATGTATTGTTATAGCATCAATAATATTCTTAAAAGAAGAATACTCAATAACAACACTAGGAGGAGCATTATTAATTATTGCAGGAGTTATTATAATGAATTTAAAATTAAAATAAAATGATTAAAAATGAATATAATTAATAAAAAATGCACATAAATTAAATATAGAATACATAAGCATAAAATTTAGTAAGATACTAAATTTAATTACTAAAGTCAAAAAATAAGAAAAGTGGAAGGAATTGAGTTAGTTATGTTTAATTTTGGTCAAGATATTGGAATTGATTTAGGAACAGCAACAATAATTGCATATGTAAAAGGAAAAGGTGTTGTATTAAGAGAGCCATCAGTAGTTGCTGTAGATAGTAACACAAAAGAGGTCCTAGCAGTTGGACAAGAAGCCAGAAGAATGTTAGGAAGAACACCAGGAAATATTGTTGCAACAAGACCATTAAGAGAAGGAGTTATATCAGATTACACAGTAACTGAAAAAATGCTAAAATATTTTATAAACAAAGTAAATGGAAAAACAATTTTTTCACCAAGAACAATGATATGCATACCATCAAGAGTAACAGAAGTTGAGAAAAAAGCTGTAATAGATGCAGCAACTCAAGCTGGAGCAAGAAAAGTTTTTTTAATTGAAGAACCAATAGCTGCAGCAATAGGGGCAGGAATTGATATAGCAAAACCATGTGGAAATATGGTTGTAGACATTGGTGGAGGAACAACAGATATAGCAGTAATTTCTTTAGGTGGTTCAGTAGAAAGTACTTCACTAAAAGTAGCAGGAGACAAATTTGATGAATCAATTGTTAAGTATATAAAAAAGAAACATAATATGATGATTGGAGAAAGAACAGCAGAAGATTTAAAAATAAATATAGGTTGTGTATATCCTAAGGTTCAAGACTTAGAAATGGAAATTAGAGGAAGGGACTTAACAACAGGACTACCAAAAAATATAGTAATACATTCAAGTGAAATGCTAGAGGCATTAATTGAGCCAGCAATGCAAATAGTTGATGCAGTTCATTCCGTTTTAGAAAAAACACCACCAGAACTTTCTGCAGACATAAGTGATAGAGGAATTTATATGACAGGTGGAGGATGTTTAATTGACGGATTAGATAGACTTTTACAAGAAAAAACAGGAATTAATGTAATGATAGCAAATGATGCAGTATCATGTGTTGCTTTAGGAACAGGTAAAGCTTTAGACAATTTAGATAATTTAGATAGAAAATAAAAAATAGAAAAGGTGGAAATAAAAAATATTCCACCTTTTTACTATGCCATTGCATTTAATTTTTTAGATAAACTAGATTTTTTTCTAGATGCTGTATTTTTTACAATAACGCCTTTTGTGCAAGCTTGATCTATTTTCTTTGTAGCTTCAGACATTAGTGTTGTAGCTTCTGCTTTATTACCAGTAGCAACAGCTTCTTCAAATTTCTTTACAGCTGATTTATATGCACTTTTAATCATATTATTTGTTAATGTTTTCTTTTCAATAATCTTAACTCTCTTTTTTGCTGATTTAATATTTGGCATTTAAAATGCACCTCCTCTTAGTAAAATAAACTATAACGCATTACATTATAACACACAAAATACCGTTTGGCAAGAGAAAAAAGTAAAATTTAGAAATAAAATCTTTATAAGTATGTCTAAAACAATATTATAAAATA
>CALXAA010000014.1 GCA_944386165.1 uncultured Clostridia bacterium
ATGGCTTGATAGCTCAGTTGGTAGAGCAAGGGACTGAAAATCCCTGTGTCAGTGGTTCGATTCCACTTCAAGCCACCAAAGAGAAGACTAACATAGAGTTAGTCTTTTATTAATTTATAATAAAAGGAATGATATTAAAATTGGAAAATAAAATCCAACAATTAAAACAACTAGTAAATGAAAGTAACAATATAGTATTTTTCGGAGGTGCAGGAGTATCAACAGAAAGTGGCATACCAGACTTTAGAAGTAAAGACGGCTTATATAATCAAAAATACGATTATCCACCAGAAGAAATACTAAGTCACACATTTTTCATCAAACATACAGAAGAATTCTATAAATTTTATAAAGACAAAATGAATTCATTAAAATACGAACCAAATATAACTCATATAAAATTAGCACAACTTGAAAGTAAAGGAAAACTAAAAGCAATAATTACACAAAACATAGACGGATTACATCAAAAAGCAGGAGCAAAAAATGTTTATGAATTACATGGAAGTGTATTAAGAAATTATTGTATGAAATGTAAAAAATTCTATGATGCAGAATATGTATTTAATAGTAAAGGCATACCTACATGCACCTGTGGAGGAATTGTTAAGCCAGATGTTGTGTTATATGAAGAAGGATTAGATGAAAATACATTAGAAAAATCAATCATTTCTATAATAAATGCTGATTTGCTAATAGTAGCAGGAACATCACTAACAGTATATCCTGCAAGTGGATTAATAAATTATTTTAGAGGCAAAAATTTAGTATTAATCAATAGAGATGCAACACCTTTTGATAATAGAGCAAATTTAGTAATAAATGAAACACTAGGAAGAGTATTTAAAGAAATTGAAGTGTAGGAGAAAATAAAATGTATTACACATATATGTTAAGATGTTCAGACAACTCTATTTATACAGGCATGACAAACAATCTAGAAAAAAGAATAAATGAACATTTATCTAAAGATAAAAATGGAGCTAAATATACAAAGTCACATAATGCAATAAAATTAGAAATAGCATGGAAAAGTAAAGAAAAATCATTAGCTTGTAAATTGGAATATTATATAAAAACACTTAATAAACAGCAAAAAGAAAACTTGATATGTGGCGAAAAATTAGTTACATATTTAAGAGGAAAAGTAGATTGTAGAAGATATAAAAAAATATAGAAAGTTAATTTTCTGTAAAAAACAAGTAACATTTGTAAAAATTATGTAAATATGATATAATTAAATAGATATAGGTATATCCTGTGTCATGTTTTTCCTTTTTTTCACTAATTAGTGAGAGGAAAGATCCTCTAACTTTTTAGTTTTAACATATTATTCGCTTTATCAACCAAAAAAGAATTCGGGAGGATTAAAATGGACAAAAAGAATGTTGCGTACAATATCTGTAATGTAATGCAATTGATAGCAACAGTGTTCTTCTTTATCTTGGTCGTAATAGCCTTCAAGAGTAGTACGGAAGCGACACTGGGAACGTTGATAGGAATAGTTATAATCCAGATTTTAATAGAAACTGGATGCTTGGTTCTAGAAACAATAAAGATTGCAATTGGAGGCATAAGTATCATTGATGTAATTCAAATATTCATATTCGTAATTGCTATAGCAATTTTGTGTTGGGTGCTATGGCAATATATGGACTCAATTACAACTGCCTTGGACCTGTATGAACAGGTTTTAGGCCTGAAGGAGATAGTACAAAAAGTGATAATCTGAAACATCCTTTTTGTCCAAAAAGAAAATTATTTCTTTCCCTCAAAAGAGGGTTCTTTTTTTATCTTTTTTGCAGAAAAAAATAACATATTTTACAAATAAAATTAATAAACATTAATCAAAATGATATAAGGAAAAATAATAATATTTTCCTTAAGAAAGGAACAATTATTAAAAATGAAGAAAAAATATTGGTTAATATTATTAATTTTAATAATAATTTTAGTATGTGGATTAATTTTTTTCAAAAAAAGTGTTAAAAATGACAAAGTTGGTAATAATAAAAACAGTCAAGAAATCGTAGATTATATTTTAAATCTTAGTTCTTATGAAACACAAATAACAGTAACAGTCACAAGTAACAAAAACAGTAATAAATATATATTAAAACAAAATTATCAAGCACCTAATATAAGCTCGCAAGAAGTAATTGAACCAAGTAACATAGCAGGAGTTAAAATAGAAAACGATGGAACAAATTTAAAAATAGAAAATAGTAGTTTAAACATAAATAAAATATTAGAAAACTATAGTTATCTTGGTAATAACTGTTTAGATTTATCAACATTTATATCAGATTACAAAGAAAACAATGAATCAACTTTTGAAGAAAAAGACACAGAAATAATTATGAACACAATAAGCAATACAGAAAATATTTATACTCATGAAAAAACATTACATATAGATAAAAATACCGCAAAACCTACACAAATGGAAATAAAAGATAATAAACAAAATACAACAATTTACATATTATATAATGAGGTAAAGATTAAATAATATGTAAATTGAAGAATATCTTTACTTCGAACTAAGAAAATAAAAATACGAATATACAAACTTGATATATAGTAATTTAAGGAGTGAAGAAAATGATAGTTAAAAGAGGAGATATGTTTTATGCAGATTTAAGTCCAGTTGTAGGCTCAGAACAAGGTGGAGTTAGACCTGTTTTAATAATACAAAATGATTTAGGAAACAAGTATAGTCCAACTGTAATAACTGCAGCGATAACCTCTCAAACTAATAAAACAAAATTACCAACACATATAGAAATTGGAGAAAACACAAGTGGACTTAAGAGTAATTCTGTTGTATTAACAGAACAAATTCGTACAATAGATAAAAGTAGATTAAAGGAAAAAATAGGCCATATTGATGATATTAGCATATTAAATAAATTAAATGATGCTTTAGAAGTTAGCTTTGGCTTAGAATAATAAATACATCTCTTTTTATTTAAAAAATATATTCAGATAGAGTAACTAAAATATAAAATGTAGTATAACAATATAAAAGAAATAAAATTAATTAAAGTACTTGATTTTTTTTATCTAAAACAATATAATGTCGATATAAATAAAAAGAGGTGTGATTGTAAATGAGAAAAGCAATTCAAGAGCAATTAAAAACAGAAAACAAAGAAAAATATAAAATAATAGCTATAGATGATGAAGCAGGAATAATAGATTCATTATCTATATTTTTAAAAAGAACAAACTATGATTTTGTTGGAATAACAGATCCTATAGAAGGAATTGAAAGAATAAGAAATGAGCACTTTGATTTATTATTATTAGATTTCATGATGACACCATTACATGGTGATGATGTTGTTGAAGAAATAAGAAAATTCAATAAAGAATTATATATTTTATTGTTAACTGGTCATAAAGATTTAGCTCCACCATTGGAGACAATCAAAAGACTTGATATACAAGGATATTGTGAAAAAAGTGATAAATTTGAACAATTGCTTTTATTAATTGAGTCTGGAATTAAATCAATAGAACAAATGCATGAAATTAAAAGAATTAATGAAATGCTTAAAGAATCAAAAGAACAATTAGAAAGAGCTTATTTAGATACAATTCAATCTCTAAGGTATGCTGTTGAAGCAAAGGATCCATATACAAGAGGCCATTCAGATAGAGTTTCTGAATATGCTGTTTTAATAGGTAGAAAAATGGGATTATCAGAAGATGAAATAAAAACTTTACAAATTGGAGGATTATTTCATGATATTGGAAAAATAGGTGTTCCAGATACTATTTTACAAAAGGAAGCTAAATTAACAGATGATGAATATTCTCAAATAAAAAATCACCCATCAATAGGAGCACATATTCTTGGAGAAGCAGAAGCTTTTAAAGATATAATTCCTATTGTAAAATACCATCATGAAAGATTTGATGGTAGAGGATATCCTTCAAGATTAAGTGGTGAAAAAATTCCACTATTAGCTAGAATTACTGCTGTTGCAGATACTTTTGATGCAATGACAAGTAAAAGAAGTTATAGAAATGCTTTAGATATACAATATGTAAAAGAAGAAATTGAGAGATGTAAGGGTACTCAATTCGATCCAAAAATAGCAGAGGTCTTTTTGGAAATATTGAATAATGATTTTGGCAAAATACAAGAAATTCAAAAAAAATATATTAGTAATTAAATAGAAAAAGGACATTTTGTAAAATTAATCAAAAAATGTCCTTTTTTATATGAAAAATTATTTTAAGCAATACCTTTCATACTTAATCCAACTTTTTTCTTTTCTGGGTCAATTTTTATAACTTTAACTTTTATAACATCCCCAACAGAAACAACTTCAGAAGGAGACTTAATATATTTTTCACTCATTTCAGAAAGATGAACTAATCCATCATATTTTACTCCAATATCAACAAATGCACCAAAGTCAATAACATTTCTAACAGTTCCAGTAAGTATCATACCAATTGTTAAATCTTCAAATTTTAAAACATCATTTCTAAGAACTGGTTTTGGCATATCTTCTCTAGGGTCTCTTCCTGGCTTAGAAAGTTCTTCAATAATATCTGTTAAAGTCATTTCACCAATATTTAATTCTTTAGAAAGTTGAGAAACATTTACTGTAGCCAATTTTTCTTTTAAAGAATTTAATTTTTCTCTGTTTTTTAAATCGTTTTTATTAAATCCTAATTTTGATAAAAGCTTTTCTGTTTGTTCATAATTTTCAGGGTGAACAGCAGTGTTTTCTAATGGATTTATTCCGTCTGGAATTCTAATAAATCCAGCACATTGTTCATATGCTACTTTTCCTAATTTAGGAACTTTTAAAAGTTCTTTTCTTTCTTTTAATTTTCCATTTTCATCTCTGTATTTTACTATATTTTTAGCAATTGTATTATTAATACCAGATACATAAGATAGTAGAGAAGGGGTAGCAGTATTTACATCTACACCAACTTTATTAACACTGTCTTCAACAACACCAGTTAAACTTTCTGATAATTTTTTTTGATTAACATCATGTTGATATTGACCAACACCTATTGCTTTTGGGTCAATTTTTACAAGTTCTGCAAGAGGGTCTTGAAGTCTACGAGCAATTGAAATAGCACCTCTAATTGAAACATTTATATCTGGATATTCTTCTGTTGCAAGTTTTGAAGCAGAATATACAGAAGCACCAGCTTCACTAACTATTGCGTAACAAATATCACGTTTTACTTCTTTTATTAAATCTGCAACAAACATTTCAGATTCTCTTGAAGCAGTACCATTTCCAATTGCAATCATATCTACATGGTCTTTATTTATTAAATCAAGTAAAACTTTTTTTGCACTTTCTACGTCATTTTGTGGTTCGGTAGGGTATACTGTTGCAATATCTAAAACTTTTCCTGTTTCATCTATTACGGCAATTTTACAGCCAGTTCTATATGCAGGGTCAAATCCCATAACTGTTTTTCCTTTAATTGGGCTAGCAAGTAGTAATTGTTTTGCATTTTTGCCAAATACTTTTATTGCTTTTTCTTCTGCTTTTTCTGTTAAATCAGAACGAATTTCTCTTTCTATAGAGGCTTCGATTAATCTTGTATATGCATCAGAGATTGTAGAAACAAGCATATCAGTAAATTGAGTTTTTCCTTTTATTATATCTTTTTGCATGTAATATAAAATTTTTTCTTCAGGTTTTACTAAAGAAACTTTTAGAAATTCTTCTTTTTCGCCTCTATTTATTGCTAATATTCTGTGACTTGGAAGTTTACTTACTTGTTCAGAAAAATCATAATACATTTCATAATTTGATTTTTCGTCAGGTTTTGTTGCTTTTGTTACAATTGTTCCTTCATGATAGCATACTTTTTTGATGTATTTTCTGTATTTTGCATTATCTGATATATCTTCAGCAATAATATCTAAGGCTCCTTGAATAGCATCTTCTACAGAAGCTACAACTTTATCTTTATTTTTCATATCTTCATCTGATAATTTGTCAATATTTACATATTCTTTTGCTATTTCATTAATATCTTTTGTTTCTTTTTGTTCATATATAATTTTTGCAAGTGGTTCTAATCCTTTTGCTTTTGCAACAGTTGCTCTTGTTTTTTTCTTTTGTTTAAAAGGTCTATATAAATCTTCAACTTCTGCAAGTGTTTCTGCTGATGCAATGGCAATAGTAAGTTCATCTGTTAATTTGCCTTGTTCATCAATAGATTTTATAACTTCTTGTTTACGAGTTTCAAGATTTCTTAAATAATTTAATCTTTCTCCTAAATTTCTTAAAACCTCATCACTTAATCCTCCAGTAACTTCTTTTCTGTAACGTGCAATAAAAGGTATAGTATTTCCTTCATCAATTAATTTTACTGCATTTTCAACTTGAGTATTTTTTACATTTAATTCTTCTGCAATTTTATTTATAATTTTATCCATACTTTAATATTATCCTTTCTCATATAATAAGTTTAAGATTTTTTACAACAGAAAGATTATATAATTAAATTCTTCAAAAATCAAGAAAATTCTTAATAAATTGGAAATTGTTTGACATAAATCTTAAAACATATTATAATATAAGTGTAGGCAAATCGCTTATGTTGAAACTTTAGCTATCACTAACATCAGGAGGTAAGAAAGTATGAAAAAAACTATCGTTTCGTTGATTTTGGCCATTGTTATGGTCATGTCCTTTGCCGGATGCTCTGTTTCGAGCAATGGCAATGGTGGAGTCACCATTAGTCCAAGTTTCGAAATCGGAAATTCCGATTATAATCGGAATGAGTGGACTGTAAAACTTGAAGGAGACGAGTGGAGCCGGTACGGCATTGGTACAGGCTCGACAGTCAATTTCAAGGTGAACAGTTACGGAGTAACTGCCACTTTTGACTTGAGACTTGATTTGTCCAAGACGACCCAGGACAAGGTTGTCGATGACTTAAGTAGTTTCATGAAAAATTACTTGGGTGTGACTGGGGATACAGTTGTATCCTCGATGCAGAGCTGGAGCAACAGCTCTCGCCTGAAGTTCACCTTGAACTTCAGGTTCTAAGTTCTAATAAGTAAAACAAAATAGATAGCTAAAGTTTTTCAGGCCGTTGCTACCGGAATCAATTGTTTCTGGTGGCAACGGCTTATTTATTTTCAAAATCCACTAATTTACAACAAAAAGTAACAATAATGTCTTGATATTTTCACATTCATAGAGTAAAATATAAATTGGTCTAATAAGATAAAAACAAAATTAAAGAAAGGGTGAAACTTTATGGATAAAGACTTAAGCAAAATTGCAAGAATACATTCCATGGAAAGCTTCGGAACAGTAGATGGACCAGGAATAAGATTTGTATTATTTTTACAAGGATGTCATTTAAAATGCAAATATTGTCACAACAGAGACACATGGGACATAAAAGGTGGAGAAGAAAAAACTTTAGAAGAAATAATAGAAAAAATAAAAAATTATAAAAATTATATAACAATATCAGGAGGAGGAGTTACTGTAACAGGAGGAGAACCTCTTTTACAAGTAAAATTTTTAATAGAACTATTTAAAGAATTAAAAAAGGAAAATATTCACACATGTATAGATACATCTGGAATGGTAAATATCACTGATGATATTAAAGAATTATTACAATACACAGATTTAGTATTATTAGATATTAAACATATTGATGATGAAAAGTGCAAAAACTTAGTTGGAGTATCAAACAAAAAAGAATTAGAATTTGCAAGATACTTAAGTGATAATAACATAAAAATGTGGATTAGACAAGTTTTAGTTCCAGGTTATACAGATGATGAAAAAGATTTACAAAAATTAAAAGAATTTATAGGAACACTAAAAACAGTTGAAAAAATACAGATTTTAAAATACCATAGTATGGGAAAATATAAATGGGAAAAATTGGGATTAAAATATAGTCTAGAAGGAGTAAGAGATGCTACAGCAGAAGATGAAGAAATAGCAAAAAAAATTTTACAAATTAATTAAATTTTAATAACTAAAATCTTGTTATTTTTCGAAATTTGTAGTAAAATACAGCATATAAAAAGGAGAAAAAATATGCCATCAAAAAAGATAAGTGGTAGAATGAGTAAACAAAGAGAATTAGAATTAAAAAAACGTAAGAAGAGAAAAATTAGATTAATAGTTCTTTTACTATTAATTATAATAAGTGGAATAACTATATTTTTAATAAAATCACCATATTTTGCACTAGCAGATGTAGAAATAAAAGGAAATAGTCAATTAACAAATGAAGAAATATATACACAATCAGGACTAGAATTAGGAAAAAGTATATTCTCTAGTTTAGACATAGTAACAAAAGTAAGATTAAAGCAAAATGGATATATAGAAGATGCAAAAGTAAGTAAAAAACTTCCTAATATTATTCAAATAGAAGTTAAAGAAAGACAAAAATCATTCCAAATAAAAACACCAACTAATTATTATATATACATAGATGAACAAGGGTATATAATAGACTGCTTACAAGAAAAAGAGAATTTAATTGTAATAACAGGAATGGAAATAACAGAAGAAAATATTGATCAAAAGAAGAGACTAGAAAATGACGACTTAAACACAAAAATGGAAAATATTTTACATATAAAACAAGAAACTGAACAAATAGGAATATATGAAAAAATAACAGAAATTGATGTTGAAAATGAATATATACTTAAACTAGAAAATGATGGAATTACCATAAATTTGGGAGATTGTACAGACTTAAAAAATAAAATGTATTATGTAAAAACAATTTTAGAAAAAGAAGCAGGAAATACAGGAACAATAAATATTAATGGTAATTTAAATGAAGGATTTTTACCATATTTTACAGCAAATTGAAATAAAACTTAAGAAAGGAATATATTAATGAATAATAAGAACAAAATAAGTCTAGTAATAGGTGGTATGTGTATTTTACTATCATGTGGAATAGCAATACAAGTAAGAACAATAACAGGAATTGGTTCAACAACAGGATCAAATAATACTGAAAATACTTTAAGAGATTCTGTTTTAAGAACAAAGGAAGATTATGATAACTTGTATGAAGATCTTGACAAAGCAGAAAAATTACTTGAGCAAGAAAGAAATAATGCAACAGAAAATAATACAGAACTATCTGAATTACAAGAAGAAATAAAAACCAAAAATACACAATTAGGATTAACAGATGTAACAGGAAAAGGAGTAATTATTGAATTAGATGACAATCATTCTGTATCTGCTAACTCTATTGGATTATTAACAGACCCAAATTCAATGATTGTACACGATTCTGACATTTTATATGTAGTAAATGAACTTAAAAATGCAGGAGCAGAAGCAATTTCTGTTAATGATCAAAGAATAGTTGCAAACACTGTTATAGAGTGTGATGGCTCTGTAATAAAAATAAATGGAGTAAAAGTAGGAGCACCATTTACAATAAAAGCAATAGGGATGCCAGAAACTTTGAAAAATGTATATAGAACACAAGGATATCTTTGGAATTTAAAATATTATTATCTTTTAGAAGTAGATTTTCAAACATCTGAAAATATAACAATTCCAAAATATACAGGAACTTATAAATTTGAGTATGCACAAGCTAATAATTAAGTTTTTATAGGCCAAACATTTAAAAGGCCTAAATATAGGAGTAAGGAATGAAAACTAAAATGCCAAAAATAAAAATGAGCAAAACAAAAATAGTTATGTCAATAACAATTGGAATTGCATGTTTTTCTTTAATGCTAGTAATGTTTATGCAATTTAAAGTAGTAAAACAAACAGACATAACATCAATTGAAACTATGAGGGAAGAAGACTTACGAACTGAACTTGCAGATTGGAAAGAAAAGTATACAGAACTAACAGAAAGATATAATGATGTCATGGCTAAAATTACAGAATATCAATCAGAAAAAGAATCAGATGAAAAAACAGCAGAACTATTACAAAGTGAGTTAAATCAACTAAATTTAGCATTAGGAACAACAGATATTCAAGGTGAAGGAATAACAATAATTTTAGAAGATAAAAAAGACACAGAATTATCAGAAGGAATAATAGTAAGCCAAATTACTGATTATGATTTATTAATTGTAGTAAGGGAATTATTTGCTGCAGGAGCAGAGGCGATATCAATAAATGATAATCGAATCGTAGCAATGACAGATATATTCCTAAGGGAAAGCAATGAAATTTCTATTATGCAAATTGATAGTCAAAGAATTACTTCACCATATGTTATAAAAGCAATAGGAAATCGAGCTTATCTAGAAAGTGCTGCAAATAGTAAAGATGGAAAACTAAAACAGTTACAAAATGCAGGACATGGATTAGAAGTACAAACATCAAGTGCAAATAAACCAATAATTATAAATGCATATACTGGTACAATAGATAGTAAATATATGCAAGATAAAGAAAATTAGGAAAGGATGTTAAAAAATGATAATAATAGCAATAATTTTAGGATGTGTTATAGGAGCAATAATAGGAGTAAATGCACCAATAATTCCATACACATACTCAACATTTTTAGCAATAGCTGTTGTTGCAGCATTAGACTCTGTATTTGGAGGAATAACATCTGTTATAAAGAAAAATTTTGACTTAACAATTTTTATTACAGGATTTTTCTGTAATAGTATTTTATCAATTGCATTAACATATTTAGGACAAAGATTAAACATTGATATATATTTAGCTGCATTAGTTGTATTTGTAGGAAGGATGTTCACAAATTTAACAATAATCAGGAGATATTATGTAGATTTGTGGAAGAGTAAAATAACCCAAAAAGTAAAATCAGGGAAAAAAGCAGAAGAATAGAATAATAAAAAAATATATTACAAATATATTACGTACATGTCAAAAATATTACAAAAATATTTCAAAAATATTTCGAATTATATTGACTTTTTTTTCAAAATGTAATATATATAACAAAGAAGAAAAATTTATCTATAAACATATAGAAATTCAAACATAAAAATGGAGGAATCATTTTGGCAATAGGTGATATCATAGTTGGTATTGATATTGGTACATCTAAAGTTTGCACAGTTGTGGGAGAAGTAAACAACTTTGGACAAATAGAAACACTATGTAGCACATCTTGTAAATGTAGTGGAATAAAAAAAGGCAAAATAATTAATGAAGAAGAAGTAAGCTTAAGTGTTGCAAAAACTATAAAAGATGCTGAAGAAACAGCAGATTTCAAAATAAATTCAGCATATGTAACAATTCCAGGAAAAGAAGTTACAATAGTTCAAAATAGCATTTTAAAAGAATTAAAAGACAAGTTTGCTGGTATATCATTAAAAGATGTTCAAAGTGCAATTATGCAAGCTAAAGATATAGAAATACCAGAAGGGAAAACAATAATAGATATAGTACCATCAGAAGTAATACTTGATAATGGAAAAATTGTCACAGATCCAGTAGGCAATTTAAGTTCAAACTTTACATTAAAAGCACAAGTTATTTTAGCAAATAAAGATTATGTAAGACAATTAACATCTATTTTCAAAAGAGTTGGAATTGAAATAGATGGAATAGTTCCAACAGCATTAGCAGAAAGAAATTTAATGTTAGATACTAATGAATTATATGATAATGTAATGTTACTTGACATAGGAGCAGGAAATACAGAAATAGGTGTGTTTGAAGGAAATAATTTTTCTTACACAAACACAATACCATTAGGAGGAGATAACATTACACATGATATTTCATTAGTATTGAATATTTCTGAGGAAGAAGCAGAAAAACTAAAAAAACAATATGGATTAGCTTTAAAGTCATTTATAGATAATGATAATGAAATAATGTTAAATACATGTAAAGATGAAAGTAGAAACAAAGTTATAAAAAGTTCTGAATTAATTGAAATAATTGAAGCAAGAATAGAAGAAATATTTACATTAATCAATAAAGACATAACAAAAAATAATGTAAAGTCAATTATTAATACAGTAATATTAACAGGTAGAGGAATTTCTACAATAAACAAAAGTGATGTAGCAGGAAAAATAAACTTAAATATACCTGTTAAAATGTCAACAGGAAGACTAATTAGTACAATAAAACCAGAATTTAGAACTAGTTATGCACTTGTTAGATATATTGCTGCAAGACCATTTGCTAAATCCGTATCAAGCAGTATAGATGAACAATCAAATGAAAGTGTATTTAAAACAATAATGAACAGAATAAAAGAGTTCTTTTATTCTTAAAAAATTAATATAGTTAATTTTATGGGGAGGAAAAACTTGATGAAAGAGTATGAAGAAGTAACAATGATGGATGGAGCAGCCACAATAAAAGTAATAGGTGTTGGAGGAGCTGGAAACAATGCTGTAAATAGAATGATTGAGGCTGGAATTAAAGGGGTAGATTTTATTGCAGTAAATACAGATAGACAAGCTCTACAAAAATCAAAAGCAGGTGCAAAAATTCAAATAGGAGAAAAAATTACAAGAGGATTAGGAGCTGGTGCCAATCCAGACATTGGAGCGCAATCAGCTGAAGAAAATAAATCAGAAATAGCAGAAACATTAAGAGGAGCAGATATGGTATTTGTTACAGCCGGAATGGGTGGAGGAACAGGTACAGGAGCAGCTCCAATAGTAGCACAAGCAGCAAAAGAAATGGGAATATTAACAATTGGTGTTGTTACAAAACCATTTACATTTGAAGGAAAGAAAAGACTTTCACAAGCAGAACGCGGAATTGAAAGCCTAAAAGGAAAAGTTGATGCATTAGTAGTAATACCAAATGATAAATTACTACAAATAATAGATAGAAAAACATCAATAAATGAAGCATTCAGAATGGCTGATGATGTTTTAAGACAAGGTGTACAAGGTATATCAGACTTAATAGCTGTTACAGGAACAGTAAACTTAGACTTTGCAGATGTAAAAACAATAATGAAAGACACTGGAATGGCACATATGGGAATTGGTAGAGCATCTGGAGAAAATAGAGCAGAAGATGCAGCAAAACAAGCAGTACAAAGTCCATTACTTGAAACATCAATAGAAGGAGCAAGAGGAGTAATAATAAATATTACTGGTGGAGATGATTTAGGACTACATGAAGTAAATACTGCAGCAGAACTAGTTCAACGCAGTGTTGACCCAGAAGCAAATATCATCTTTGGTACAGTTACAGATCCAGAAATGGGAGACGAAATTCAAATTACAGTTATTGCAACAGGATTTGAAAAACCAGAAGCAAGAGTAGCTTCAAGTGTAGATAGTTTTGTAAATAAACAATGGGAAAACAAAATAAATTCAATTCCAAAATCTACAGATGTAAACTCAAATTCAGGAGACCTAGACATACCAGCATTTTTACGTAAAAATAAAGGAAAAAATTTATAATAAATTGATAAAAATTAGGTGGAAAATTTCAAAATTTCTACCTTATTTTTTTACTCAAGATGCTCCTAATAAATGACAGTTTTTGCAATAAAAAAAGAGTATAATATATAACTAATAAAAATATATTATACTGGAGGTATGCAGATGACAATATATATAGATTTAATATTTTTTGAAAACATAATTATGAATTCTATAATAATTTATGCAACTTCTATAATTATAAAGCAAAAACCAAAAATATTAAGAGTACTAATATCATCAATAATTGGAGCAATTTATTCTATTGCATTATACATAACAAACTATAAGATTTATACATCAATATTTTCAAAAATAATGTTATCTATAATAATGATGTATGTAGCATTTAAGCCATCAAATCTAAAAAAGTTGTTTAAACAAGTATTAATATTATATTTAACATCATTTGTCTTTGGAGGAGTAGCACTTAATTTGATTTATTTTTTAAAACCAGAAAATATATCAATAAAAAATGGATTGTTCACAGGAGAATATGCTTTAAAAGTTATAATGTTAGGAGCATTAGTTGCACTTATAATTGTAAAAATATCAATAAAAATAATAAAATCAAAAATTACTACAAAAGATATGTATTGTAAAATAAAAATGAAAATAAATGAAAAACAAATAGAAACAAATGCAATGATAGATACTGGCAACCTAGTAAAAGAGCCAATTACAAATACACCTGTAGTTATTGTAGAAAGTAGTTTGCTAGAAGGAATAATTCCAAAAGAAATTTTAAATAATTTAGAGAATATACTATGTGGAAATTTAAACAATATTCCTCAAGAAATTCAAGAAGAATATTTTACAAGATTAAGATGTATTCCATTTTCATCATTAGGAAAAGAAAATGGAATGTTAGTTGGAATAAAGATACCAGAAATAATAGCTCAAAACGAAGAAGAAGAAAAGAAAACATCAAATATTATAATAGGTATTTATGATAAAAGCTTAACAAAAAGGGGTGAATATAGAGCATTAATTGGTGTAGAATTAATATAAAAATTAAAGAAATAATCGAAAAATACCGATTATTTCTTTTTTTCTACAATAAGAATAGACAGTATTTTTAAAATAAAAGTTGTACAATATTTTTAAAGAAAAGAGGTGATGAATTTATAGTTGAATAACTAGAAAGGATATAAAAAATGAATTTTTTAGAGATTATAAAAAAAAGTATAAGCAGTTTATGTGCAAAATATATTGAAAGAAATCTAGATGAAGAAATTCTCCCAATATTTTATGTAGCAGGAAGTCAAACATTACCAGCACCACTTTCTCCAGAAGAAGAGGAGGAAGTAATAAGTAAACTTGATTCTGAAGAAAGAGAAACTGCCAGAAAAATATTAGTAGAAAGAAATTTAAGACTAGTAGTTTATATTGCCAAAAAATTTGAAAACACAGGAATAGGCATAGAGGATTTAGTTTCAATAGGAACAATAGGTCTAATGAAAAGTGTTAATACTTTTAATTCAGAAAAAAAGATAAAACTTGCTACATATGCTTCAAGATGCATTGAAAATGAAATTTTAATGTACTTAAGAAGAAATAATAAGATAAAAACAGAAATTTCTATTGATGAGCCATTAAATAAAGATAGTGATGGAAATGAACTTTTGCTATCAGACATTTTAGGTACAGAACCAGATATTACATATAGAAATCTAGAAGATGAAGTAGATATGAAACTTTTAAAAGAAGCAATTAGAAAGTTAAATGATAGAGAAAAAAATATAATGGAAATGCGTTTTGGATTTATTAGTGGAAGGGAAAAGACACAAAAAGAGGTAGCAGATGAACTTGGAATTTCTCAGAGTTATATTTCACGATTAGAAAAAAAGATTATAGGAAAAATGAAAAAAGAAATTACAAGCAAAACAGGCTAGCTTTTTTACAATACAAGTGATATAATAATAAAAGTTAAATATATGGAGGAAAGAATAAATGTATCAAGAATTTGGAATAAAAAAAGAAATATTAGATCTAGCTAAAGAAGTAGAAAGAGAAATAGAACCAATTTTTAAAGAGATTGAAAAAATTAAAGAAATTAATAGTTTAAAAGTATTAAATGCATTTCAAAAAAGTGGACTATCAGAAATGCATTTACATTCATCAACAGGATATGGAATAGATGAAATAGGAAGAAATAAAATAGAAGAAATTTATGCAAAAGTTTTTGGGGCAGAAGATGCTTTAGTAAGAGCGCAACTAATATCAGGAACACATGCTCTAGCAGTTACCTTATTTGGAATTTTGCGTCCAGGTGATATAATGCTAAGTATTTCAGGAGCACCATATGACACACTACAAACAGCGATAGGAATTAGTAAAGAGGAAAGTAAAAGCTCACTAAAATCATTTGGAGTAAAATATGAACAAATAGAATTAGTTAATAATGATTTTGATATTGAAAAAATAAAAGATAGAGCATCAAAAAAAGATATTAAATTAATTGAAATTCAAAGATCAAGAGGATATTCTACAAGAAAAAGTTTAACAATTGATAAAATTGAAAAAGTAATAAAAGCAATAAGAGAAGTAAATAATGAAGTAATTATAATGGTAGACAATTGTTATGGAGAATTTGTAGAAGATAGAGAACCAACAGATGTTGGAGCAGATATAGCAGTTGGATCTTTGATGAAAAACTTAGGAGCTGGTATTGCAACAAGTGGAGCATATATTGTAGGTAAAAAAGAATTAATAAAATTATGTGCAGAAAGATTAACAGCTCCAGGTGTAGGAAAAGAAATAGGACCATCACTAAATCAAAATATTCCATTTATAAAAGGACTATTTTTTGCACCAAGTGTTGTTTGTAGTAGTGTAAAAACAGCAATATTTGCAAGTAGAATTTTAGAAAGACTAGGATATAATGTTGATCCAAAATATGATGAAAAGAGAGCAGATATTGTTCAAACAATTGAATTAGGTGAAGCAGATAAATTAATAAAATTCTGCCAAGGAATTCAAATGGGATCTCCAATAGATTCGAATGTAATACCAGAACCAAGTGATATGGGTGGGTATGATGACAAAATAATAATGGCAGCAGGTACTTTTACAGAAGGCTCTACAATAGAATTAAGTTGTGATGGGCCAATTAGATCACCATATATTGCATACATGCAAGGTGGACTTACATATGAATATGGTAAATTAGGTATAATGAAAGCATTATCTATTTTAAATAAATAAATATAATAAAAAACCTTCTAGAGATAAAAATATCACTAGGAGGCTTTTTTTTGTTGCTTTTATTTATCAAAACTTGGAATATAATATCCAATTCCTCTTTTGGTAATTAAATATTGTGGACTAGAAGTATCTTTTTCAATTCTTTCTCTAATTCTTCTAACAGTAACATCAACAGTTCTAATATCTCCATAATATTCATAACCCCAAACTTGTTCAAGAAGAGCTTCTCTTGTAACAACTTGACCTTGTTGTTGTGCTAAATATTTTAATACTTCAAATTCTCTAAGAGTAAGATTTACAATTGTTCCATCAACATTAACTTCATATTTTTCTAAGTCCAAAATTAAATTACCTATTTTTATTAAATTTGTTTTTTTAGTTTCTTGTGGCTTTTCAGCTTCATGTGATATTCTAGTAGTATCATAATGAGGTTCAGATTTTCTTAAATTAGCTTTAACTCTTGCAACTACTTCTCTAACACTAAATGGTTTTGTTATATAGTCATCTGCTCCAATTTCTAGCCCAACAATTTTATCTAATTCTTCATCTTTTGCGGAAACCATTAAAATTGGTACATTATAATAGTTTTTTATTTTTTTACAAACAGTAAGTCCATCAACACGTGGTATCATTATATCAAGTAAAATTAAATCTGGGTGCTTTTCAATAGCTATATCAATAGCAGTTTGCCCATCATTAGCTTGTAAAGTATTATAACCTTCTCTTCCTAAATTATGAACTAATAAATCTACTATTTTTTGTTCATCATCTACAATTAATATTGTTTTCTTTTCATCATCATAATTATTGTTTTCCATAAGTGTAACCTCCATACAGAATTATATATATTTTATATCACAATTTTTTCCATTATACAAGAATAATTTGAAATTTTTTATAATTTAATAAAACAGGGGAGTATCATTTGAAACTCCCCTGTAAAATAATGTTATAAACCCCCTTAATTATTCAACTTTAAGTAGAGACCATAAATCATATATTCCAAAAGACTCTATAACTCCATTTCTTGTGTAAATTACAAAAACAATGTTTTGAATATCTTCATATGTGAGTTTTTTTAAAGTACTTTGGTTGGAAAAAACTAACTTGTCGGAAATAGATCTTGAACGTTTTTCTGCTACTTTAGTCCATACTTGCTCCTTTTTTATTTTTACATGGATATCAAGCTTATTTTTGATAAGCTCATAATACAAAGCTTGATAATCAGCAATTTCACTACATTTAGCTCTATCATATGCTTTGCAAAAAATTAAAAACCGATTTTTTTCTTGAACTTTACCATAATCAATAAAGCAAAGCATTGCTTTATTGTAAAGTCTTTTGATGTGATTAATTTCTATGGAACCATAAGAACTAAGTCCCATAGAATACAGCACATTCCATAATGCAAATTCAATTTTCTCTTTCATTTCCAGTTCTTTGTCTTTATTTTTGCTTAAAGAACTTGGAAAGTCTAATAAAAATTTAGTTTCTGCATTTCTTATAGCACTTTTAATTAAATCAATTCCAAATTGCTTTTCACGAGAAGATAGATTAACTTCTTTACATGTATAATTAGGTCTACTGCGCTTTCTAGCTGCAATTTCACTACACTTAAATGTGAAAATTAACTCATGAGAATCTGCTTGTATAATATATAAATGTTCAAGAACATTATTTTTTGTGGATTTAATTGTTCTTATCGCCTCCGCATCGTATAGTTTTGTTTTTTCGTTATAAGAAAAAGATCCTAATCTAATAGTTTTGTTTACACTATTCCAAGAAAACCGGAATAATTCCAAACAGACTTTATCAAAAAGTACTTCCTGCTTTTGAACTGTGACGTCCTGTAAGTTTTCAAGAATAGTGGAAATAATAGGAAATCTATTTTGATTTGGATCCTTAACTGAATCAAGGACTTCAATCAAATGGTCATTAATAAGTATCATTATAATACCTCCAGTTTAAAACATTATTTTTGGTGAAAAACGAACATATTATAATATATCATATTTTACATAATTTGTCAATGTCAATGGGGACGGAGTTTTGACATTAAAATGGAGCCACTAAGCAGAATCGAACTGCTGGCCTACGGGTTACGAATCCGTTGCTCTACCAACTGAGCTATAGTGGCAATTAATATTTAAATCCAAAAAAATTATAACATATAAAAGTAAAAAAAACAATAGAAAGGTAGGCTAATTATAACCATAAGACCTTTCTAACTCAAATCCAAAATAATTAAATATTTATAATCATATTATTCAAATAATTCAAAATTCCACTATCAGATTCAAAACAAAATTGTAACTTATAACTACAAAGCTGTTGATATTTAAATCCAAGTTCTTTATTAACAGAATTTATTCCATATTTACCATCACCAACAATAGGGTAGCCAATATGAGCTAAATGAGCTCTAATTTGATGAGTTTTACCTGTTTCAATTTCAACATCTAATAAAGAAGTATTATTATCATACTCTTCTAAAACATTATATGATGTTACAATTTTTTGATAACCTTTTTTTGATGTATCAGAAATATATACAACAGATTCTTTTTTATCTTTAAACAAATATGCTTCTAGACGAGCTTTTTTTATTTTTGGAATTCCATAAACTAACGCCTTATAAAATTTTCTTATTTCATGATTTTTAAACTTATTAAGAAGAATATTTAAAGACTGCTCATTTTTTGCAAATAACACTAATCCAGTAGTATTTCTATCAAGTCTATGACATGGCATTATATTTTGTGATGGATAAATTTGTTTAACAATACTTGTTAAGCTGTTTTCACCAGTTACTTCAATATTTACTGGTTTATTTACAACTAAAATATTATCATCTTCATAAACAATATTTAAATTCATTTTTGGAAATAGTAATGAATCTGTAATATAAATAGACAATTCATCACCTACAAAAATTGTACAATCTTTATTAACACGTTTTCCATTTATTTTTATATCTTTCTGCCTTAAAGCTTTGTATAGAGTATTTTGAGAAAGATTAGGAAAACTATCTAAAATAAATTTACTAATTTTTTTACCATCATATTTATCTGTAACAATTAAATTTTTCAATTTGACCTCCTTAAATATACAAGGTTGATTTTAACATAATTTAAAGGAATTTTCAACCAAATAACAAAGAAAAATAAAGAAAAAATGAATAAAAAGGAGAAAAAAAGAGTAATATATAAATAAAAAAGCATATTTTAAAACTCAAAAAAGACTGAAAAAGACTCAAAACAGTCAAATGTGAATATTTGATTTGAAAAATGAATAAAAATATGATATAATATTATTCGGTCGCTAAAAACAGTCTATGTAAATAGACAAAAAAGGAGAGGATATATATTTTAAAAAAGAAGCTAAAATACTATACGAAAGAGAGCTGTAAATTTTTTACCGTAATGGCGTTAGGATTAGGCTTAATATTAGCGATTATTTTATTAAAATATAAGCCAACATATGTAGTAAGTTTGTCAGGAGAACAAATAGGCTATGTAGATAGTGCAACAGAATTAAATAATAAAATTCAATCAGAAATAATAAACATGGAAGGAAATAACATAGATTTTGTTGCATTGGATAATATGCCAAGTTATGAAATTAAATTAGTAGAAAAAAGTCAAGAAACAAACGAAGATGAAATATTACTTGCATTAAAAGAAGAAGCAACTGTAATGTATAAATATTATGCAGTAATATTAAATAATGAAACAGTAAGCTGTGTAGACAATATGGAAGAAGCAGAGCAAGCTGTAAATCAGATAAAAGAAGAACATAAAGACGATTCTATTGAATTAGATTTAGTTGTTACTACAAATTATACTGAAAATATAGATGAAATAGGAATAGAATCAGTTTCAGTTGCAAAAGAAGAAGTTGAACAAAAAGTTGAAGTTTTAATAGAAGAAGATAAGAAAACAAAACTTCCTTCAATTAATGGTGTACTTTTAGCAGTTTCACCTGTTAGTGGATATGTTAGCTCAAGATATGGTTCTGTAAGTAGTGTTAGATCTGGAGCACATACTGGAACAGATA
The DNA here is from genome assembly GCA_944386165.1 of uncultured Clostridia bacterium. Lineage (GTDB taxonomy): Bacteria > Bacillota > Clostridia > TANB77 > CAG-508 > CAG-269. The sequence goes on from CALXAA010000014.1 coordinate 20,681, forward strand.
TAGCTTGTGCTTTTGGAACACCCATTAAAGCTGTAGCTGATGGAACAGTAATATTTTCTGCGTACAATGGTTCTTATGGAAACCTTATTAAAATAGATCATGGCAATGGTGTAGAAACATGGTATGCTCATTGTAATAAGTTATATAAGGATGTTGGAGAAAAAGTAAAAGCAGGAGATAAGATTGCAGAAGTAGGATTAACAGGAAATACTACTGGTGCACATTTACACTTAGAAATAAGAGTAAATGGAAAAACAATAAATCCACAAAAATATTTATATAAATAAACAACACTATAGCAATTAATTTTGCTATAGTGTTGTTTTGCTTTAACCACCTGTAAACTGAAACTGTTCAATTATGCTCCCTTCAGGAACATAAATATTGTAAGAAATTCTTGAAGGCTTTTGTTTTATGTCATGTTCGGAAGTTTTCCGATCAATTCCATTGCAGTCATAGAAACTTGTAATTTTTAAATAAGGTACTTCATCATTTTCAATGTAGTATATTGAGGCTTCATTAACGGGAATTTCATATTGTTTAATTCCACCATCAGTTAGCTGATAAAACACATTGTAAAATTTTTGGTTATCTAATTCACCATTAGCAGAGTAAAAAACAAAAAATCCAGATGCATTATATTGTCCTGTAATGTTTTTGGTGTCAACAGCTGAAACTAATTGATAAGTTTCAGTAGTTGAATGTTCTGTGTAACATTCTAATGGTCCACAAAAATAATACGGTACACAAAAAACTACAACATTGAATGCAAACAGTAATAGTCCGATTTTACCAAGCATCGATTCAAATTCATCCATAATGATTTCTCCTTTGCTTTTTAGATGTTTTCGATGGTTAAAAATATTCAAAGTGTTCATTTGAACATATAAGTATATTAACATAATTTTATAAATAAGTCAATGTGAATACATTAATTTCCATACTAAATTTCATGTTTTATAAAGAAATTTATATAAACAAAAATACTTATTATATTTTTTATAAAAAGTATTGACAAAAAAGATAAATGATAATATAATCCAATTGTAGCTACTTAATATAAAAAAAACAATAAGTAAAAGGAGGAAATATTTATGAACAATAAAACAGCATTAATAACAGGATGTAATAGAGGGCTTGGAGAAGGAATTAGAAATATTTTATTAAAACAAGGATACACAGTAATAGGGTTAAATAGAACATTAAGTAATCAAAAATTAAAAAATTATATTGAAATAAAATGTGATATTTCAAATAGTGAAAATATTGAAAAAGCTAAAGAAAAGTTTAATAAAAAAATAGACTTATTGATAATAAATGCAGGAATAAGAAGATTTGAAAAAATAGAAAGTATGAAAAAACAAGACTGGGAAGATTCAGTAAATATCAATTTAAATGGAGCATTTTACACTTTAAATTCATTTATAGAAAATGTAAAAAAATCTAAAGGAGATATCATCATAATAGGTTCACATTCAGAAAAATATACATTTGAAGAAGGAGGAGCATATTGTTCAACCAAACTAGCATTAAGGGGAATGGCAGAGTGTTTAAGAGAAGAACTAAGATATGAAGATGTAAGAATATCATATTTATCACTAGGAAGTATAAAAAATCGAAATCACAACATATATGAAGAATGGAAATTGATGCCAGAAGAAGTAGGAATAACAATATTAAATATAATAAATTTACCTAAAAGAATTTTTATCCCTTATTTAGATATAAGACCATTACAACCCCTAAAAGATGAGAAGAAAGGAATTGAAAAATTACAATATGTTTAATATAGAATGCAATTATCAAACAAAAATAAATAAAGAAAATGAATTTATAGCAAGAGTTAAAACAAACCAAAAAGTTTGTATAAAGACTATAAATGCTTATGGAGATAAGTTTAAAGACTTAAATGAATTAATGACATTAATAAACTGTAAAGATGGAAAAACACATCATCATCCATTAACAGGACCAATCTATATAAATGAAGCAATACCTGGAGATGTATTAAAAGTACATATATATAAAATAGAAGTAAAAGAAATGGCTCAAAGCCTTTCTAAAACTGCAGGAATAGAACCATTAACAAATCTTGGAATTGCTGAAAGAATTCCAGTTATTTCACAGAAATGTTCTGAAAGAGAAATTAGTTATACTAATGGAATAAATCTACCATATAAACCAATGATAGGAATGATTGCAGTTTCTTCTGCTATAGAAAATATAAAAACTGGTCATGCACAAAAAAGAAATGGAGGAAATCTTGATATTCCGTTTGTTACAGAAGAAACAGATATATATCTTCCGGTAGACATAGAAGGTGCTGGTTTGTATTTAGGAGATGTACACGGATTACAAGGATATGGTGAATTAAGTGGAATAGCTATGGAAGCTTCTAGTAAAGTAATTATAGATGTTGAAGTATTAAAACCAAGAAAAAAACTAGACAATATTATTATTATAGGAAAAGAACCATTTTCTAAAAAAGAATGTATAGGAATAGTTGGAATAGGAAGCAAAATGAATTTAGAAGAAGCTATTTTAGATGCTTTTCAAGGAAGTTATAATTTGCTACAACAATGTATTCCTACGATGTCTCAAAACATGGTAAAATCACTTATAACATTAATAGGAAATTCGTTTAATGGTCAGGCATTTTCAAAAACATCAGAATCTACAAATATTATTGTAATTTCAAAAGATGATTTACAAAAAATAACAAAAAATAAATATGAGAAACTATCAAAAGAAATAGAAAAAATTTTATTTGAAGAGAAAAATAATAGAAAGGAAAATAAAAAATGAGAGAAAAACCAGTAATAAAATTAGGTGCAGGAAAAGGAAAACTTTTACCAGTTTTACAACAATATTTAAAACAATTAGAAATACCAGAAATAGAAAATTCAAGAAAATTAGTACATAGATTTGAAAAAGATAATTATATATTGGAAGTTACATTATTAAGATGGGAAGATATAAAAAGATATGCACATGAATTTGATATGATTATATATGGAAGTGATCAATGGTTAGAAAGTGGTCATAAATCAATGATTTCATTACAATATTTTGAACAAAAAAATTGTAGAATAAGTTTAATGGTAAGAAAAGAACAAAAAGATATGCCAATTCAATATTTTAGAGAAAGAAAAGTTGCAACAAGTTATACTAATTTAGCAAAAGAATATTTAGGAATAAAAGAAGGAAATATAGTAAAAATTTCTGGAAGTGTAGAAGCGGCAGTAACATTAGGGTGGGCTGATAGTATATTTGATGTCATAGAAACGGGAAAGAGTGCAGAAGATAATGGATTAGTAGAATATAAACCTTTTGTAAAATTTGGAGCAATATTAGCAACAAAAAAGGCAGAAAAAATACCTTTGTTTGAAGATGTGGGACTAATTAAAAAACAGAAAAAAGGAAAAATAATAGCATTTGATGGATTAGATGGTTCTGGAAAATCAACACTTGCAAAATATTTAGTGCAAAATCCAATACTAAATTCAAATTCGACAGTATTAATTACGCCATATTCAGGTTCAATAGGAAGTCAAGCAAAATCATTATGGAATGCAGGTAAATATTTTGAATGGGCAACAATTATTGGAAAAAATCATTGGAAAGCACCAGAGAATGTAAATAGTATATTTGATAGGTCAATTTTAACATTTTTGACAGATTTGATTGATGAAGGATTACCAGAAGAAAAAATATTAGAAGCAATAATGTCATGGAAACCATTACCAGATATATTATTTTTCTGTGATATTCCACCACAAATATCATTAGAAAGAAGAACACAAGATAAAGATCAATTTGATGAATTAAAATCATTAGAAAAATATTATGTTTTATATAAAAAGGCTATTAATTTTGTAGAAACACACAATTTAGTGAAAATTATAAATTTAGATACAAATATGCCAATAGAAGACTGTATAAAACAAGTGGAAAAAAGTATAAAAAAATAGAAAAGGAGAAAAAGTGGAAAAATGTATAAAAAAATAGTAGTTGAAGGAAAATCAAAAAAAATATATGAAATAAATGAAAATACATATTTTATGTGTTTCAAACCACATCTAAGATCAATAACTTCAAAAAGAGAAGAAAATATAAAAGAAACTGATAAAGAAAGATTAATAAGTAATATGTATTTTATGAATCTGTTGGAAAAAAATGGGATAAAAACACAAATAAAAAGTAATAAAATTGAAGAAATTGATGGGGAAAAAGGTATATTAGTTGAAAAGGTAAAAACAATACCAATTGAATTCATATGCAGATATTATGCTGCAGGAAGTATTGTACGATTATATCCAAGTTTGGTAAAAGAAGGTCAAAAATTAAAAACACCATTATACAAATTTGATTTAAAACAAGATATAAAAGTTGCAGGAGTTGATGATCCAACTTTAAATGAAAATTATATTATAGGTTTAGAAATTTTAACCAAAGAACAATTTGAAAAAGCTAAAACAATATTAATAAAAGTAGGAGAAATAATAAGAAAAGATTTAGAAAGAAAAAGTATAAAATTAATAGATATGAAAATGGAAATGGGATTTGATCAAAATGGAGATATAATAGTAATTGATGAAATTTCACAAGATTGCATTAGAGCAAATGATATGCAAACAGGAAAATCACTTACAAAAGATACATTTAGACAATTAAAAAGTGATGAAGTGGTACTTGAATGTTATAAAGAATTTAATAGTCGATTAAGAAATTTAGAGTACATATATGAATATATAAGAGATAATAATTCAATCACAAAAGAAATGTCAAATACAAAGAAAATAATACAAGAATTAATCCAAAAAGAACAAAATACAATAGATTTTTGCAATAAGAAAATTGAGGCAGAAAAACAAGAAATTGAAGAAGCAAAAATAGGAAAACATTTTCATGAAAATATGACTAAAAGAAAAATTTTAGTAAATGAAATATCACAATATATATATTGGAAAATAATAGTTGCTGTTTCAAATTACAAATATTTTAACGTAGAAAAAGAAATTGTTAAAATTTTAAAAGATATAGATATTACAAAAATTGGAGAAAAAGAACCAATAACAGTAGAAGAAATAATTCAACATGAAATAGAAAAAATGAAAGAAAAAGAATATTTAAAAGAGGTGATATAGTTATGATAATACCTTCAATTGATATAATGGGAGGAAAAGCCGTTCAATTAATACAAGGAAAAGAAAAGGTTTACGAGAATGAGAATATAGATGATATGCTAGAACAATATAGATTATTTCCAGAGATAAATGTAATAGACATTGATTCTGCAATGGGAAAAGGAGATAATAAAGAGCTAATAAAAAAGATGTGCCAAAAAGTAGATTGTAACATAGGAGGAGGAATTCGAAGTATTGAACTAGCTGAAGAATATATTGAAGCAGGAGCTAAAAGAATAATAATAGGAACGAAAGCAAGTAAAGAATTTCTTGAACAACTTCCAAAAGAAAAAGTCATTGTAGCACTTGATACAAAGAATGGAAAATTAGCAACACATGGATGGCAAAAATTAGAAAATGAAGATATATACAAAAAAATGCAGGAACTTGAAAGTTATTGTGAAAAATATTTGATTACTAATGTAAATGTTGAAGGTTTAAATTCAGGAACAGATTTGCATTTTTTTCAAACATTAGTTGGAAAAACAAAAAATGATATTATGGTAGCAGGAGGAATAACAACATTAGAAGAAATAAAGGCAATACATGAATTAGGATTTAACCAAGTTCTTGGAATGGCAATAACATCAGGAAAATTAAATTTAGTAGATTGTTATATAAAAATTATGAATTTTCAAAAACAATATGGATTAATTCCAACAATTGTACAAGACATTGAAACAAAAGAAGTATTAATGCTTGCATACTCAAATGAAGATAGTATAAAAAAGACATTCGAATTAAAATTAGCAACATATTATAGTAGAAGTAGAAAACAATTATGGACAAAAGGAGAAAAAAGTGGTAATATACAAAAAATAGAAAAAATTTATTTAGACTGTGACACAGATACATTATTATTTTTGGTAAAACAAAAGGGAGTAGCATGCCACAGAAATAAGAGAACCTGTTTTGATGTGTAGAAAGGAAAGTTTAAGAATGAATGTCAAAATTAATGTGGTTATATTTACTACAGATAATAAAGAAAGAAAAGATGTAAGAAAATTAAGAGAAAAAAAATTACAAATAGTTTTAGATGAAAACAATAATTTACCAACATTTGATATTAATAATAAAGAAGAAGCTAAAATTACAGCATGTAATAAAATAATAGAAATGTTTGGAATTTCAAAATTTTATATAGAACAATTATATACTTGGGCAGATCCTCAATATTATGATGAAACTCATGAAATATTAATTACATATCTAGTAATAATAAACAAAAATAATATTCAAAAAAATATAGAAAATTTAAGTTTTTATGATATAACAATTAAAGATGAAGATGTAAATTTTCAAAAAGTTACTCTAGAAAGTGAAAAGAAAAATATAGAATATAAAATAGAAACTTATACAAGAAAAGAAAGGGATAGTATAGAATATATGAATAAATTATTTGGAGATTCAGAAATCTGTGAACTAAATGCAATTATAATTCATACAGGTTTAAAAAGATTGAGAAATAGAATTGATAATACAAATATTGCTTTTAGTTTTTTAGAAGAAGAATTTACTATTTCAGAATTACAACAAGTTTATGAAATAATTTTGGATAAAAAATTAGTATCAGCTAATTTTAGAAAAAAGATTGAACCTATGATAAAAAAGACAGACCAAATAGTTAAAGAATCAGCATATAGACCATCTGCTAGATATAAATTTAATGAAAACTATTTGAAAAATTGGGTATAAAATAAAAGTCAGAGAGAGTTTCAATGTATGAAACTCTCTTGAATTTTTCTATTCAACTGTTACAGATTTTGCTAAATTTCTTGGTTTATCAACATCTAATCCTTTTTCTTTAGAAATGTAGTATGAAAGTAATTGTAAAGGAATAATTGAAAGTATTGGTGATAATAAAACATTTACATCAGGAACAGTAATAATAGTATCAAAATTATTAGCAGGTAATTCTTGGTTTGTAATAACTAATGTTTTTGCACCACGAGTTATAACTTCTTGAATATTACTAATTGTTTTTTCAACTAATTTAGGGTCAGTAATAATACTTATAACTGTAATTCCATTTTCAATTAAAGCAATTGGACCATGTTTTAATTCACCTGCAGCATATGCTTCTGAATGAATATAAGAAATTTCTTTTAACTTTAAAGAAGCTTCTAATGCTGTATTATAATCAACACCTCTTCCTAAGAAAAATACATCTTTTTCTTGATATATTTTTTTTGCAAATTCTTGAATTCTTTTTGAGCTTTTTAATGCAATTTCTATTTTGTTTGGAAGGTCTAATAATTCCTTTTTCAAATCTTTTAATTCAAAAACTGAAGCTGTTTCTAATATTTCTGCAAAATATATAGCTAATAAACTTAATAAAACTATTTGAGAAGTATATGCTTTTGTTGAAGCCACAGCTATTTCTGGACCTGCATGTGTATAAATAGAATAGTCTGCTTCTCTTGTAATAGAACTGCCAATTACATTAGAAACTGCAAGAGTTGTAGCACCTTTTGATTTTGATAATTTTAATGCTGCAATTGTATCTGCTGTTTCTCCAGATTGTGAAATGAAAATACATAAAGTATTTTTATCTATAATAGGATCTCTATATCTAAATTCTGAAGCAATATCAACTGTTACAGGAATTCTGCAAAGTTTTTCAATTGCAATTTTTCCAGATAGTCCTGCATGCATTGCAGTGCCACAGGCTATAATATATATTTTGTTAATACTTGTAAGAAATTTTTTTGTAAATTTTAAATCATCAAAATTACATTGCTCATTTTCTGGTAAGCGAGAGCCTATAGTTTCTCTTATAGCAGTTGGTTGTTCATGTATTTCTTTTAACATATAATCTTCAAAACCATTTTTATCAGCAGAACTTGCAGACCATTCAATATTTTTAACATTTTTATTAATTTTATTTAAATCAATATCATAAAAATCTACTTTATCTCTTGATAGAACAGCAAATTCATTATCATTTAAAAGATAAAAATCTTTAGTAAATGATAAAATCGCAGGTATATCAGAAGATACATAACATTCTCCATCACCTTTTCCGATTACAAGAGGACTGTCTTTTCTAACAACAATCATATTATCTGGCATATATTTTGAAATTACTTGAATTGCATAACTTCCTTTTAAATCTTTGCATGTATGTTGAACAGCTCTTAAAATTCTATCTTTATCATTGTTTTTATCTTTAGTGTAATAATAATGTATCAAATTTGGGATAACTTCAGTATCTGTTTGAGAATAAAAAGTATATCCATTTTTCTCCAAAAATTCTTTTAAATCACTATAATTTTCTATGATTCCATTATGAACAACAGCAAAATTTTTACTGTTATCTAAATGAGGGTGAGAGTTTTCTTTAGATGGTTTTCCATGGGTAGCCCATCTAGTATGAGCAATTCCTATTGTTCCTTGTAAATCATCAATACCTTTTAAATTATATAAATTTTTTACTCTTCCTTTATCTTTCATAACAGAAAGACCATCTTTTTCAATTGTAGCAATTCCTGCTGAATCATAACCTCTGTATTCTAGTCTTAAAAGACCATTAATTAATATAGGTGTAGCTTTTTTGCTTCCTATATATCCAATAATTCCACACATTGTGAATACCTCCTAAAAAATTTTAAATTGTGGAATTGAAATATACAGCTTATGCATTAATGTCTGTTATAATATTTCTACTATTTTTTGTTTAATGCTTTGGACTAAGCAATCCACTAGAGCATCCGCCGAAAAATTCGATAAACTCTAGACCTCGTCAACTATTTCTATTAATATATATATTATTAGTTCTGGCGCTTGATTTACTACAATACTCCTTTCTTTATAAATTTGATATGAATATTTCAATTTCTATATTATATTACAACATTTTTTCTTTTGTAGCAAGTACTTTTTTATTATCATAATAAATAACAATAAATTTTTTGCAAAATTATGCAAAATCAGTTGACAAGCTAAAGATAAATGTGGTAAAATTATATGCGTATAAATTTGCAAAATGGTAATTTGTTACATTTCACATAATAATTTTTTGGGATACCAAAGTATAGTAAAATGTATATTTTGAATCAAAAACAAATTACTAAAAAATTAATTCAAAACGGATAAAATTTAGAAAAATAAGAATTAAATATAAAAGAGGCAAAGCAGAGAAAATTGTAGGAGCAGACAATTATCGAAACTTTGCTAAATTATATTATAAGAGGGGATTTTTCTAATTTAAATATTTATCAACATTTTAACTGCTTAATATTTTATAAGGAGTGATTTTTTTTGGAAATCAAAGATGTTAAATTCGGAAGAACAACCCGTAAAGATTTTTCAAAAGTTGGCGATTATATTGAAATGCCAAATTTAATCAAAGTTCAAAAAGATTCTTATGACTGGTTTGTAGAAGAAGGACTAGGAGAAGTATTAAGAGACATTTCACCAATTGTAGACTACACAGGAAATTTAGTATTAGAATTCTTTGACTATTATATGGAAGACAAAACAAAATATACAGAAGAAGAAGCAAAAGAAAGAGATGCAACATATTCTACAAGACTACATGTAAAAGTAAGACTAATAAACCGTGAATCTGGAGAAATAAAAGAACAAGAAATCTACTTAGGAGACTTTCCTCTAATGACAGAAAGTGGAACATTTATTATAAATGGTGCAGAAAGAGTTGTTGTAAGTCAGTTAGTACGTTCACCAGGATGTTACTATGATGAAATATTTGACACAAAAACAGGAAGGAAAACATACACATCAACAATTATGCCATTAAGAGGAGCATGGCTTGAATATGAAACAGATGGAAATGACATGATGTGGGTACGTGTAGACAGAACAAGAAAAATTCCAATAACAACACTACTAAGAGCAATAGGGTTAGTATCAGATGACCAAATAAGATCATTATTTGGAGAAGAAACATTATTAGAGACAACAATACAAAAAGACCCAATCAAAACAGGAGAAGATGCTTTAATAGAAATATACAAAAAACTAAGACCTGGAGAATTACCAACAGTAGAAGCTGCAAAAAGTTTATTTAATGGATTATTCTTTGATAACAGAAGATATGACTTAGCAAAAGTAGGAAGATATAAATTCAACCAAAAATTAAGTTTATCAAATAGAATCAAAAATCAAGTAGCATTTGAAGATATTGTAAACAAAGAAACAGGTGAAGTACTTGTTACATCAGGAGAAATCATTACACCAGAAGTAGCTGAAGAAATTCAAAATGCAGGAATAAATGTAGTTGACATTAAATTTAATGAAAAAAGATTAAGAATAATAGGTAATGGAGTAGTAAATATTCATGCAGTATTACCAAATGTTGATTTAAGTAGTTTACACATAAAAGAATATGTTAATTATGAAGTATTAAAAAATATAATGGATAATAGTTCAGACGAAGAATTAGTAACAATACTAAAACAAAGAATGGATGAACTAGTTCCAAAATATATAACAACAGAAGACATGATTGCATCAGTAAATTTTTTACTAAATATGTATCATGGCTATGGAAAAGCAGACGATATAGACCATTTAGCAAATCGTAGAATCAGATGTGTAGGAGAACTATTACAAAATCAATTCAGAATTGGATTAGCAAGACTTGAGAGAGTAGTACGTGAAAGAATGACAATTCAGGATTTAGATGTTATAACACCACAAACATTAATTAACACAAAACCAATAACATCATCAATTAGAGAATTCTTTGGTAGTTCACAATTATCACAATTTATGGATCAAACAAACCCACTTTCAGAACTAACACATAAAAGAAGAATTTCAGCATTAGGACCTGGAGGACTTTCAAGAGAAAGAGCTGGATTCGAAGTACGTGATATTCATTATACACATTATGGTAGACTATGTCCAATAGAATCACCAGAAGGACCAAATATAGGATTAATTTCAGCATTATCATCATTTGCAAATATAAATGAATATGGATTTATTGAAACACCATATAGAAAAATAGATCCAGAAACACATAGAGTAACAGATATTGTTGAATACATGAGTGCAGATGTAGAAGATAATTATATGATTGCACAAGCATCAGAACCTATGAACGAAAATGGAGAATTTATTAATCAACGTGTACGTGTAAGACATAGAAATGAAATTATTGAGGTAGACAAAGATTTAGTTCAATACATAGATGTATCACCAAAACAATTAGTATCAATAGCAGCTGCAATGATACCATTCTTGGAAAATGATGATGCAAAACGTTCTCTAATGGGTTCAAACATGCAACGTCAAGCAGTTCCATTAATGACATCAGAAGCACCAATAATAGCAACAGGTATAGAATACAGAGCTGCCAAAGACTCAGGAATATTAGTATTAGCAGAAGAAGACGGAATTGTAGAAAAAGTTACTGGTGATAGCATTACAATGAAATATGATAATGGAAAAACAGTAATTCATAAATTACGTAAATTCAAGAGAACAAATGGTGGAACATGTATTAATCAAAGACCAATTGTTGTGAAAGGAGAAAAAGTTAAAAAAGGTGATGCACTAGCAGATGGACCTGCAACAAAAGATGGAGAAATGGCACTAGGAAAAAATATGTTAGTTGCATTCTCTACATGGGAAGGTTACAACTACGAAGACGCTATTCTTTTAAATGAAAGACTAGTACAAGAAGATATATTTACATCAATTCATATTGAAGAATATGACTGCGAATGTCGTGATACAAAACTAGGTCCAGAAGAAATAACAAGAGATATACCAAATATTGGTGATGATGCATTAAAAGACCTAGATGAAAATGGAATTATAAGAATAGGAGCAGAAGTAAGACCAGGAGATATATTAGTTGGAAAAGTTACTCCAAAAGGAGAAACAGATTTAACAGCAGAAGAAAGATTATTACGTGCAATATTTGGTGAAAAAGCAAGAGAAGTAAGAGATACTTCACTTCGTGTACCACATGGAGAAGCAGGAACAATAGTTGATGTAAAAATCTTTACAAGAGACAATTCAGAAGAATTAGGACCTGGAGTAAATCAAGTAATTAGATGTTATATAGCAACAAAAAGAAAAATTTCAGTTGGAGACAAAATGGCTGGACGTCATGGTAATAAAGGTGTTATTTCTAGAATTTTACCAGCTGAAGATATGCCATTCTTACCAGATGGAACACCAATAGATATATTATTAAACCCACTAGGAATTCCATCACGTATGAATTTAGGACAAATTCTTGAAGTTCACTTAGGTGCTGCAGCAAGAGCACTAGGATGGAAAGTATCTACACCTGTATTTGATGGAGCATCAGATCAAGAAATAGAAGAATTACTAAAAGAAGCAGGATTATCACCTGATGGAAAACAAACACTATATGATGGAAGAACAGGAGAACCATTTGCAAGTCCAATCACAGTTGGAGTTATGTATATGTTAAAATTACATCACTTAGTAGATGATAAAATACATGCTCGTTCTACAGGTCCATACTCATTAGTAACACAACAACCTTTAGGAGGAAAAGCACAATTTGGAGGACAACGTTTTGGAGAAATGGAAGTTTGGGCACTTGAAGCATATGGTGCAGCATATACATTACAAGAAATATTAACAATAAAATCAGATGATGTTGTAGGACGTGTTAAAGCATATGAAGCAATTGTAAAAGGTGAAAACATTCCAGAACCAGGAGTTCCAGAAAGCTTCAAAGTACTTGTAAAAGAATTACAAGCATTAGGATTAGATGTAAGACTATTCTCAGAAGACAATCAAGAACTTGAACTTAAAGAACACATTGATGAAGGTATAGATTATGAAGAAGTTGGAAAAGAAAAAATCCTTACAGAAGAAGATGTTTTAAATTTAGAAGATTTAGAAGACGGCTATAAAGAAGACGAGATGGTAGATGATGAAGAAGAAAGTGATGAGCTTTTTGATGAAGAAAATATTGATGACGAAGAAGATATTTATGATAGTGATTTAGCTGATGATAATCTTGACAATGATAAAGACATTATAGAATAAAAAATAATCAATTAAATAAATTTTCAAAAGCTCTTGTATGACATAAAATTTTGCAGGTGCAGTGGATATACAATGAGCTGTTTGAAAATTACCCAAAAAAATTTAAGAAGGGGGACATCTAATAAAGATGGAAGAAGACGAATTAGAGATATTTAATAAATTAAAAATAGGAATAGCATCAGATGAAAAAATAAGAGAATGGTCAAAAGGAGAAGTAAAAAAACCAGAGACAATTAATTATAGAACACTAAAACCAGAAAAAGATGGTTTATTTTGCGAAAAAATATTTGGACCAGTTAAAGACTGGGAATGCCATTGTGGAAAATATAAGAGAGTAAGATATAAAGGAATAGTCTGTGATAGATGTGGTGTTGAAGTTACAAAATCAAAAGTAAGACGTGAGAGAATGGGGCACATAGAACTAGCAGCTCCAGTAGCACACATTTGGTATTTTAAAGGAATTCCAAGTAGAATAGCTTTAATGTTAGATATTTCGCCAAGAAATCTTGAAAAAGTTATATATTTTGCATCATATATAGTAACAGACAAAGGAACATCAGGATTAGAAAAATGCCAAATATTAACAGAAAAAGAATACCATGAAGCAGAAGAAAAATATGGAAAACAATCATTCAAAGCTGAAATGGGAGCTGAAGCAATTAGAAAATTATTAGAAGAAATAGATTTAAAAAAACTAACAGAACAAATAGAAAAAGATATTGAAAATGCAAGTGAACAAAGAAAAGCAAAACTAATAAAAAGACTAGATACAGTTGAAGCATTTTATCAATCAGGAAATAGACCTGAATGGATGGTAATGAATGTAGTACCAGTAATTCCACCAGACTTAAGACCAATGGTACAATTAGATGGTGGTAGATTTGCAACATCAGATTTAAATGATTTATATAGAAGAGTTATAAATAGAAATAACAGATTAAAAAGACTACTTGAACTTGGTGCACCAGAAATAATTGTAAGAAATGAAAAAAGAATGTTACAAGAATCAGTAGATGCATTAATAGATAACTCAAGAAGAGGAAGACCTGTTACAGGAGCTGGAAACAGACCACTTAAATCTTTATCAGATTTATTAAAAGGAAAACAAGGAAGATTCCGTCAAAACCTATTAGGAAAAAGAGTTGACTATTCAGGACGTTCAGTAATAGTAGTAGGACCAGAATTAAAAATCTATCAATGTGGTCTACCAAAAGAAATGGCAATTGAATTATTCAAACCATTTGTTATGAAAGAATTAGTTGGAAGACATATAGCACATAATATAAAAAATGCAAAAAGAATGGTAGAAAGATTAAGTCCAGAAGTATGGGGGATACTTGAAGATGTAATAAAAGATCACCCAGTAATGCTAAACAGAGCTCCAACACTACACAGATTAGGTATACAAGCATTTGAACCAGTTTTAGTAGAAGGTAGAGCAATAAAATTACATGCACTTGTATGTGAAGCATTTAATGCTGACTTTGACGGTGACCAAATGGCAGTACACTTACCATTAACACCAGAAGCACAAGCAGAATCAAGATATTTAATGATTGCAACAAATAACCTTTTGAAACCTCAAGATGGTAAACCAGTTGCTGTACCAAGACTAGACATGATTTTAGGAAGTTACTATTTAACAATGACATTAGATGGAGAATTAGGAGAAGGAAAATATTTTAAAGATCCTGATGAAGCATTACTTGCATACCAAAATGAAGCAGTATCAATTCATGCAAAAATATTTGTAAGAATTACAAAAGAAATAGATGGAGTAATGAAATCTAAAAAGATCCAAACAAGTGTAGGAAGGATAATATTCAACCAAGGAATTCCACAAGATTTAGGATTTATTGATAGAAAAGAAGATCCATTCCAATATGAAATAGATTTCCCTGTTATGAAAAAATCAATGGGAACAATAATAGAAAGAACAATTGATAAACATGGATTAATAGAATCTGCTGAAGTAATAGATTATATTAAAGCACTTGGATTTAAATATTCAACACTTGCTGGTATAACATTCTCAGTTGCAGATGTTAAAGTTCCAGAAGCTAAAAAAGATATATTAGCAAATGCAGACCAAGAAGTAGAAAAAGTTAGAAAACAATATAGAAGAGGTTTAATAACTGATGATGAAAGATATCAATCAATAGTAAATATTTGGGAAAAAGCAACAAATGATGTAAGTAAAGCAATGGAAGAAAACTTTGATGACTTAAACCCAATATATATGATGGTAAAATCAGGAGCCCGTGGTAATATGAACCAATTAAGACAAATTGCTGGTATGAGAGGACTTATGGCAAGTACAACAGGTAAAGCAGTAGAAATACCAATTAGATCATGTTTCCGTGAAGGTCTAGATGCATTGGAATACTTTATATCATCACATGGTGCACGTAAAGGACTTTCAGATACAGCTTTAAGAACAGCAGACTCAGGATATTTAACAAGAAGACTTGTAGATGTATCACAAGATATAATAGTAAGAGAATATGATTGTGGAACAAAAGATGGATTAACAATAGAAGATATTAAAGATGGAAATCAAATTGTTGAAGGATTACAAGAAAGACTTGAAGGAAGATTCCCATTAGACGATATTTTAGACCCTCAAACAAATGAAGTAATTGTAGACAAAAATACAATGATTAATAAAGATATTGCAAAACGTATAGTAGATGCAGGTATAACAAAAGTAGTAGTACGTTCTGTAATTGCTTGTAGAGGAAAACACGGTGTATGTCAAAAATGTTATGGAATGGGATTAGCAAGAAGAGACTTAGTATCAATTGGTGAATCTGTAGGTATTATAGCAGCTCAATCAATTGGTGAACCTGGAACACAGCTTACAATGAGAACAATACATTCTGGTGGTGTAGCAGGTGTAGCAGACATCACACAAGGTCTTCCAAGAGTTGAAGAAATATTTGAAGCAAGAAAACCAAAGGGTGTTGCAGTAATAACAGAAATAGATGGAAAAGTAAAAATATCAGAATCAAAGAAAAAATTAGAAGTAATTGTTACATCTAAAGATGATTCTAGAACATATGTAATACCATTTGGATCAAAACTAAAAGTAAAAGATGGAGATGAAGTTAAAGCTGCAGATCCATTAATAGAAGGGTCAATAAACCCATCTGAAATATTAGCAATAAAAGGACCAGAAGGCGTTTACGAATATGTTATTTCAGAAATTCAAAAAGCATACAGAAATCAAGGTGTTGATATAAATGACAAACATATTGAAGTAATTGCAAGACAAATGCTTCGTAAAGTAAGAGTGGATGATGGAGGAGACACAGATATGTTCCCAGGATCATTAGTTGATATGTATGAATTTGAAGACAAGAATAAAGATGCCGTAGAACAAGGTAAACGTCCAGCTATAGGAAAGAGAGCATTATTAGGTATTACAAAAGCTTCTCTTGCAACAGACAGTTTCTTATCAGCAGCTTCATTCCAAGAAACAACAAGAGTATTAACAGAAGCTGCAATAAAAGGAAAAGAAGACAACTTAATTGGACTAAAAGAAAATGTTATAATTGGTAAATTAATTCCAGCAGGTACTGGTATGAAGAGATACCAAGAAATTAAAATTGAAGTTGAAGGAGAAGACGAACCAAAACAAGAAGAACAACAACAAGAAAATGAAGACAAAGAAAATAAAGAAGAAGTAAACGCTGAAGCATAAAAAAGATGGAATAAAATCCATCTTTTTTTATTTAGAGTTAGAGAATGTATCTTGTACTTTTTGCTTAATTTTAAATTGTATAGCATACATAATAAGTGAAAAAATCGTTGAAAGTATAGCTAAATAATATATATATAAATCAAATCTAAAAGGTAAATTAATATGAAATTGATTTATTACAAGAGAACATACTATAGCTAAATAAAATAATGAAGTTGCAAGTTTTCCATACCATTTACTATAAACAACAACATCATCTTTTTTATAAAGGACAGAAGCAGTAATTACAATAGCACACTCCTTTACAAAAACAACAGCTAAAATCCACCAAGGTAATATATTCAAAATAGTTAATGCTAGTAATAAAGATAACTGTGTTAGTTTATCAGCAAGAGGATCGATTAATTTTCCAATATCTGAGATATAGTTATATTTACGAGCAATATATCCATCTAAAATGTCTGTAAAAGCTGAAATTGTAAATATAACTATACCAACAAAATAGTGACGAGAAATTACTGAACCAAAAATAAATGGTATTAATATAAATCTTATTATAGTTAACATATTTGGAATGTTTTCTTTTCTCATATTTATATAAATCCTTCCTAATTACAAGATGTCAATTTAAAATACATTAATTTTCAATTCATCATTTTCAACATCAACAACAACTTTTTGACCATCTTTAACATCGCCTTTTAAAATCATCTCAGAAATTTCATCTTCAATATATCTTTGAATAGCTCTTCTTAAAGGCCTTGCACCATATTTTAAATTAGTACCTTTAGACAATATAAATTCTTTAGCTGCTTCAGAAACTATTAAGGAAATATTTCTGTCATTTAAGGCCTTAATTGTATCTTTTAACATTAGATCTACAATTTGAAGAAGTTCGTCTTTTGTTAAAGGATCAAATACTATAATTTCATCTATTCTATTTAAAAACTCTGGTCTAAAAACTTGTTTTAAGTTTTCTTCAATTTTATTATTATCAACAGTTCTCTTATCAAAACCTATTGAATTATTATTTAAATTTGAACCTGCATTTGATGTCATAATAATAATTGTATTTTGAAAACTAACTACATTTCCTTGAGAATCAGTAAGTTTTCCATCATCTAAAACTTGTAACAAAATATTAAAAACATCTGAATGAGCTTTTTCAATTTCATCAAAAAGAATAATTGAATAAGGTTTTCTCTTTACTTTTTCTGTTAATTGACCAGCATCATCATATCCTACATAACCTGGAGGTGCACCTATAAGTTTTGCTGTAGAATGACTTTCCATATATTCAGACATATCAACTCTAATTATAGAATCTTCTGAACCAAACATTTCATAAGCTAAACTTTTTGCAAGTTCAGTTTTTCCAACACCTGTAGGGCCGACAAATATGAAAGATGGTGGACGTTTTGTACTTTGAAGTCCTGCACGTTTTCTTCTAATTGCACGAGATACAGCACTTACTGCTTTATCTTGACCAATTACCCTTTTGTGAAGATTTGTTTCAAGATTTAACAACTTTTGTGTTTCGGCTTCAGTTATTTTTTTTACTGGAATTTTAGTCCAATTTTCAATAACTTGAGCAACATCTTGAATTGTTAAATATTTTGGTTGAATTATACTATTTAAATGATCAATTTCCTCAATTAATTGACATTCTTTTGTTTTTAAATCAGCAGCTTTTTGATAATCCTCTGTAGAGTCAGCTAAGGCAGCATCTTCTTTTTGAGCTTGAACTTTTGCAAGTTCTTGTTTTAACATTTCTAATCTAAACAATTCTTTATTTTCAAGATTAATTCTAGAACATGCTTCATCTAATATATCAATTGCTTTATCTGGTAAAAATCTATCATGAATGTATTTTTCAGACATAATAACAGTTTGTTTAATAACATCATTAGAAATTTTTACTTTATGATAATCTTCATAATATTTTTTAATACCTGTTAAAATTGAAATGGTATCATCAATATTTGGTTCTTCAACTAAAACTTGTTGAAATCTTCTTTCTAATGCAGAATCTTTTTCAATATATTTTCTATATTCTCTTAATGTTGTAGTACCAATTAATTGAATTTCACCATTTGCAAGAGATGGTTTTAAAATATTTGCAGCATTCATTGAATGTTCTCCATCACCAGCACCAATAATATTGTGAATTTCGTCTATTACTAAAATTATATTTTTTAGTTCTTTACATTCATCTATAATTCCCTTCATACGAGCTTCAAACTGACCTCTAAATTGAGTACCAGCAATAACAGCTGTCATATCTAATAAATAAACTTCTTTATTTAAAAGCTTAGCAGGAACATTATTATTAGCAATTTTAATAGCTAATCCTTGAGCAATTGCAGTTTTACCAACACCAGGTTCACCTATTAAACATGGGTTATTTTTTGTACGTCTATTTAAAATTTGAATTACTCTTTGAATTTCTTTATCACGTCCAATAACCATATCAAGCTCATTATTTTTAGCCTTTAAAGTTAAATTAGTTCCAAAAGTATCAAGAAATTTCTTTTTCTTTTTAGCCTTTTTTTGCTCAACTTTTACTTTTTGTCTTCCATTATTTGAAGAATTATCTTCCTCTGAATTCTTTGAATTTTTTGGTACAAAATTTGCAAAAATAGAGCCAATAGGAATGCCCATAGCAATACCTTCTGAAGAATTTTCATCATCTAAATCATCTTCAGCATTCTCAAAGTTATCTAAATCTACACTTTCAATATTATCTAATTTCAAATTTGAAGATAAATCTTTAAATAAAGATTCTAATTGTTTAGACATATTATTCATATCTATATTATTAACTGAATTAGAATTATTTGGGTTAGCATTTGTATTTTCAGGAACATCTAATCCACGTTTTTTTGCACATTCTTTACATAGCCCCTCCATAGAAGAAACGCCATTTTCTATTTTGTTTATAAATACTACTGCTGTATTTTTTTTACATTGTGAACATATCATATATTATTATTCCTCTTTTCCTCTTATAATATTTAAATATTATATATTCTACATTAATTTTTCCAAATAGTCAAGAGAAAATACATTTTAGGACTAGACAAAGGAAAAAAAATATGCTATATTATTTAATATGCTGATGTGGCGGAACTGGCAGACGCACTGGACTCAAAATCCAGCGGGAAACCATGTGGGTTCGAGTCCCACCATCAGCACCAATGACGTTTCTGTTCGAACTAATAGAACAGATAGATACAAATATCATTCAGAAATGGATGAAATTTTTTTGTTGTAAAAAATTATCTCAATAAATTTTATTGCCTCGTAGAGCACTGAGTTTTGATATAATGTCAAAACTCATAGGGGGTTAGTTAGGAGTTATGACAAGGTCAAAGTCCTGTGCTATGAAGAACATTCAAGGAGTTAAAAAGTTATGAAAGAAAATAAAGTTGAGAATGTTTGTAATGGCTAGAATAAAGCAAATGGAGCAATTTGAAAAGAATAAGGTCGCTTTATTTCTATTTAATGCAATAAATTCATAATTTATCAGTTCTTGCGATAATTGAATTTGACAATTTTATAAAGAATTACAGGCAATTGTTTTAGAATATAGCTTGAATAATAATATATTTAATTGTATAATAAAGTCAAATTAAGTATTGAAGGGAGTTAATCAAATGAGAAATAAACCAATAACTACCTTATTTATGTTACAGTCATTAGATGGAAAAATTACTAGTGGAAATAATGATAAGCTTGATGCAGACAAAGATTGGTGCAAAATAGATGGTGTAAAAGAAGGGTTACAACAATATTATGATATTGAACAAACAACAGATTTGTTCTCATTGAATACAGGTAGAGTTATGGCAAAGATAGGAGTTAATGATAGAACAGAAGATCCTAATAAAACACCTTGTAGTTTTATAATTATAGATAATAAACCACATTTAAATAAAAAAGGAATAGACTATTTATGCAAATGGGTGAATACATTATATCTTGTAACAACAAACAAAAATCATATAGCATACACTTTACAACAAGAATATCCAAATTTAGTAATATTAAACTATGAAAAATTAGATTTAAATGTTTTATTAGAAGATTTATCAGAAAAATATAATGTTGACCATCTAACAATTCAGTCAGGTGGAAATTTAAATTGTCTATTTTTAAGAGAAAACTTAATAGACTATGTAAATATAGTTATTGCACCATTATTAGTAGGTGGAAAAGAAACCTCTACTTTAATTGATGGAGAGGCAATCACTTCTCAAAGCGAATTAAATAAACTAAAAGCATTGAAGTTAATGGAATGTAATCAACTAAACAATTCATATATACAATTAAAATATAAGGTTATAAAATGAGAGACTTGATAGAACTAAAATAAATATATTAAGAAAAGCACTCTTTAGAAGGTTAAGGAGTGTTAGAAAAAATTTAAAAAAAATAATATGAGTTTTATTTGACTTTTCTGTATAATCTGTGTATAATAAATATAGGAAATGACAAATCCACAAACGTGGTTTTGCCGAGATAGAATAAAAATTCACATCTAAATCGCCAAATGTACTGAACCCAAAAAATTGGACTTTTTTTGATTTAGTATTAAGCAACTTCTAAGGAATGAATTCTGTATTGTACA